>NZ_CP137157.1:2840000-2947970 GCF_040581405.1 Komagataeibacter sucrofermentans DSM 15973
GCAGCGGCTGCCGTGTCTGCGGCACGGGTAATGGGGCGGCCCACCACAATCCAGTCTGCCCCGGCGGCACTGGCCTGTGCCGGGGTCATGACCCGCTTCTGGTCGCCCAGCGCGCTGCCTGCCGGGCGGATGCCTGGCACCACCAGCACCGGCTTATGACCAAGTGCCGCACGCAGCGGCGCGATCTCGTGCGAGGAACAGACCAGCCCATCCGCGCCGGAGTCCATGGCCAGCGCGCCAAGACGCAGCACCTGCGCCTCCACGCTGCCTTCCACCCCGGTTTCGTGCAGGGCGGCCTCGTCCATGCTGGTCAGCACGGTCACGGCCAGCAGCAGCGGGCGGGCGCCTTCGGGAAAGGTCTCGTCAATCGCCTTGCGGGCGGCGGCGATCATGGCGCGGCCACCGCTGGCGTGGATGGTCAGCATGGCAGGCCGGAGTGCGGCAAGGCTGCCAATGGCCGAGGCCACGGTGTTGGGAATGTCGTGCAGTTTCAGGTCAAGAAAAAGCGGGCTGTCGCCTGCCGCCTTGCGCACCGCATCGAGCCCGCAGGCATAGGTGAACTCAAGCCCCAGCTTGACCATGCCTGCATGCCCCGCCACCTGCTCGCGCCAGCGCACGGCCTGTGCCGTATCCTTGGTGTCGAGGGCAACGATCAGGCGGGTGGACCGTCCATGGCTCATTGGCGGTGCTCCAGAGGCAGAAATGGCGGGTTGGTCAGGATCAGGAATGCTCGGGGGGCTTGGGCAGTTGCGGGGCCGCCTCGGGGGCCGGGGCCACCTCGGGTGCGGGCTGCGTCTCGACCGGCGCGGCGGCATAAGCCTTGAGCATGGGGGAATCAGCCGGGGCCGATGTCAGGCCCTGAGGGCGGGCGGGCGCATCGGTATCAGGCAGGCTGGCGCGCAGGGTGCGCAGTTCCTGTTCGGCGCGGCGCGCGCGGCGGATCTGGCGCAGCACCACGATCCAGACACTGGCCGAGCCGGTGGCATAGAACAGGGCGGCCACCAGCAGCGCAAGCACGCCGGGGGATGACGTCCATTTCCACTGCAGCCATGACAGTTCCACGGGCGCCTGGTTGCAGGCCGCGAAAATGATCAGTGCCACCGTCACGGGCAGGGTGATGAAAAGACGTATCATGACCCTGTTCCCTACCCCCAACAACCAGCCCCTGCAAGAAAATCAATTCATACGGCGCTGGCTTGATCGCGTGGCACGGACATGGTTGCCTGTACCACACAGGGTGCAGGGAGCGGGGCAATGGGCAAGGTTGTCGTTTTTCGCAACACGGCGCGACGTGATGAATCCTGGGCGGTGGAAGCCCGCACCGGGCGCGAGACGCGCATCGCCAGCATCTATGCCACCCGCGCCGCAGCCGAGGCCGACTGCGTGTGGCGCAACAGCCAGGTCGCGGCCTATCGCGCCTTTCTTGAGCGCAATGCGGTGGCCGTGCCGCATTACAGCATCCGCCCCTATCGCCGCGCCGACCTGCCCCGCGCCTGGCGCCCGCTGCCCGCGCTGGGCTTTCTGCATGGGCAGTGCCGCTCATGAATGGATTGGTGCCGCCTTTTTGAAAAAAGACGGCATGCTTTCAAAGCTTTTTGAAAAAAGCTTCACCAAAAACATCTCCAGGTTTTCACGCTTCTTGTTTGCCACGGCCTTTGCGCCCGCCCGTCCTTGACGATCTGCCTGATCCGTTGCTGTCATACGTCCCGCCCGCGCGCCCTGGGGTGTGGTATAAAGCGCGGTCAGGCCCATGACAGGCCACCAGCCGATTGCAGCAAACGGAGATTTCATGACCGCGACCGCCTCCTCCCTTTCTCCCGTTCTGGAACAGGCGGACCGCACGCTCGATGCGGCCCTTGAGCGGCTTTTTGCCTTCCTGCGCATTCCCAGCATTTCCACCCAGCCTGAACATGCCGATGACTGCAGGCGCGCGGCACAGTGGCTGCGTGATGAACTCGATGGCCTCGGCTTTGACGTGACCCTGCACGAAACCCCCGGTCACCCCATTCTTGTTGCCCACGACCGCACGCCGCCCGCAGGCCCGCATGTGCTGTTCTATGGCCACTACGACGTGCAGCCCGTCGATCCGCTGGAATTGTGGGAAAGCGGGCCATTCGAGCCGAAGCTGGTCATGGGAGAAAATGGCACGAAGCGCATCGTCGCCCGGGGCGCATCGGATGACAAAGGCCAGGTCATGACCTTTATCGAGGCCATCCGCGCCATCCGCACGACAAACGGGCAGATGCCGGTGCGCATCTCGCTGCTGATCGAAGGCGAGGAAGAATGTGGCGGCCCCAGCCTGCTGCCCTTCATGGAAACGCACCGCGATGAACTGCGCGCCGATGTCGGCCTGATCTGCGATACCGCCATGCTGCCCGGCGTGCCCGCCATCACCACCACGCTGCGCGGCATGGTGGGCGAGGAAGTGCATCTGCGCTGTGCCTCCCGTGACCTGCATTCGGGCATTTATGGAAATGCCGCGCGCAACCCCGCCGAGGTGCTGTGCCGGGTGCTCTCCTCCATCCGCGATGAGGCGACCGGGCGGGTCACGCTGCCCGGCTTTTATGCAGGCGTGCACGACCCTGCCCCCGAACTGCGCGCGCGCTGGCGCGAGATTGCGCCCGATGACGCAACATTTCTGGGCGAAGTCGGGCTGTCGCGCCCGGCGGGTGAGAAAGGCTATACCGCCATCGAGCAGACATGGTGCCGCCCCAGCTTCGAGATCAATGGCATTTCCAGCGGTTATGCTGGCGCAGGCTTCAAGACCGTGCTGCCCGGCGAGGCCGTGGCCAAGGTGTCGTTCCGGCTCGTCGCCGGGCAGGACCCGGTGCATATCCGCCAGGCTTTCTGCAGCCATGTCCGCAACCTGCTGCCCGAGGACTGCACGGTTACCTTCACGCCCTGCGGCGGATCGGTGGCCAGCACCCTGCCCGATGATGCCTTTGGCCTGAAACCCGCCCTCAACGCACTGGGCGAGGAATGGAACACCCCTGCGGTGACCATCGGTTGTGGCGGCTCGATTCCGGTTGCCGCCGACATGCAGCGCGTGCTGGGCATGCCCGCCCTGCTGGTGGGCTTTGCGCTCGATGATGACCGCGCCCATTCGCCCAACGAGAAATATGACCTGACCTCCTTCCACAAGGGCATGCGCTCGTGGGTCCGCATCCTGCACGCCATGGCCACGACCGATGCCTGAGGTTACCCCTCCTCTTGCCCTGACCATGGGCGACCCGGCCGGGATCGGGCCGGAAATCACCGCAGGCGCCTGGCGGGCCATGCGGGCAGGTGATACGGCCTTTGCCGTGATTGGCGATGCAGCCCTGATTGCCCGCTCCGGCGTGCCGGTGCGCGAGATTGGCAGCATTGGCGAGGCCACGGGCGTGTTTGCCGATGCCGTGCCGGTGCTGCCGGTCACGCTGGCCGCCCCCGTTCACCCCGGCCAGCCGGACAGCCGCAATGCGGATGCCATCACCACATCCATCGCGCGCGCGGTGGAACTTGCTCGCCACGGGCATGCGGCGGGCGTGGTGACCAACCCCATCAGCAAGATCGTGCTCAAAAAGGCGGGGTTCGCCTATCCCGGCCATACGGAATATCTCGCCGCCCTATGCAACGTGCCGGGGCGCGAGGTGATGATGCTGGCCTGCCCGGAGCTGCGCGTGGTGCCCGTCACGATTCATGTCAGCCTGCGCCGCGCGCTTGATGAACTCACTACCGAAGGCATCATCGCCGCCACCCGCACCACCTATGCGGCCCTGATCCGGGATTTCGGCATTGCCCGCCCACGCATCGCCATGGCGGGGCTGAACCCGCATGCGGGCGAAGGCGGCACCATGGGCACGGAAGAACAGACCATCATCATCCCCGCCATCGAGGCGCTGCGCGCACACGGCATGGATGTAAGCGGCCCGTGGCCACCGGACACCATGTTCACGCCTCCCGCTCGCGCGCGCTATGACGTGGCGATGTGCATGTATCACGATCAGGCGCTGATCCCGCTCAAGACCATCGACATGACGCAGGGGGTCAACACCACGCTGGGGCTGCCCATCATCCGCACATCGCCCGATCACGGCACCGCCTTCGATATTGCAGGCCACGGCACGGCTGACCCTTCCAGCCTTGTCGCAGCCCTGCGCATGGCCATGCAGATGGCCGAACACAGGAACAGGTCATGAGCGCATCTTCTCCCGCCGCCATCCGGCTGGGCGTAAACATCGATCACGTCGCCACCGTGCGCAATGCACGCGGCGGCACGCATCCCGACCCGGTAAAAGCCGCCCTGCTGGCCCAGAAATCGGGGGCTGATGGCATTACCGCCCACCTGCGCGAGGACCGTCGCCACATCCGTGATGCCGACCTTGAGCGCCTGCGCGCGGAACTTGCCATTCCGCTGAACATGGAAATGGCCGCAACCGAGGAAATGACCACCATCGCCACCCGCCTGCGCCCCCATGCGTGCTGCCTGGTGCCCGAACGGCGGCAGGAAGTCACGACCGAGGGCGGGCTGGACGTGCTGGGGCAGGCCGCAACGCTGGCCCCGCGCATTGCACGACTCAATGACGCGGGCATCCGTGTTTCGCTGTTCATCGACCCCGATGCCGCGCAGATTGAAACCGCGGCAAAACTGGGCGCCGCCGTGGTGGAACTGCATACCGGCGCCTATGCCGATGCACCCGATACGGCTGCCCGCGCGGTGGAGCTCGGCCGCCTGACCATAGGCGCCGCCCATGCCGCGCGGTGCGGGCTGGAAGTGCATGCGGGCCACGGCCTGACTTACGATAACGTGCCCCCCATCGCAGCCCTGCCGCAGGTGATGGAACTCAATATCGGGCATTTCCTGATCGGGCAGGCCATTTTTGACGGGCTGCCCGCGGTCATCGGGCACATGAAGGCCGTGATTGCTGCGGCGCGGGCGTGATGAAGCCACGGCAAGGCAGATAAAAGTTTTTGGGTGCTGCCTTTTTTCAAAAAGGCGGTGTTCTTCGAAGCTTTTTGAAAAAAGCTTCACCAAAAACTTTTATGATTTCAGTGTTTTATTGGGGCTGCTTTTTCAGGCAGTCTCCAAAGGCACGACCACCGGACCAAAGGGGCACGCCTGCCCCCTCCGCCCGGTTCATCATCAGCCCCCCGTGCCCCCCACGGTCAGGCCGGTCATTTTAAGGGTGGGCTGGCCCACGCCCACCGGCACGCCCTGACCGGACTTGCCGCAGGTGCCGATGCCGGGGTCAAGGGCGGGTTCACCGCCAATCATGGTCACCTTGGTCATGGCATCCGCGCCATTGCCGATCAGCGTGGCGCCACGCACGGGGGATGTGATCCTCCCATCCTCGATCATGTAGGCCTCGGATGCGGCGAACACGAACTTGCCCGATGTGATATCCACCTGCCCGCCGCCAAAATTGACGGCATACAGCCCGCGCTTCGTGCTGCGGATCATGTCTTCGGTCGTGGCATCGCCGCCGAGCATGATGGTGTTGGTCATGCGCGGCATGGGCGCATGGGCATAGGACTGGCGGCGGCCATTGCCGGTGGGGGCAACGCCCATCAGGCGGGCGTTGAGGCGGTCCTGCAGGTAGCCGGTCAGGATGCCATCCTCGATCATGACCGTGCGGCCCGTGGGCGTGCCTTCATCATCAATGGTCAGGCTGCCGCGCCGCTCGGGGAGCGTGCCATCATCCACCACGGTTACGCCAGGGGCCGCCACGCGCTGGCCCATCAGCCCGGCAAAGGCGGACGTGCCCTTGCGGTTGAAATCGCCCTCAAGCCCGTGACCCACAGCCTCGTGCAGCAGGATACCGGGCCAGCCCGCGCCGAGCACCACCTCCATCTCGCCCGCAGGCGCGGGGCGGGCATCAAGATTGACCAGCGCCATGCGCAGGGCCTCGTCCACCGCGTTCTTCCACACTTCGGGGGCCAGCAGGCGACTGTAGGCATAGCGCCCGCCCAGCCCGTGGCCGCCGCTCTCGCGCCGCCCGTCGAGCTCCACCACCACTGACACGTTCAGCCGCACCAGCGGGCGGATATCGGCCATGCGCTGCCCGTCGGGCCGCAGGATCTGGATGGCCTGCCACTCCGCCGAGAGCGAGGCCATCACCTGCACCACGCGCGGGTCACGCGCGCGGGCATAGGCATCAAGCTCCGACAGCATGGCCGCGCGCGACGCGAATTCACCCTCCGCCAGCGGGTTGATGTCGGGATAGAGGCGATGATTGGTTGAACGGGGGCCTGCCGCCAGCGTGCCCGAACGGCCCGCGCGCACCTGGCTTACGGTCTCGGCCGCGCGGCGGATCGCGCTTTCGCTGATTTCATCGGAATGGGCGAAGCCGGTTTCCGTCTCCAGCACGGCACGCAGGCCGAAGCCTGATGACGTATCGAAAGTTGCGGAGCGGATGACGCCTTCATCAAGCGAAATGCCCTCGCTTTCACGATATTCCAGGAAAAGCTCGCCATCATCCATCCCTTCGAGCGCCTGCTGCACAAGGCGCTCGGCATCGGGGCGGCCAAGGCGGGCACCGGCGCGTTCAAAGAACAGGGCATCGGTTGCGGCCAGCGGGGTAAGACCCTGAAGGGATGAGGGCATGAAAAGACGACTCCGGTTTGGCGGAACAGGAAAAACACGAACGCTCGGGCCGCGCAGGCCGGGAGGGCACACAGCATAGCCGGTTTCACACCCTATGGAAAAGCAGGGACATGTTCATGACAGCCATCATGCCTGAAAATGAACTTCCCTCCATCTGCATGGTTTCCCTTTGTGATAGGCAGGCAAGGCAGGGCATGTTGCACGGATCATATTCAGCTTTTTATTATCTGGAGAATTGGCGTCTCGTGAAAGTTTTACTCCTGTGCGGTTCAAACCTGTCCCGGTCCGCGCCCCGCCAGGCCGGGCTCGTGCTGGCCAGCATTCTTTATGCGGGCACGCCCGCCCTGGCCCAGACAGCGCCTGAGTCCACGCAGGCCACGCCCATTGCCCAGACTCCCGCTGCCATCCCGTCCGCGCCACCCACCGGCACGGAACGGACAGCAGCGGCACCGTCGGCCCCTGCGCCCGCCGCCAGCCCGGACACGGCGGGGGAGCAGGTCTATTCGGTGCCAACGCCCGAACCGCTTTCGGGGAGCGGAAGCATGCCACCTGCACCAGCCGCCACCACGCCATCCGCAGGCCCCACGCCGCCGCAGGCCGCGTCGGGCACTGCTACGCCCCCCATGCCCGCAGGCGGTGGCGCGCCCGCGCCCACGGCCCCGCAGCAGGACGCAGCCCCGGCCAGTCCGCCCACGGCCATGCCGGGTCCGGCCAGCGCCGACCATGCCGACGCCACCCCGCCAGGCACCCAGCCCGCGCAGACCATGCACAAGGATGGCCCGGCATCGAGCGGCAGCAGCCCGGTTCCGCCAGCCGACGCCCTGCTATCCGATGCGGCAGCACCCGCGGCCCTGGCCCAGGACCTGCGCCCGCCCTCGATCGCACTTGACGGCCTGTTCCAGGCCATTGGCGAGGCGCATATCTACACCGATGCCAAGACCGCCGCCGACGCCATACCCGATGAAGCGCCAGCCGACCTCATGGCGCAGTATAACCTCGCCCGCCAGCGCCCCGATTTCTCGCTCAAGGACTTCGTGGCCCAGCACTTCACCCTGCCCGAGCGCAAGACCGTCTCCTACCAGCGCACGCCGGATGAAAACGTGCGCGACTACATCGTAGGCATGTGGGAAGTGCTCAGCCGCCCGCCCGACACGCAGGTGGCCTATTCCTCGCAACTGCCCCTGCCGTTTACCTATGTGGTGCCCGGTGGCCGTTTCAGTGAACTGTATTACTGGGACAGCTACTTCACCATGATCGGCCTGTACGAAAACCAGAAGATCGACCTCATGCGCGACATGGTGCGCGACATGGCCTCGATGATCGACCGGTACGGCCATATCCCCAACGGCAGCCGCACCTATTACCTCAGCCGCTCGCAGGCGCCGTTCTTCTCGCTGATGGTCGACCTGCTGGCCATGCATGACGGGCAGGTGGCCTACACCACCTTCCTGCCCGAACTGCAGGCGGAATACGACTACTGGATGGACGGCCAGGATTCCGTAGCCCCCGGCAGCGCCTACCGCCATGTGGTGCGCCTGCCCGATGGCACGATCATGAACCGCCACTGGGATGACCGCGACACCCCGCGTGATGAAAGCTACCCGCAGGACATCGCCACGGCCGCCGAGTCCAGCCGCCCCAAGAACGAGGTGTACCGCGACCTCCGCGCGGGTTCCGAAACCGGGTGGGACTTCAGCTCGCGCTGGCTGGCGGACGGGCATACGCTCTCCACCATCCACACCACGGAACTGCTGACCGTGGAACTCAACTTCCTCATTCCGCACCTGCAGCAGACTTTGGCCCACGCCTATGACCTGAAGGGCAACAAGGAAGAAGCAGCCCGTTACGCGCACCTGGCCGAAGAGCGCATCAGCGCGGCACAGCGCATCCTGTGGGATGAGCGCCGCGCGGCCTATATCGATTATGACTGGAAAAAGGGCGAATCGACCTCCATCCTGTCAGGCGCGACGGTCGTGCCGCTGTTCTTGCAGATGGCAACGCCCGAGCAGGCCAAGGCCGTATCCGAAACCGTGCGCAAGAACCTGCTCAAGGTGGGTGGCCTGATCGCCACCGAGCGCACCAATAGCGGCCAGCAGTGGGATGCCCCCAATGGCTGGGCTCCGCTGCAGTGGATGGCGGTCAAGGGCTTTAACCAGTACGGCTATGACCAGTTGGCCAGCGACATCGCGGCCCGCTGGATGGGCCGCGTGATCGGCACTTACGAGAAATCGGGCGTGCTGCTGGAAAAATATGACGTGGTCAATCCCTATATCAGCCCCAAGGGCGGCAAGGGCGGCGGCGAATACCCGATGCAGATCGGCTTTGGCTGGACCAACGGCACGCTGCTTGGCCTGATGAACCGCTACCCGCAGAACACCCGCGTGGTGCTTGACCGCAACCCGGCGGCGGATCAGCCCTCGCCCCAGCCCCTGCCGCCCATGAACGCCTATGGCGTGCAGAGCGATGCCGATGCGCTGAACCGCTACACCCAGCCCACCGTAACACTCACCCCGCGCCCGGTGGCCCCCACCCCCACGCTGCCGCAGGTTTCAAGCGTGGGCGCCAGCGCACCGATCCCGACCACCGAAATACCACCCAGCCCAGCGCCCGCGCAGGCTACGACCCCGGCCACGCCGCCTGCTGAAGCACCTGCGGCAAACGCCCCCCCGGCAGAGGCTGGCGCACCGGCAGCCCCGGCTTCGCAGCCTGCCCCGGCAGCGCCCGCGGCGCAGGATACTGCCAGCGCGCCTGCTGCCTCAACGCCACCTGCGGCCACTCAGCCCGCGCCGTCTGCGGCCCCTGAAGCAGGCACGCCGCCCGCAGCCCAACCAGAACCGGCGCACGCCCCGGCCAGCGATGCGACAGCGCCTGCAAACCAGCAGCCCGCGCCCGCAAGCCCGGCCACACCGCCACAACCGGCCCAGCCGTAAAAAACACAAAGGGGGAAGATCAGCAGGTCTTCCCCCCTTTTTTGATGAAGCTTTTTTCAAAAAGCGTCAGAAGAACGTCGCCTTTAAAAAAGGCGACACCCCAAAAACTTTTATTATTTCAGAAAATACGAAAACAGGCCGGTCACCCAAGGGCGACCGGCCTGCAAATCTGGTCGGAGTGAGAGGATTCGAACCTCCGGCCCCTGCGTCCCGAACACAGTGCTCTACCAGGCTGAGCTACACTCCGTTGCAGGCGGCTATACTAGCCTGCTCCGTTTTGTGCAAGGGGATAGATAAAAAGTTTTACAGTGTCGTCACCACATCCGGCACGCCCGAAGGGGCCGGAAGTGCTGCAAGGGCGGCCATGAGGGTGGCCACATCCGGCACCACCGCGAACAGGTCGCGCGCGCTTGGTGAGGCAAACCCATCCTCGATACAGGTATCGATCATGGCCAGCAGCGGATCAGCCCAGCCTGCGATGTTGACGATATAGATCGGCTTGTCATGCTGGCGCAGTTGCCGCCAGGTCATGATCTCGATCGTCTCGTCAAACGTGCCCAGGCCGCCGGGCATGACCACAAAGGCATCCGAGCACGCAAACATGCGCGCCTTGCGGTCGTGCATGCTGTCGGTCACGGTCAGGTCGGTCACGCCTTCATGCATGATCTCGCGTGAATGCAGAAAGCGCGGGATCACACCCGTCACCGTGCCCCCTGCCGCAAGCGTGGCATCGGCCACCGTGCCCATCAGGCCAACATGCCCGCCCCCATAGACCAGCCGCACGCCCGCCTGCCCCAGCGCCGTGCCCAATGCGCGCGATTGCGCGGCATATTCCGGCCGCGAGCCGAAACGTGATCCACAAAAAACCGCTACAGATGAAATCCGCATCTATCCAGCTCAGCTCCCGCAAGATTGGTCATGTGCCGCGCCCTTCAGCGCGGCAGGAATTTCAACGCCATGGTGACACCCACGCCCGCCAGCGTAAACAGGGCCGAGACCACAAACAGCGCCCCGTAGCCCATTGTCTGGATCACAAGCCCCAGCAGCGGGCCGGACAGCCCCACGGCAATATCAAGAAACACGGAAAAAGCCCCCAGGGCCGCCCCCCGGTTCTCCGCCCCCACGCGGCCTACGGCCAGCACCCCCATGGCGGGAAACACCAGCGAGAATCCGGCCCCTGTCAGCGCGGCCCCAAGGGCCGCGCCCTCCACGCTAGAGCACTGCCACAGCACAAGCAGGCCCAGCGTTTCGACCAGCAGGGAGATGAGGGTGACCTGCAACCCGCCCCGACGGTCTATCTGCCGGGCGAACAGGAAGCGCATCATCACGAAGGTCAGGCCGAAACCGGCCAGCGCCACGGCAGCGCCATTCCAGTTGTTATGGGCATAGAACAGCGCCAGGCAGGCGGAAATGGTGCCAAACCCCACCGACCCGCAGGCCAGCACCGCGCCATGGGGCAGCACGCGCATGAACACCTGCCCAAATGGCATGGGCGGTGCCTTGGATGGCACGGGCGGCACCGGCGCATACTGACGGGCCAGCACGAAACCGAACAACGTCAGCCCCGCCGAGAGCGCGCCCACCATGGTCAGCCCGCCATAGGGCATGGGCAGCCCGGACAGGACCTGCCCGATCGGCGCGCCAAGGGCGATGCCGCCATAAGAGGTCACGCCATTCCACGAGATCACCTGCGCGGTGCGCCCTGCCCCCACGCGGCCGATATTCCACATGATGGCGCCCGTAGCTGTCCAGCTTTCGCCTATGCCCAGCATCACGCGGCTCAGGATCAGCAGCCCGATCGACAGGGCGGCAAAATGCAGCAGCACGCCCGAGGCCAGCAGCATCAGCCCCGAGAGCGTGCACATGGCCAGCCCCACGATGACCGAAGGCTTGGCGCCACGCCGGTCAGTCTGCCGCCCGGCGCCTGCGCGCGAGGCGAAGGTTGCGAGATACTGGACCGAGACCGCCATGCCCGCCAGCACGGTATTGTAGCCCAGCACCTGATGCACAAAAACCGGAATAACCGCCATCGGCAGGCCGATATCGATGTAACACAGCAGATTGAACAGCACGACGGGCAGTATCCGCCGTGTCGGTGACGCCGATGATGCCTGCGGCCCGGTCATGATATGCCTGCACTCCCCATAAAAAACGAACGCACCGCACCGGCGCGCATGACAACCCTGATTTCCCGCGCCGCAAAAGAGCTTGGGCACAACGCCGGATACGGCTTATGGAAAAAACTGAAAAAACCAACCCGCAACCATTCGTTCCCGCACCACAGCCCCGTGCAGGATGCATGGAAACGCATCAATCGCCACGAAGGAAACAGCTTTCATGACGCAACGCCCCACCCCCGATGCCGGCGGCTACACCACGCTTTCCACCCGCACGGCCTATGAAAACCCATGGACCCGCGTGCGCGAGGACATCATCCTGCGCCCAAACGGCCGCGAGGGGCTGTACGGCGTGGTGGAGCGTGGTGATTTTGTCGTGATCCTGCCCTTGTGGGAGGGGCCGGACGGCCCGCGCGTGACCTTGATCCGCCAGTACCGCTATCCCATACAAAAGCGGATGTGGGAACTCCCCATGGGCATGTGGGAACACCGCCCCGACGCCACGCCCGAGGATGTGGCGCGCGGTGAACTGCGCGAGGAAACCGGCCTGCTGGCTACAGAAATGCGCGATGCGGGGCTGATGTATCAGGGTGCGGGCTACACCACCCAGAAAGGCCGCGCCTATCTTGCCACCGGGCTGACGCAGGGTGCCCACGAGCGTGAGGTGACGGAGGAGGACATTACCTGCCACACCGTCCCCCTGTCCGAGATGGAGGCGATGATTCTTGACGGCCGGATCACCTGCATGGTCACGATCGCGGCCTTTGGCCTGATCCGGGCGCGGGGCTGGATCTGAACGCAGGAGAAGCGCGCCGTGGAAAAAGTTTCTGGTGAAGCTGTTTTTCAGAAAGCTTCAAAGAACGCCGCCTTTTTGAAAAAAGGCGGCACCCAAAAACTTTTTCCTTTTACCAGTCGTCTAAACTGAAACGTCCAGATCACGCCGCAGCGGCGTCAGGTAGCGCTCGAGATTGACGCGCAGCGGCATGAGGTAGGTATTGCCACCCGCGCTGGCCACGACATCCATCATCTGCCGGGCAAAGGTGATATTGGCCTCAAGGGTTGGCTCGAACCCATGGGGGAAGATGACATGGTTCGTCGTCTCCCAATACGAGCGCGATTTTGGCCCCACCACGGGCGAGATGCCCCAGAACACGTTTTCCCCGTGCAGCCAGTTCATGCACAGGTCAAGCATGGGCAGGTCGAATATGGGCTGGGTAAAGAAGCCGATGGCACCGGCTTCCTTCTTGCGCGCAATCGCCTCCATTTCCTGATACGGGGCACGGCGATACGGGTCGAACGCGGCATAGACATCAAGATGCGGCGCCTCGCGGCGGTAACGCGCAATCACGCTCTCGCTGCTGTTGGGATAGGTACGGTGCCGCAGGTCCGATGGCGGGTCACCCTTGACCACCAGCACTTCGCGCAGGCCCGGATCATCCGCGCCCGGCAGGGGGGCGTCGGGCGCGATGTCGATGGCGCGGATATGCGGCACCACGCGCGAAAACACCGGGCGCACGAGACGCGCCGCCTCCCAGCTGCGCAGCGGAAAGCGCAGCAGGTCGGGGATATTGATCATCCCGGCATCAGGGAACAGCCGGGCGACTTCATTGGCATCACGCAGCAGGGTTTCCGCATCACGCGGGATCAGTTCAACAGATGTCAGGGTCATGAGCGTGCCTGCCCCGTTACGATCAGGCGGGCGGCATCAAGGGTGTTGCGCAGCAGGCAGGCAATGGTCATTGGCCCCACGCCGCCAGGCACGGGCGTAATCAGGCCCGCGCGTTCAACAGCCTCGTCAAACTTTACATCACCCACCAGCCGCGTCTTGCCCGAAGGCAGTGTGATGCGCGAAATGCCCACATCGATGACCGTAGCGCCGGGCTTGATCCAGTCGCCGCGCACCAGTTCGCGCACGCCGGTCGCCACCACCACGATATCGGCCTGCCGGGCCAGGGCTGCCGTATCGCGCGTGTCGATATGCGCCACGGTGACGGTGCAGCCCTCCTGCAGCAGCAGTTCGGCCATGGGGCGGCCAACGAGGTTCGACGCGCCGATCACCAGCGCATCCTTGCCGCGCATGTCGCCCACGTAGTGGCGCAGCAGCAGCAGGCAGCCTAGCGGGGTGCATGGCACGAGGCCCGGCAGCCCCAGCGCCAGCCGCCCGGCATTGACCACGCCCAGCCCGTCCACGTCCTTCTCGGGCGCGATGGCGTTGGTCACGGCCACGGGGTCAAGACCCTTGGGCAACGGCAGTTGCACGAGGATGCCATGAATCTCGGGATCGACATTGAGCCGTGCGATCAGCGCGAGCAGTTCCTCCTGCGAGGTGGTGGCGGGCAGCATGTGCATGAACGAGCGCATGCCCGCGCGATGGGTCTGGAGCGCCTTGTTGCGCACATAGACCTCGCTTGCGGGGTCATTGCCCACCAGCACCACGGCAAGGCCGGGGGTGATGTGATGCTTTTCATAAAAGGCGCTGACATCGGCCGCGATATCCTGCGTGAGGCGGGTGGCGAAACCCTTGCCATCAATCAGGCGCGCGCGAGACGACCCTTGGGCATCGGATAGTGCTGGACCGGTCATCATCCCCTCCGGAAAACGAACATGCAATGCGTGCAGATACGGCAAGAAGCCCTGCCACGACAATCAGGGTGGGCCGTTTTTTTTAGGCAGCCGCGTAAAAGCCAATTTTTGTGCTGCGGTGGTGGGGAAAGTGAGATGAAGGGAGTATCTGGTAATAGCTTCCGCTTTCGCCCTCATGGAGGACACCCAAGCGGTTATGACAGTTGCTCGAAAGCCGACATGAAGTCTCCATTACTCCGCTGGCAACCCTTTGAGATATATCCGGTGACGTTTTCGCCAGTTTCGCCTATTTGGACGAGGTCAACTTGCCCTTGAACCCATCAAACAGACGTTCGAGCATGAGACGCTGCCGGCCATTGATCGATTGACCGGCCAAATTCTTCCAGAAACGGGCTTTCTCGATGACTTTTCCAGAACCAGTTCGCACGATCAAAGGCGCGATCCAGAGCCCCTCAGAAGCCACTACATCCTCTAGCAGCCTGTCGGGTTGGGGTACCCTGTGAAGGGGGGCGATTGTAAGGTGGTGTGATGAGCAGCTTCATCCCGTTTGACCGGTCTCAGCCGTATCTTCTGCCGCCTGATCTGAAGTCGTGGCTTCCTGCTGATGATATGGCGCATTTCATTGTAGCCGCCGTTGAGCGGGTTCCGATGAGTGCGTTCTGCGTGCCAGTGCGCACGGGAGGCAAGGCGCAGTATCATCCGCGCCTGATGCTGGCCCTTCTGATCTTCAGCTATGCGAACGGGTTGTTTTCCTCACGCCGGATCGAGCGGGCGACATATCGCGACATCGGGGTGCGATTCGTGGCGGCGAACCTGCATCCGGATCATGATACGATTGCGACCTTCCGCCGGACGAACCGGACAGCCATTGAAGCTGCATTTGCGCAGGTCCTGCTTCTGGCGCGCGAGACGGGTCTGCTGCGTCTGGGCGTGGTGTCGATCGACGGCACGAAAATCGATGCTGACGCATCGAAATACCGTTCGGTGCGCTACGACCGGATCAGGGCGCTGCGCGAACAGCTGGCTGTGGATATCGCGAAACTGATGGACCAGGCGGAGCATGCGGACGTCACAGACAGAGATCCGCAGGCATTGCCGGAAGAGCTTGCCCGGCGGGAAACGCTGAAAGCGAAGCTGGACGAAGCCTGCGCCCGGCTGGAAGCTGATGCGAAGGCGCAGGCTGAAACGGCGCGACCGGCCTACGAGAAGAAGAAAGCCGCTTATGATGCGAAAACAGGGCGTCGCGGCCGGGCGCCCAAACCGCCCGATGATGAACCACCACCCGACCGACAGATCAGTCTGACCGATCCCGACAGCCGCCTCATGCGGCGTTCGGACGCCCACGAGTTCCGGCAGGCTTACAATGCCCAGGCCGTGGTGTGCGCCGAAGGCAGCCAGTTGATCGTGACAACCGACGTTGTCGCCACATCAGCGGATGCGCCGTCCTTTGCCGACACGGTGCTGTCGATGGAAGACACAATCGGTCTCCCAAAGACAGTGCTCGCCGATACCGGTTACGCCAGCGGGCAGGCGGTCCGGAAACTGCGGGAAAAGGGCATTGATCCGCTGGTCGCCATTGGACGGCCCTGTGCCCGCAGACCTTACGACTTCCGACCCCGGCCCGCAGAAAGGGAGCCACGCCGGATAACCGAACCCTGGCGGCTTGCCATGAAGGACAGGCTGGAAACTACAGAAGCCGGAGATCTTTACAGACGACGAAAACAGACCGTGGAGCCGGTCTTTGGAATTATCAAAAGCATCATGGGCTTCAGAAAATTCAGCCTGCGTGGCCTTGCAAAAGTCACGACCGAATGGACACTCGTTGCTCTCGCATACAACTGTAAAAGAATGGCGCGGCTTCAGGCAGCATAAGCCAGGTCAGCCTTGGCGTTATCAGCCGCAAAATGCCCAACCCGACAGGCTGCTAGATGCCATAAAGATTCCTGACCTTAGATATGAACTTCGATTTTTTGTGATATACAATTATGTTGGACATCGCTTGAAAAGCCCATTTGTTATTTGCATCTTATTGGAAAATTCATATGAAAAATGACAAAAAACTATTAGTTCTATACTTGAAGATCGTAACTTCATTCGTATTTGGCGCAATTATTGGCTATATAATCGCAAGCCTGTCGGGCATTAAACCGTCCTTTGTTCCCTTAGTTTCAGCCGTTCTTGGACTTCTAGTCGCATTTTCAATGCCGTTGTGGCAGGCTCTATTTGTAAATGCTCCCAATCTATCAGTGGAAATAAGTGCAATTAAGCGAACAGTAAGTGATACAGCCATAATATCTCTTGATGACGACCCGGAAATACGCCCTCTGATAACCACCAGAAAACGTCAGTCATTGCCTTTTGACGATGAAAGCAATATATTAAATGTCAAGCGCCAGGTAAAAAGAGGGTATACTCTCGCGCAAACTGAGGAACTATTAGCTAATGCAAAGCAGAGCCTGCGGGACCTGCCGTCTCAAATAGAGGAGCGCAAGAAAGAACTAGATCGAGTCAATGCCCTGACCTCGACAACACTAACCAAATACGAATGTGATAGATTGAATTCCCCTCTTTATCCAGAGGTTGATTTTGACCCATCTTCCCCTGAAAAAAGCCTCGATGCCCTTCGAGAGGCCTATCAGAAGCGGCTAGAGAGGCTCGAAAAACGGTATACAGATCTTCAAAGTAATTTGCCAGCTTGGGAACGAAAAATCGAATTACTCAAAAAGGAACTTTTTGACAATCGCTCATACTTTACCGTATCCGCCTCATTAATAAACTCTGGCCGTACTAATACAGCAGTTAAAGTTCCGTCTCTGCTTCGAGTTTCGATTGGCGAGGGAAATTATATTGACATAAAGTTAAGCTTGAAGGATTTTGAGGACAAGTCTGAGATATCAGCTAATGGTACAAGAATTGTCGTCTTCGAATCATCGGAAGTGTCATCCCTCCCAGAAGATGATCGAAACCTGATTAACACTTACTGGGGGCAATCGGTTAGTTCTCGCTTATTTATAGAAGATATTCATTCCAATATATATTCATCAAACACTATTGCCTTCGCCGAAGGTCTATACCAAAAGATCATCTACGATCGCCTTGCACGCGCTGCTAGCACAGAGGAAAAGAGGTGAATCGTCGTGCCAGCGCTCAACCCGTTCCTCCACCAGACTTATGTAAAATTCTGCGTAGACTGGTGAATTAAAAACATTAAGCGTTTTTTTCCGGGCTTGTTTGGAAAATCGGTAAGATGGACTTCAAGCTCTGGATGTGGACGCCAAGCAGTGGGACCGGATGGTCAGCATCTCCCGAAAGACGAAATGCTCTCCGTCTAACATGACAGACCAGGAATGGGGGCAACTCATGCCTTTGACGCCTCGCCCAAAGGGGCGTGGAAGGCCGCTACACCAACCCTAGGGCAGCGGTGATCGACAGACAAGTATCTGTTGTAGACAAGCAACTTTTGGCGACCAGAACCGTTGATCACAGAGCAATATGTCGGCGAGTACAACGAGTTTTCGCATGATCGCGATGATGATGACCGTGCCCCGAATGTTCCCTTAATTTTAGGTTAGAGTCTGTGGATTATTATATGCTTTATTGGCATATTAAGTAAAAGCCTATGCCATTCTATTAGGCTCCACACGGAACGGATAGTGATGACCTTTCGACCACGGATCACTTCATCCAGCCCTATCAGGCGCTTTGCTTTCAGGGATTGCCGTTCGCATTGCCCTTTGAATGCTATTCCTTTTGCAGTGCGTCGACGCCCGCTCATGAGACCCTGTGCGATTGCGTCAACGCAAGCTGGTTTCCGTCCACGCGTCTGTCCCACACATCAATCCTGCATCTGACTATGAATGACCTTAAGGATGTTAGGTGGCCCAAGCGTTTTTTATATAAATGTCAGCTTTCTGATTATTATTTCTCACGAACGGACTTTCTGTTCCCCCCCCCAACAGTCACATTCCCACCCGATATACTTTGCCCATACAAAAAGGGCCGGGACACCTTGCCCCGGCCCTCACACCAATCCGTTCAGTTCACCCGATCTTACTGATCGTCATCATCACCAGTCGGCGCATCGTTATCATCGGCATTAGGGCTGACCGCCACAAACACGCTCTGCCCGTTACGCACCACGCGCAGCAGCACCGAGTGATTGGCCTGGAAAGCCTGCCTTATGGCCGAGACGGTAGCGCGCGGGTTTTCAACCGGCACTTCGCCCACTGCCTGGATGACATCACCAGCATGGATACCGGCCTGCTCGGCGGGTGAGCCGGGCTGCACGTCGCTCACCACCACGCCGCGCACGCTTTCCTCCAGCCCGAGCTGCTGGCGCAGGTCAGGCGTAAGGGGGGCAAGGGTTACGCCCAGCTTCGGGCCCTTGTCGGCATCATGCGCGTTGTCGCCCACCGTGCCATCTGCCGTGCCGCCCTTGCCCAGGCTTGAAATCAGCACCGTTGCCGTCTGCGGTTTGTTGTTGCGCAGGTAGGACAGCGATGCCTTGGTGCCGGGCGTAATGGAGGCCACATTGACTGCCAGCGTATGGGGCGTATCGATATTCTGCCCGTTCAACTGGGTCACCACGTCACCAGCCTTGAGCCCTGCCTTCTCGGCCGGGCTGCCGGCACTGACACTGGCCACCAGCGCCCCGGTGGCAGGCGCACCCGTGGCCGAGGGCTTCAGCCCCAGCGCGCTGGCCATCGACGGCGTGATTTCCTGCGCCGTAACACCCAGATAGCCACGCGTGACATGGCCGGTCTTTTCAAGCTGCTCGACAATGTTCTTCACGGTATCGGACGGAATGGCGAAACCAATGCCGATCGACCCGCCCGAAGGCGAGAGGATGGCGGTGTTCACACCCACCACCTTGCCATCCTGCGTGAACAGCGGGCCGCCGGAATTGCCGCGATTGATGGGCGCATCCACCTGAATGAAGGAATCATACGGCCCATCGCCAATATCACGCCCGCGCGCGGAAACGATGCCCGCCGTGACCGTGCCGCCAAGCCCGTACGGATTGCCAACGGCCACCACCCATTCGCCCGGCTCGACCTTGTCGGAGTCGCCAAGTTCGATAAAGCGCAGCTTGCCCGAGGGCGAGACCTTGAGCAGGGCGATATCGGTCTTTGAATCGCGGCCCACGATCTTGGCGGGCAGCGCCGTGCCATCATCAAGCGTGACCGTAACCTTGGTTGCGCCCTTGACCACATGGTTGTTGGTCACGACGTAGCCATCGGGCGAAATGACAAAGCCCGAGCCACGCGCCTCAACCGTGTGGTGCGCCTGCTGCGGCATCATCTGGAAAGGGAACGGGAACGGAAAGCCGCCGGGCATGCCGCCACCGCCGCCCATGTCCTCGCCCGTGTCAGCATCCTTGATGCGGGCCGTGATCGAGACCACCGCCGGTTTGACCTGCTTGACCAGGTTGACGAAGTTGGGGAGCTGCTGGATCTGGGTATCGGGGCGGATGACCCCGGTTTCATCGGCCCGCGCCACAGGGGCGCAGGCCAGCCCGGCCCCGACAACCGTGCTGGCCACCAGAGAGGCCAGCAACCGCGTGCGAAACCGGCGGGAGGAAAGGGTGTTCGACCGTATTACGTCTGACATGGCATCCCTGAGCATGGAGGTCCTGCTGAAATCTCGAAACAACGGGGCGGGACTGGCCGCCTGGGCATGACAGTCCCATTCCCTGCATTGTGCCGCAAGAGAGCCGACCCGTGTTATACCGTTGCATGACAAATAGGTTAGGCGCGCTTATGGGCAAAAAAATCCCGTAGCAGCGCCCCGGCCTCGCGCTCGCGCACGCCGCCCACCGTTTCGGGCCGGTGCAGGCAGCGTGGCTGCGCGAACACCCGCGGGCCATGCTCCACACCGCCGCCCTTGGGGTCATAGGCGCCAAACACGATCCGGCCGATACGGAAATGCACCGCCGCCGCCGCACACATGGGGCATGGCTCAAGCGTGACATAAAGCGTGCAGTCCGCCAGGCGCTGGCCGCCACGCAGGCGGGTTGCAGCGCGCATGACCTGCATTTCGGCATGGGCGGAAGGGTCATGCCACTCCTCCACCCGGTTGCCCGCGCGCGCGAGCACCTGCCCCTGTGGCCCGGCAAGGGCGGCCCCCACCGGCACCTCACCACGCAGCGCAGCGGCCCGCGCCTCAGCCATCGCAATATCCATGAAATAAGCCGGGAGCGGACGTGTCATGCCCATATGATACCCAGCCCCACCGCCACGGACCAGTCCCGCGCAAGGGCACAACTTTTCCATGATTGGCGCAACCGTGCCCGGCCCTGATGGTTAACCGTTTACGGGACGGGCGTTACAGCCGCCCCTCCTCATGAAAACGGATTGGAGCACACGCACCCCACAAGCGGAAGGAATGGTCATGCACATGCTTTCGCTCATTCTGGCAACAGCCGCGATTGTGGCGGGTCTGGCCTCATCCAATGACCTGCACCCTGCCGCACGCTCTGCCGAGACCTGCCTGCTGACGTGTGCCCTGCGCTGAGAATTATTTGTAATAACCTGTAAAATATAAAAGTTTTTGTCAGTACACTCTTCAGGGCAGCGGCAGGTCGTTCACGGTCACGATGCGCCACCCCTCCGGCAGGCGCTCGATCACGCTCAGCGCCAGGTTCTGGATGGAGAAATGCAGCGCCGTTTCGGGGTGAACGCGCAGGGCATGGGCCAGGGCCGCACGAATGGCGCCCCCATGGCTGACCACCACCATGTCCCACCCCTCATGCTCGGCGGCGAGCCGGTCAAGACAGGCCCCCACGCGCGAGCACACCTGTACCATGCTTTCCCCCTGCGGCGGCAGTTCGGTTGCCCCCACCGACCAGAACGGATGAGCGGGCAGGCTCAGCTTGTCAGGCAGCGTATCATGCGTAATGCCGTGCCACTCGCCCATCGACTGTTCGGTCAGGTCAGGCTCCACACACCATTCATGCGGGCCATAACCAGCCTTCTGGATGGCGCGCGCGGTATGCTGGGTGCGTGACAGCGGCGAGGTAAACCACAAGGCCGGTTTGGGCAGGCGGTGGGCCAGCGTTTCGTACATCCCGCGCTGCGCCACGAGGCTGTCGGGGCAGAGCGGCACATCCATCGCCCCATACAGCCGCATGCGGGCATTCTGCTCCACCAGGGCATGGCGGATCAGCCAGAAGCGGGTCACCCCCGTCTCCAGTTGCGGGGTATCAAGAAAATTGCCGTGGTTGATCTGTATCGTCACACCGGAAATCCATCATGGAAAAACAGGAAAAAAATCAGGCAGGCAGAATGGCCCGCGCGCGCCAGCCATGCGGCAGGTAGGTCTGCACCGGGGCCATGGCGGCAAGGCGGGGCCAGTGCCGCAGGATCAGGCCAATCTTGTCAAGGATGCGCCCGACATTGCGCGCCTCGCGGCGCAGGCGTTCGGTCGGGTCCATGCCCTCATGCGAGGGCTCGCCCGAAACCAGCCGCGCGCCAGCCGAAATACGCAGCGCGCCCGCCAGGGCACCCGGCAGGTCGGGATGGGCCAGCGGCACCGGCTGGCCCACATGGCACAGCACTGCGGCAAGGCCTGCATCCGCATCATCAGGGGGGATGCAGCCGGAAAGATCGGTATTGAGCCACGCATATAACTGTCGCGCCTCGGCCACCGCCAACGGCCGAAAGCCGCCTTCCGGGCTATCGGGTGCGCGGACAAAAAAGCTCATGATGGTCGGCAGGCAGTCCCATGCCTGATCCGGGTCGGGTCGGGCTGGGGCAACAGGCGGCAGCAGTTCCAGCACGGGGCGGGCCGCGATCTGCGCCGTTACGGCGGCAAGGAAAGTACGCAGCCGGTCGCGCACCACAATGCGGGGTATGGCGCCAAACGCCGTTATTTCAGCCAGTGCCGCCTGCCAGCGCAGGATAAGGCCGATATTGTGCCCCGGCGGCAGGCTATTGCGCGCGGGGCCCGCAGGCCAGGCGGCGCGATAGCTGTAATCCGCCAGCCCGGCAGGCAGCCCGCGCGGGCCATCAAGCCTGCTGCGCACGCAGGCAGGCAATAACAAGGCCCCGCAGAAGGGCGGTCCGGTAAAGAATTTGGAGCCGGTCACCATCACCATCCAGCCCATGTCCAGATAGGCGCGCACCCGTGCCGGATCGAGCCGCGCCTGGCAGGCATCCACCACCACGTCGGGCCGATCGTCCATGCCCGCGCCCAGCGGGGCGGTCGCCTGTTCCAGCGCCGCAAGCCCCGGTGCGAGCAGGCCGGTCTTGGACAGGTCAAGCCGATGCAGCAGCACATGGCGGCCTGCAGCCCTCAGTTCATGCGTCAGGCGGCAGGTTTGCGCATCCACTTCTGGCAGCGCACGGACATGGCCCGCCCCATCGCGCATGGGCACATTGACCACGTCCGTATCATCGGGGAAGCCTGCAATGCGCGCACCCCGTGTCACGCCGTGGCCAAGGGCGGTATCATTGGCAAAATGGCGGCCCTGCGCTGCCAGAGGCACGCCGCTGCCGGTCTCCTCGGGGGCAAGGAGGATATTGCTGACCGGGCGGCCACCAGGCGCCAGCGCCGCAAGGGCCAGCGCATAGAGTTCGCAATCCGTGCCCGATGGAGCCAGCACCACGCCTTCCTGTCCGGTCAGGCCAAAAGCGCTGGCGATGCGGGCCTGTATGTCGGCACCCTGCGCGCAGGCCGCCTCGTCCGCCCGGCCCTGCAATGCCCCCGCCACCAGGGCGAGACGGGCCGTTTCAGCCCCGGCAAAGCCGCGCTCGGACAGTGACGAGGCCGTGGACGAGGCAAAGGTGATGGCCCATGGCCGGGGTCGGTGCGAGCAGCCGTAATGGTTCAGCCCCGTTGCCGGGTCCACTGCCAGCCGGGCATCGCCGCCCGTGGCCATCAGGGTCTCGATCGGCCCAAGCAGCTTCCATAAAAGCGCCAGCTCGCCCTGCAACGCCGTGAAATCGGCCTCCACCGGCAACACGGCAAGGGCTGGCTGCAAGGGGGCCAGAGCGGGCCACATCGCGCGCAGGGTTGCACTGTCTGGCACGGCGGGCCCGGCCATCAGGGGCACCCAGGCGGCAGGCGCATCCGTATCGGCACGGCCCGTATCGAGGTACCAGAACAGGGCCGCCGTGCGGGCGGCGCAGAAGGCGGCATGAAAAGGCTGCCCGGGCGCCCGTTCAAGCAGGGCGGCGAGTTCCAGCGCATGGCGCAGGAAAAAGGCCGTCTGCTCAAGGTTGCCCTGAAGCGGCAGACCCAGCACGACTCCCCCATCGGGCAAAATGCGGAAAGGGGCTTCAAGCACCGGGTCCAGCACGATGCGCCGCGCGCCCGCAATCACCCGCAGGTCTGGCCGTTCCAGAACACGCAGCAGTTCCTGCGTCAGAGTATGGGCGAACACCGTGCTGTTTCCTTTTCCACGTTGTCAGGCGGCATGACCCAGCCCGCCTCGGCCATGATGCGGCGCATATGGTCCGGCGGGGGGGCCAGAGCCCGCACGGGCGGGTCAAGCGGCAGGACAATGCCGCGGCTCATGAGGTGTAGCGCCCCGGCCGTGGGCGCGCCATAGCGCTCATCCCCCCGTATGGGGCAGCCGATCAGGGCGCAATGCGCGCGGGCCTGATGGGTGCGGCCGGTTTCCAGCACCAGTTCCAGCCAGCTTATGGGCGCACCCGCCGCATCCCGGCCCTGCCCCAGCACCCGCCACCGCGTGCGCGCGGGCTGCGCGCCCTTTACATTGGCCTGCATGCGCCACTGTCCGGCCTCTTCCACGCGGCCAAGGGGGGCCGCCACCACGCCAGACAGGCCCGCAGGCGTGCCGTGCACGATGGCCCAGTAGGTCTTGCGGGCCCTGCCTGCGGCAAAACAGGCCTGGGCCGCCACCAGCGCCTGCTTGCGCAGCGCCACGACCAGGCAACCCGCCGTATCCTGATCCAGCCTGTGCGCCAGCCACGGCCCGTTGCGATGGCGTGACAGGAGGGGAAACCAGTCCTCGATGCTCGCCCCGCCCTTTCGGCCGGGATGGACCGGCAGCCCCGGTGGCTTGTCGAGCACCACGAAGCGGTTGTCACGGTACAGGACCGTGAACGGCAGGGGGCCAGGAGGCTGCATGGATGCGGCCCGGGGCGGAGGTGGCCTCATTCGTCCTCTGTCGGGCGGCGCATCAGCACTTCACGGCGGCCCACATGGTTGGCCTCGCTGACCAGTCCTTCCTTTTCCATCTGCTCGATGATCTTGGCCGCGCGGTTATAGCCGATCGACAGATGGCGCTGGATGAAGGAGGTGGATGCCTTGCCCTCGCGCGCCACCACTTCAACCGCCTGTGCGAACAGGCCATCTTCCTCCCCGCCGCCAGACGGTGCCGCGAAGGGTTTGTCCGCGCTGTCTTCTTCCTGCGGCGAGATGACATCATCATCATAGATCGGCTCGCCCTGCGTGCGCAGGAAGGCCACCACGGCCTCCACCTCCCCATCCGCCACGAACGGGCCATGCACGCGCGTGATCCGGCCACCAGCCTGCATGAACAGCATGTCGCCACGGCCCAGAAGCTGCTCGGCCCCCTGCTCGCCCAGAATGGTGCGGCTGTCAAACTTGCTGATGACCTGAAAGGAAATACGCGTGGGGAAGTTGGCCTTGATGGTGCCGGTAATCACATCGACCGAGGGGCGCTGGGTGGCAAGGATGAGATGGATGCCCGCCGCGCGCGCCTTCTGTGCAAGGCGTTGCAGCAGGGCCTCGATCTCCTTGCCCGCCACGATCATGAGATCGGCCATCTCGTCCACCACGATGACGAGATAGGGCAGCGAATCAAGGGCAAGCTGCTGCTCCTCGAAGGTCGGCTTGCCGGTTTCGGGGTCGTAACCGGTCTGCACCCGCCGGGTCACGATCTCGCCACGCTCGCGGGCTTCGGTCACGCGCTCGTTGTAGCTGGCGATGTTGCGCACCTGCAGATGCGCCATGGCGCGGTAGCGGCGATCCATCTCGCGCACCGCCCATTTCATGGCCGCGACCGCCTTGGCCGGTTCCGTCACCACCGGGGTCATGAGGTGGGGAATGCCCTCGTAGATGGACAGTTCGAGAATCTTGGGGTCGATCAGGATCAGGCGGCACTGCTCGGGCGAGAGGCGGTAGAGCAGCGACAGGATCATGGAGTTCACCCCCACCGACTTACCCGACCCCGTGGTGCCCGCGATGAGCAGGTGGGGCATGGCGGCAAGGTCGCTATAAACCGATTCACCCGCAATATCCTTGCCAAGCGCAAGGTTGAGCCGTGCTGAGGAATGCGCCCATTTGGGGTCCATGAGCAGTTCAGAAAAATAAACTGTCTCGCGCCGTGAATTCGGCACCTCGATGCCAATCACGTTGCGCCCCGGCACGGTGGCGATGCGCACGCTGAGCACCGATAGGGAACGCGCCACGTCATCGGCCAGGCCAATCACGCGGGCGGCGCGAATGCCGGCGGCGGGCTGGAGTTCATACAACGTCACCACCGGGCCTGCATGATAGGCTACGATCGTGCCCTGCACCCCGTATTCGGACAGCACGGTCACAAGCTGGGCGGCATTGGCCTTGAGCAGTTCCTCGGTCGGCTTGTTCGTGGAAGCAGGCGGCGGCGGCGTCAGCAGTGACATTGAGGGAAACTGCCACTCCGGCTGTGGCGGCGGCGTATAGGCAGGCGTGGCTGATGCCGCGGGAGCGGGCGCATCATACGCATCCATGCGGGCGGGCGTGTCGTCAGCACGTGCGCCACTGGAGAAAAGACGCGAAAAGATGTTCGGGCGCGCGGGTTCCTCAACAGCGGGCGGCGTGGCCGGATGATCGGTGACGGGCCTGTTTTCGGGTGGAGCCGGTTCATCATGCCAGGGCGCGCGGTCTGCTGCCGTATCATCGCCGCCGACCAGCAGCGGCTGCGGCATGTCCTCATCCATGCCGGGCGGGAGCATCCAGTTACTCTGCAATGATACCTGTGCGGGTCGCCCCCCTTCCACCTTGCGGCCGCCAGCCAGCGCCGGGGGGGCTGTATCCTTCGGCTTGGCCGTGGTGGCAGGCATGTTCGTGGCATCTGGCGCGCGCAGGCTGCCTGAAGGAGCCTTATCATTCACCGGCATCAGGCCCGTGCCGGAGGCCGCCACCGCCTGCGCGGGGCGCGCGGCTTCAGCATTGGGCGCGGGGGCGGTCAGGCCAGTATTGAAAAGCGGTTCGTCCTCTTCCTCGATCAGCGCCGCCATTGATGAAGGCGGCGCTGCGGCGGGTGCCGCCTGGGAAGCGGGCGCCTTGGCTGGTGCCTGCGCCCTGCCCTGCCCTGCCTCGGGCCGGGCCGTCATGCGGCGCAGCCAGGCCACCAGCGCCATGGGCTGGCGCACCCCGAACACGAGACCACGCCCCATGCCCTGCCATTCCGACAGGGACAGGGCGAGCGCCAGCAGCACCAGCAGGGCACCGAGCACCAGCCCCAGCACCCAGACGAGAAGCGGCCCGCCACGCCCCATGAACACGGTAGCCGCCTGAATGGACATGTGTGCTACCGACAGGCCAACCGCCCCGCCCAGCCCGGCCTGTGTGGGCCATTGCGGCGCGTGCAGCCCCATGAGCAGCGGCAGGGCCGCGACATCCGCCGCAATAACCGGCAGGCCGCACAGCAGGGCGATGAAACGCAGCAGCGCCGATACCAGCCCATGGTGGCGGATCAGCCGCCAGCCCCAGGCCATGAGGCAGAAAATGGCCAGCGTGCCCACGATCCCGAAATCCTGGAGCATGAAGTCCGCCATGTAGGCGCCGGGCCGCCCGAGCAGGTTGCCCGGCGGCTGCGCGCTCGACGTATTGGCGGAGGGATCGCGGGGATCGTAGCTCCATAACGCGATGGCGAGACACAGCGCCAGAATCCACAAACCCACGCCACCGGCTTCGGCCAACCGTTCGCGCAGGCGCGAACGGGCCGGGCCAGAGGAAAGTGAGTCAGGAAAAAAACGGCTGAAGATCGCCAAAAATCCACATCCCGATCATACGGCCCGCCTGCGGGGACCAAAAGCACGAGGGAGATGACCTTGCATGCCGCGCCTGCCATTCCCGCCAAACGAAACAACTATAACCCTGTCCACGCGACAGAAAGAAGGCCGAGAGGATAAAATACGGCGATGAATCACCCGTTATCATCCACCCCATGCCGCCACGCATACAGGCAGGCCGCCCCATGCCGCCGCTCCAGCAGCAGGCGCTGTGCCGCCACGGGGGGCGCTTCCGCCGCTGCCGTCTCGACCACGATGAGGGTGCCTGCGTGCAGCCAGCCGCCCCGCTCCAGCACGGCCAGCGCCCTTGTGGGCAGATCGTGGTTATAGGGTGGATCAAGAAAAACCAGATCGGCGGGTGCCGCCGCGCCACGCGGCGGCAGGCGCAGCATGTCACATGCGCGAATCGTGGCGCGTTCCTGCAGGCCGCAGCCACGCACATTGTCGCGCAGGCAGCGCAGGGCGGCGCGGTTCTGCTCGACAAACAGCGCCGATGCCGCCCCGCGTGAAAGGGCCTCGAGCCCCAGGGCGCCCGTTCCGGCAAACCCGTCGAGCACATGCGCGCCACGCAGTTGGTCCGCCCCGGCCCATGGCGCATGGGCCAGCGTATCGAATAGGGCCTGGCGCACCCGGTCTGCCGTGGGCCGCGTCACCTGCCCCGGCGGGGCTACCAGGGTGCGGCCCCTGCACTCGCCCGCGATGATCCGCATCAGGCCCCGCGCGGGGTCTTGCCGCCCGCAAGGCCCGCGACCTGCTCACGGATGACCTTGCCCGTCACTTCCTCAAGTTCGCCCCGCTTGAGCGTGCCAAGCTGGAACGGCCCGTAGGAGGTGCGGATCAGGCGGCTGACATGCAGGTTCAGCCCCTGCATCACCTTGCGGATCTCGCGGTTCTTGCCCTCGCGCAGCGATACGGTCAGCCAGGCATTGTCACCTTTGACGGAATCAAGCTGCGCCTCGATCGGTCCATAGCGCACGCCCTCGAACTCGCTGCCCTTGATCAGCGATGCCAGCGCCCGCTCGTCAACCACGCCAAACACGCGCACGCGGTAACGCCGGATCCAGCCATTGCTGGGCAGTTCCAGCCTGCGTGCGAGCGCGCCATCATTGGTGAGCAGCAGCAGCCCCTCGCTGTTCAGGTCAAGGCGGCCCACGCTGATGACGCGCGGCATGCCCGGCGGCAGGGAATCGAACACGGTGGGGCGATCCTCGGGGTCGCGGTGGGTCGTGACCAGCCCGTCGGGCTTGTGATAGCGCCACAGCCGCGTGCGGTCCGGCGCGCCAACAACCTTCTGCTCGACCTGGACGATATCGCCTTCATCGACAAACGTGGCCGGATGGGTGACCGGCGCGCCGTTGAGCTGCACCTTGCCCTCGGCAATCAGGCGTTCGGCATCACGCCTGCTGCACACGCCTGAACGGGCCAGCCATTTGGCAATACGGTCGCCACGCGCGGAGGGGGCTTCGGTGGAGTGGTCCTGTGTCATGTTCCTGTGTGCCTCGCAGCGTCGATCAACCCTTCGAACAGAAGACGGTCTCCTGCCGATATGCCAAATTCGGGGTGCCACTGCACCCCTATACAGAACGGATGGCCCGGCAGTTCAATCGCCTCGACCACGCCATCGGGCGCCGTGGCACAAACTACCGCGCGCCCGGCATCCGCTACCGCCTGATGATGCGATGAATTGACGGCCAGCGGATCAAGCCCCACCAGCCGCGCAAGCTGCGTGCCGGGGGTTACATGCACCATATGCCCCGCCTCATCACGCGGGTTGGGCTGTTCATGCGCCAGGGCAGCGGGATAGGTATCGGGGATATGCTGTACCAGCCGCCCACCGAGCAGCACCGCAAGCAACTGCATGCCGCCGCAGATGCCCAGCACCGGCCGTCCCTGCGCCATGGCTGCCCCGAGCAGCGCCATTTCCGCTGCCGTGCGGCGCGGCTTGGTCTGCACGGTGGCATGAGGCGGCTCATCGCCATACAGATCAGGCGGCACGTCAAAGGCACCACCCGTGACCACCAGCCCATCGAGCCGCGCCACCATCTGCCCTGCCTGCGCCGCATCATGCCCCAGCGCCACCGGCAGGCCGCCGCAGGCGGAAATCATATCCATGTAGTTCTGGCGCAGCGCATACCACGCAAAGCGCGAATAACCGCCCGTGGTGGAGGGTGGTTCGCTATCAAGCGTGATACCGATCAGGGGGGCGCGGGCGGCGGTCATGACCCAGCCACTGCACGGCGGGCTGGCGGGAGGAACGGAGTCATCATGCTGTTCCCCCTTCTGTGCTGCTGCAAGAGTGCCATGCTGTGTGCATGATACAAAAAATCCCCACCGGCAAAGCCTTGATGGGGACTTATGTAATCTTATTAAACCCTATGGTGGGCGCACAAGGGCTCGAACCTTGGACCCGCTGATTAAGAGTCAGCTGCTCTACCAACTGAGCTATGCGCCCACAGGGTTACCCTCTCGGGTGAGAGGGCTTCTAGCAGTCACCCCATTGGGTGGCAAGGGGTTTTTTGAACTTTTTTTATATTCCCTAGCGCTGGAGCAGGCGCAGCAGCCCATCGAACTGCTCGAGCGAGCGGTAATCGATCTTCAGGCTTCCGCCCTTGCCATCAAAACTGATCTGCACTTTCAGGCCCAGCCTTGTAGCCAGATCGCGCTCAAGGGCGGCGATCTCGGGGTTGCGGGCGGCTTTTTCCCCCTTCTCGCGCGCAGTAGCGGCCTTGCGCTCGTGCTGCTTGGCCAGGGCTTCGGTCTGGCGCACGTTCAGCCCCTGCGCCAGCACCACCTTAAGCGCTGCCACCGGGTCGGCATGCGCCAGCAGGGCGCGGGCATGGCCTGCGGAAAGGCTTTGATGACGCACCGCATCGCGCACGGGCGGCGGCAGTTGCAGCAGGCGGACCATGTTGGCCACATGCGGACGTGACTTGCCGATGGCGCTGGCCAGTTCATCCTGCGTCAGTTCGTAATCATCAAGCAGGCGCTGCAGGCCCTCGGCCTCCTCGATGGCGTTGAGATCGGCGCGCTGAAGGTTTTCCACCAAAGCAGCAGCCATGGCATCGCCATCATCAAGCGGGCGGATATGCACGGGCACGTCATGCAGCCCCGCAATCTGCGAAGCGCGCCACCGGCGCTCACCCGCGATGATCTGGTAGATACCCGGACGCTGCGGATGGGGCCGGACCAGAATGGGCTGCAGAATGCCGCGCACGCGGATGGAACTGGCCAGTTCATCAAGCGCGCCCGGCTCCATCTGCTGGCGCGGCTGGAAGGGGCTTGGCTCCAGCACATCGACCGGCAGGCTGGAAATGACTTCAGGCGTCTTGCGCCCCTCCACCGCAGGGGCTGCGGGCAGCGCATTGACCTGCTCGCCCAGCAGTGCTGCGAGCCCACGACCCAGGCGGGGGCGACCCGCTTCCTTTTTGGTTTTCACGCGCGTGCCTTCCCTTTATGGCCAGCCGACAGGCCAAGGCGCCCGGCCAGTTCGGTCGCCAGCGCCTGATAGGCCTGGCTGCCCGAGGAGCGCTGGTCGTAATTCATGACCGGCTGCCCGTGGCTCTGCGCCTCGGAGATGCGGATATTGCGGGGAATGAGGGTTTCCATCACCTTGTCGCCAAAGAAGCTGCGGGCATCATCGGCGACGAGTTCCGACAGGTTGTTACGCCGGTCGTACATGGTCAGTACGATGCCATCGAGTTTGAGCGCGGGGTTGAGCCCCTTGCTCACGCTATTGACGGTACGCACCAGCTGGCTGATGCCTTCGAGCGCAAAGAACTCGCATTGCAGCGGCACGAGAACCGATTGAGCCGCCACCAGCGCATTGAGCGTAAGCAGGCCAAGGCTGGGCGGGCAATCAATCAGCACCACGTCATAATCACTGCCGATCTGGGACAGGGCCTCACGCAGGCGGTATTCACGCCCTTCCGCCATGACCAGTTCAAGTTCGGCACCAGCCAGTTCGGTATCCGCCGCAATCAGTGACAGGCCAGGCACGGCACTGGCCTGCACCACGCCTGCGGCGCGCGCGCCATCTTCAAGCATGGCATAAGTGCCGGTGCTGCGGGCATCATACCCCACGCCCAGCCCTGTCGAGGCATTGCCCTGCGGATCAAGATCGACCAGCAGCACTTTCAGCCCCGATGTGGCCAGCGCTGCCGCCACGTTGATGGCGGTGGTTGTCTTGCCCACGCCGCCCTTCTGGTTGGCCAGCGCGATAATGCGGGGGGAAGACGCGGACCGGCTTCCCGTATCATTCATTGTTATGGTCTCTGACACGCCTGATATCGCTCAATTCTAGAATCACACCATCCGTATTGGTACGGCTTGGAATCCGGGTTGTCGCCATGTGCCAATCGGCACGGGCCATCGTCAACTCTTCCTCTGCGTTGCGTCCTTTCAGAAACAGGCAGACACCATCTGGCCGCAGGAACCGCGTACCCCATTCCAGCAGGCGCGACAGGGGGGCGAGCGCCCGGGCCGTCACCACCTGCGCAGGCGGCACATCGGCCACTTCCAGCCGCTGCGCACAGACCCGCACCTTGATCCCCGCCACCCGCGCGGCCTCACGCAGGAAGGCAGCCTTGCGCTGGTCAGATTCAACCAGCGTGACCCGTGCATCGGTCGCACACGCAATGACCAGGCCGGGGAACCCCCCGCCCGACCCCATATCCACCAGATCCACGCCGCCGGGCGGAATCAGGCTGGCAAGCTGCAAGCTGTCCCCGATATGGCGTGACCACAGATGCGGCAGGTCATGCGGAGAGACAAGGTTGATGCGCGCGTTCCAGCGCAGCAGCAGGTCGGCATACTGCTCCAGCCGCTCACATGTTTCACGTGAAACATCGGCCAGCACCGCCATAGAGTCATCCTGCGCCATCACGCGGCCACCTGGCGCTGGCGGATATGCGCGAGCAGCGCCACAAGGGCAGAGGGCGTAATGCCGGGAATGCGCTGGGCCGCGCCAAAGGTCACGGGCCGCACGCGTGCAAGGCGCTCCTGCATCTCGCTACTCAGCCCGCCCACCTGCGCATAATCGAGGTCAGGCGGCAGGGTGATGCGCCCTTCGGTGGCAAGCTGGCGGATCTCGCGATCCTGCCGGGTAATGTAACCACTATAGCGGGCCTCGGTGGCCAGATGGCGGGCCACGCGGGACGGCAGGTCAGCAAACCACGGGGCGATGGTGGCAATCATGGCCGGCGTGGCGTCCGTGGCCAGTACATCAAGCAGGGAGCGCGCGCGCCCATCTGCCGAGACACTGATCCCGGCCTTGCGCAAAAGTTCTGGCGCATAGGTTTCCTGCCCGGCCCGGCGGGTCGCGGCATCAATGGCCGCCTGATCCGCTTTGAGCTGCGCGGCGCGGGCGCTCCCGACGCACCCCCACTCCATGCCGCGTGGCGTGAGCCGCAGGTCGGCGTTATCGGCCCGCAGGGTCAGCCTGTATTCCGCGCGCGAGGTAAACATGCGGTATGGCTCGGACACGCCCTGCGTGGTCAGGTCATCAATCATGACCCCAATATAGGCATCGCCACGCTCCAACGTTACCCCTGCCTCACCCGCTGCATGCCGGGCTGCATTGATGCCCGCAATCAGCCCCTGTGCCCCGGCCTCCTCATAACCTGTCGTGCCATTGACCTGCCCTGCAAGGAACAGGCCGGGCAGGCTTTTGAGTTCCAGCGTGGGGGCAAGTTCACGCGGGTCGACATAATCATATTCCACGGCGTAGCCCGGCCGCACGATGCGGCAGTTTTCCAGCCCCGGAATACTTTGCAGCATTTCAAGCTGCACATGGGCAGGCAGGCTGGTGGAGATGCCATTGGGGTAGACCAGCCCGCCATCCGGGTTGCCAGGCAGGCCTTCGGGCTCAAGGAAAATCTGGTGTGAGTCCTTTTGCGCAAACCGTACCACTTTATCCTCGATGGAGGGGCAATAGCGTGGCCCCCGCCCCGAGATTGCGCCACCATACAGCGCCGAGAGATGCAGGTTCTCGCGAATGATCTCATGCGTGCGCGGCGTGGTGGCCGTGATGCGACATGAGACCATGGGGTTTGTGATGCCGTCTGTCATGCGACTGAAGGGTTCGGGCTCGGCATCGCCCCGATCCTCAGGCAGGCTGTCCCAGTCGATGCTGTCGCGCGCGATGCGGGCGGGGGTTCCGGTCTTGAGGCGGCCCATGCGCAGGCCCAGTGCGGCCAGGCGCTCACCCAGCGCATTGGCGGGTCGATCCCCTACCCTGCCCGCCGGTTCGCTCTCATGCCCGACATGGATGGTGCCGCGCAGGAAGGTGCCGGTAGCCAGCACGACGGCACCGGCGGAAAACACCCGGCCATCCTCGCACACCACGCCGCCCACGCGGCCCTGCGCATCGAGCCGCACGTCGCCCGCAGCGCCTTCCACAATCTCCAGCCTTTCGGTCTGGTCGAGCAGATCCTGTATGGCCTGCCGGTAGAGCGTGCGATCCGCCTGGGCGCGGGGGCCATGCACCGCAGGCCCCTTGGAACGGTTGAGCAGCTTGAAGTGAATGCCCGCCCGGTCGGCGGCGATGCCCATCAGCCCATCCAGCGCATCGATCTCGCGCACCAGATGCCCCTTGCCAATGCCACCAATCGCCGGATTGCACGACATGATGCCCACCGTATCGCGCCGGTGCGTGAGCAGCAGGGTGCGGGCACCCGTGCGCGCGGCAGCAGCGGCGGCTTCGCACCCCGCATGCCCCCCACCGACGACAATCACATCATAGGCCCGATCCATCACCCCTTGCTCCTACTTGCCAATACAGAACTGGCCAAACACGGTATCCAGCAGCGCTTCCACATCCACCGCCCCTGTCAGGCGGCCGAGCGCGCGCATGGCCAGCCGCATTTCCTCGCCCCGCATTTCCGGCCACGCCAGCGAAAGCGCGCGCCCGATATGGTGCGCCGTCTCCTCAATCGCGGCACGGTGGCGCGCGCGGGTCAGCGGGGCATTGGCGCGGCCTGACGTCAAAGCCCGGGCTTTTTCAGCCAGCCCTTTCCGTAGCACATCCATGCCCGCATGGGTGAGAACACTGATGCCCATTGCCCCTTCAGGCGCTGGCTGCTGATCGATCTTGTTGCAGACCAGCAGGCCACCCTCTTCCAGCCGGGGCGGAAGGATGCTGCCGGTAAAGACCTGCACCACGCAATCCGCCTGTTTCACGTGAAACAATGAGCGCCGCACACCCTCGGCTTCAATCTCATCCTCTGTTTCGCGCAATCCGGCGGTATCGACAAGCGTTACCGGCACGTCACCCAGCACGATACGGGTCTCGATCGCATCACGCGTGGTGCCGGCACGGGCGGATACAATCGCCGCATCCCGCCCCGCCAGCGCATTGAGCAGGCTGGACTTGCCCACATTCGGCTCGCCCACAATGGCAAAGACCAGCCCGCGACGCAGCCGCTCCGCGCCTGCCCCTTCACGCAGGTAAGCCGTCATGGTTGCGTGCAGCGCCGTCAGGCCATCAAGCAGGCCCTGCTCCACTTCGGGTGGCAGTTCTTCATCAGGGAAGTCGATCAGCGCTTCCTGATGGGCGAGCAGCGTGCGCAGCCTATCGGCCCATTGCTGGTACAGGCGGCTCTGCGCGCCATCAACCTGAGCGAGCGCCTGCCGCCGCTGGGCCTCGGTTTCGGCATCGATCAGGTCGGCAATGCCTTCCGCCTGCATGAGGTCGAGGCGCCCGTTGGCAAAGGCCCGGCGGCTGAACTCGCCCGGCTCTGCGGGGCGCGCGCCAAGGGCGACGAGCGCATCGGCCACGGCACTGATCACGGCGGGGCCTGCATGCAGGTGCAGCTCCGCACTATCCTCGCCCGTGTAGCTGTCCGGGCCGGGGAACCACAGCACCAACGCGCGATCGAGCAGCACGGGCGTGAGGCCATGCCGGTTCCACAACCCGCGCAGCGAGGCCCGACGGGGCGCAGGCAGGCGGCCGCACAGGCTTTCCACAATCCGGCCACTGCCCTTCCCGCTCAGGCGCATGACGGCAATCGCCGCGCGCGACAGGCCGCTGGCCAGGGCGAAAATGACCGGGGGAGACCCATCACTTTCCTGCATTCTTGCCTCCATCAGGTCATCATCATTTTGTCGGTGCCCCGAACGGCGTTATCGTTCACCTCTTTGTCCTGATCAAGGTGACTCATGCCACAACTTTCAATGCATTCGCCACTGGCTCCCCTCACCGTCTCCGCCGAGGACGGGCAGATCGTGGCGCTTGACTGGGGCTGGGGCCGCGACCAGGAAGAAACACCCCTGCTGGATAAAGCCCGCTCCTGGCTGGAAGCCTATTTTGATGGCGAGGCCGCGACATGCGATCTGCCACTCGCCCCCTATGGCACGCCAGAGCAGCAGGCGGCCTGGCAGTTCATGCTGACCATTCCCGTGGGCCAGCAGGTCAACTGGCGCGATGCCGCCGACCGGGCTGGCATATCGCCCGAGACCATTCTCAGCGCCTGTGCCGAGAACCCCATCCCCATTTTCATTCCATGCCACCGGATCGATTTTGCCGATTGCCCGGATTACGACCCAGACAGCTACCCCGGTGATGAAGGCGCGCGCGACCGGCAGTTCCTGCTTGACCTTGAAACCCTGTCCGCCACCCCGCTTTGACATCGCATAGCTGAACAGGAGCCACGATCATGAATACCGTCATCCGCGTGCATGAGTATGGGGGGCCGGATGTCCTGCGCGTGGAAACGCTGCCCATCCCGACACCTGGCCCCGGCGAAGTCGTGCTGCGGCAGGAAGCGATCGGCGTCAATTTCATCGATACCTATTTCCGCAGCGGACTGTACAAATTCCCGGCCCTGCCCGCCATTCCCGGCATGGAAGGGGCTGGCACCATCACGGCGGTGGGTGATGGCGTATCGGGCCTGCAGGCTGGCATGCGGGTGGCCTACCCCGCCACGCCGGGTGGATACGCCACCATGCGCACCATCGCGGCAGACCGGGTCGTGGTGCTGCCGCCCGACATTACAGCCCAGACAGCCGCCGCCATGATGCTGCGCGGCCTGAGCGTGCACATGCTGCTGCGCGAGGTGTACCGCGTGCAGCCAGGCGACGACATTCTGGTCTATGCGGCGGCTGGCGGCGTGGGGCTGCTCATGTGCCAGTGGGCGCGGCATCTGGGCGCGCGCGTGATCGGCGTGGTCTCCACCCCCGAAAAAGCTGCACTGGCCAAGGCCCATGGCGCAGCGGATGTCATCATCGGCACCGACACTGTGGCCGAACAGGTCCGCACCCTGACCGAAGGCCGCATGCTGCCCGTGGTGTATGACAGCCTCGGCAAGGCAACGTTCGAGGCCAGCCTGTCCTGCCTGCGCCCGCGCGGGCTGATGGTCAGCTACGGCAATGCCTCCGGCGCCGTGACGGGGGTGGATGTCGGCACGCTGGCCAGCCATGGCAGCCTGTATCTGACCCGTCCCCTGCTCATGACCTATATCGCCAAACGCGCAGCCCTTGAGCACGCAGCGCGTGAACTGTTTACGTTGGTGGAAAAAGGCGTGCTGACGCCGCGCATCGGCCAGTCCTTTGCGCTGAAGGACGCGGCACAGGCGCATATCGCGCTGGAATCGCGCAAGACCACCGGCAGCACCATCCTGCTGCCCTGATAAAAGTTTTCAAATGCCACCTTTTTGAAAAAAGCTTCACCAAAAACTTTCAATAAAAAACCCCGGCTGCAAGGCCGGGGTTTTTTGTTCATCACGCGTCCTGATGCAATCAGGTATTCATCGCATCGAAGAAGTCGTGGTTGGTCTTGCTGTATTTCAGCTTGTCGAGCAGGAAGTCCATCGCATCCATCGTGCCCATCGGCGCAAGGATACGGCGCAGCACCCACATCTTGGCAAGGTCGGCACGGTCAACGAGCAGTTCTTCCTTACGCGTGCCACTCTTGGTGATGTCGATCGCGGGGAAGGTGCGCTTGTCGGCAAGCTTGCGGTCAAGGATCAGTTCCGAGTTGCCGGTGCCCTTGAACTCTTCAAAGATGACCTCGTCCATGCGGCTGCCGGTATCGATCAGGGCAGTGGCGATGATGGTCAGCGACCCCCCTTCCTCAATGTTACGGGCCGCGCCGAAGAAGCGCTTGGGGCGCTGCAGCGCATTGGCGTCCACACCACCGGTCAGCACCTTGCCCGATGAAGGCACGACCGTGTTGTAGGCACGGGCCAGGCGCGTGATGGAATCCAGCAGGATCACCACATCGCGCTTGTGCTCGACCAGACGCTTGGCCTTCTCGAGCACCATTTCCGTTACCTGCACGTGGCGGGTGGCGGGCTCGTCAAAGGTGGAGGACACCACTTCACCGCGCACCGAGCGCGCCATGTCGGTCACTTCCTCGGGCCGCTCGTCAATCAGCAGCACGATGAGGAAGACTTCAGGATGGTTGGCAGAAATGGAGGAGGCGATGCTCTGCAACATCACGGTCTTGCCGGTGCGCGGGGGCGCCACGATCAGCGCGCGCTGCCCCATGCCGATGGGCGAGACAAGGTCGATCACGCGCGAGGTGAAATCGCGGTTCGGGGTCTTGCCCTTGCCCTTGCCGGTGGGCACAGGCGCTTCAGCACCACCCACGGCCGAGTTCTCGACTTCCATCTTCAGCCGCCGCTCGGGGTAGAGCGGGGTCAGGTTGTCGAAGTTGATGCGCTGGCGCACCGCCTCGGGGGGCTCGAAATTGATGGCGTTGACCTTGAGCAGCGCGAAATAACGCTCTCCATCGCGCGGAGCGCGGATCTGGCCTTCCACCGTATCACCGGTGCGCAGGCCAAAGCGGCGGACCTGGCTGGGGGAGATGTAGATATCATCCGGCCCCGGCAGGTAATTGGCCTCGGGCGAGCGGAGGAAGCCAAATCCATCGGACAGGATTTCAAGCGTGCCGTCCCCATAGATGGCCTGGTCATTATCGGCCAGGGTCTTGAGGATCGTGAACATCAGCTCCTGCTTGCGAAGAGATGATGCGTTTTCAATATTCAGACTTTCAGCATAAGCCAGAAGGTCTGCTGGAGTTTTGGCCTTGAGTTCGGCGAGTTGCATGCAGGATGTGCCTATAAGTGGGCAGTTCACGAAGGGAAAGAAAAGCCAGCCATCAGAGGGAAAAGGCATGCCGGAACCGGCGCCTGACCATTGTTTTTATCAAACTGTCGATGCTGCTTAACTGATAAGGCGGGAATCCTGACCGCGCAGAAAGCACCATGCCAGAATTGGCTTGACCATAGGCATTCATGCCCTTTCCGTCAAGCTTTTGCATCACTGCGCCATGAACCGTAGCCCGCGCGCCGCCGGGCACTGTATGAATTGTTAAGCTTTGATCCGTACAATCCCTCTCCTTTCGGCCTCTTCAGGAGAGACGGATGTCGTTTCGCGCCGCGATCATCACCATGGTTTACAATGAAAATTATTTTCTACCGTTATGGTGCGCGTATTATGGTCGGCAGGTCGGGATGGAAAATCTCTATGTCATCGATCATGGCAGCACCGACGGCTCGACCGATACCCTGCCGTGCAACAGGCTGCGTATTCCGCGCGACTGTTTTGATGATGGACAGCGGGCCGGCATGATCAGCCGGCTGCATGAGTCCCTTCTCTCGTTTTTTGATGTTGTCATCTATGTGGACTGCGATGAATTCCTGGTCCCGCGCGCTGAGCTGTTTCCATCACTGCCGGATTATCTGGAAAAGCGCCGCAATCACACCGTGATCCGTGCCGTAGGCGTTGATGTCTTTCCCGAACGGCCGAACATGCCTGCCGTCAACCCGTCCCTGCCGCTGCTTGAACAGCGTTCGTTCGGGTTCATCAACCCGTGGGAATCCAAGCCCGTCATCTCCTATGTTCCCGTTTCATGGGCACCGGGGTTTCATGAATGTAACCAGCCTTCCTATCTCGATCTCGATCTATGGCTGTTTCACATGAAAAACATGGATCTTGATGTCAGCCTCAGGCGACTTGCCCTGACGCGCGCCCTGAACTGGAGCAGGGCATCCGTGCAGAATGGCCAGGGAGCCCATCAACGCTGTAGCGATGAAGAGCTGATCAACAAATTCCATCATCTTATGAATAGTAAAAGAAATATAGATCTGGATTCCCTACCGATAAACGAAATTCTTTCCAAAGGCCGCACAAGCGATATCTGCAGAATACCGGAACAGTTCATGTCATTTTAAAAAGCCTGCTGCCCGTTCAGGACAATGACCACAGCAGGAATGACCCGGAACGGCAACAACGCGCGACCGGCATGAAACCCTTACAGCCCCAATAGGGCTGTCACATTAATAGAAGTGTTTGATGACGCCTTTTTGAAAAAAGGCCGCACCCAAAAAATCTCTATTGTTTTCTATCAAGAATTTGCTTTCAAACAGGCCATGAAGTCAAAATTTCCAGATAAATGTTTATACAATGCTTACAAAAAGAAATCATAATTATATTTTTAAGTAAATATTATTAATTGGCACATATTCTGCAAATTCAAAAATAAATATTCCGGCCACCCAGATTCAGGAGCACGAATATGTCCGATGTTCTCGGCGTTTATTATGGAAAAGGCAACACCGTAACCAAAAGCGGCTCATATACACTGGACCCAGGGGGCCTGCTCGGCATTCTTTCACCTGCGGACATCACCGTCTCCTCGCCAGACGGCAAACCCGTCGATGCGACAATCGACCTCGCGGGCCTGCTTGACCTGCCCGTAACCGCCGCTGCCACTTTTACCGTCACCGCTGAAAAGAATACGGTCGTGACAGTCAGCGCGGGCGCCGTAAACGCGCTGACCACAACCACCCTCGATGCAAATGGGGGCACGGTAGCGCTGGCTGGCGGCCTGCTGAACGCGGCAAGCGGGGTGACAATCAACCTGACCAATGGCGGCACGTTCAACGGGTCTGGCATCATTTCCGCCCTGGCTGGCGCCACCATCAATTTTGGCAGCGGTGGCGGCACGCTCAATCTTGCCGGTTCCGACGCGGGCATTGCGCTGCTGTCTGGCGCATCCATCAACCACTTCGGCAGTGGTGATTCCATTATCGTGGAGAATAATGGCGCCCCGGCAACCGTGACCGGCATCAGCTATGATGGCCTGTTCGGCACGTCCACCCTCACCTTCTCCAACGGCGATACGCTGGCGCTACAGGGCCAGTATCAGGATACAAACCCGAAGGCCGCGGGATATGTCTCCACCGTAGCGGATGCCGATGGCCAGGGCACGGTCCTGGTCTGCTTCCTAGCCGGCTCCATGATCCGCACGCCAGATGCTGACATTGCCGTTGAAGACTTGTGCGCGGGCGACACCATCATCGCCATGGTGAATGACGCGCCACAGCCGCGCACCATCACATGGGCAGGCAGGGCGCATGCTACGGTTCGCCCCGAACTGCCTGATGATGAAGCGGGTTACCCGGTCCGTATCCTGAAAGACGCCATAAGCGAGGGCGTACCTTACAAGGATATGCTGATTACGGCGGAGCACTGCCTGTATTTTGATGGCAGATTCGTGCCCGCCCGCATGCTCGTCAATCAGACATCCATTTTCTATGATCGCGCGATCACGTCCTACGATTACTATCATATTGAAACGCAGGAACACGCGGTCATCATCGCTGATGGCATGCTGACCGAAAGCTATCTCGATACCGGCAACCGCCGTGCCTTCCGGCAAAATGGCAATGTCGTTTTACTCAGTGGCAGCCGCAACCTGACATGGGAACACGCCGCTGCCCCTCTGGACGTGTCGCCGGGCTTCGTCGAGCCACTGTTCCGCCAGATCGCAGCCCGGGCCGCTGCGGCAGGGCACTCCCCCCAGCCACAGGCCGCCAACCTGACAGATGCGGCCGACCTGCATCTGGTCACGCAGGCTGGCGCCATCATCCACAAGATGCGCGAGGCAAACGGATTTGCCTTCTTCATGATCCCGCCCGGGGTGGAGAGCGTGCGCATCATGTCCCGGACCAGCCGCCCATCGGACACGATCGGCCCCTACATTGACGACCGCCGCCAACTGGGCGTTCTGGTCAAGGACATCAGACTGTTCGAAGGCAGCGTGGCACGCCCCATTACCACCCATCTCGCCCCTGAAGCGCCCGAGGGCTGGCATGATGGCTGGTACGCGCCTGAAAATGTTCCCTGCCGCTGGACAGACGGGCAGGCCACCGTGCAACTGGGCGCCCGGCACCCCACGCTCATGGGGCTGCTGTGCCTCGAAATCCTTGCAGGTGGCCCCTATGTCATCAGGCCTGCCGCCCAGCCCCGGTCCCTGACAGCCTGAGGAATGATCCCTGCACCCTGAACGGGTGCGGGGATCGACAAAAGCATGAAAACACCCTTTACCCTCAAAGCCGGACAGATCTGGACCGGTGCGCCCCCGCGCAGTGAAATACGCGGCATTGATGATGTGGGGGAAACCGAGGTCTCGTTTCACAAACAGACCTCAAGGCGCCGTTTCCTGACCTATCAGACCACGACGATCATGGGATTCCGGAAATGGATCCAGCAAAGTCAGGCCGTGTCCAATGATGGGCTGAGTGCTGCCAGCATCCACGGATTTTCCCCATCACGTGAAATCGGGCAGCGCATTCAGCTCCTGCGCAAGGCGGCGGGGCTGAGCCAGCAGGCCCTGGCCAACAGGCTTGGTGTCTCCCGTACCGCCGTTGGTTTTTGGGAAACGGGGCGCCCCAGCATGATCAGCAAGCATGTGCCGCGTATCGCGCAGATTTTTGGTATCAGCGAGGAAGTTTTCCTGAACGGCCAGAGCAGCGAAAAAACACAGATGGCCATTACAAAGGACGAAGAAAATATCATAAACCTCTACAGAGCCCTTTCAATAGATGACAGGCTCCAGGCCATCAAACGCATGGAAATGCTTTATAAGAAGACATTATATTCTTCATGATGCGTTGCAAAATGTCAGGCCGTTACTACAACTTATATTATTTCCATGCTTTGACCTAAAACCCGATAACCGCATCACCACCAAAGGTGAACATGCCGTTATTGCGCCCGCCATTGAATGGCGTGGTGCCATTGAGCGCCCGGTCAAAGCGGATTTCAGGCCGCAGCATGAACACGCGCACATGGTGACCAATCTGCGGGCGGTAGCTCAGCCCTAGCGTCATTTCCCCATAGGTCGTGCCGTGGCTCGAGGCGGAAGGCCCCGGCACCACCGTGCCACCCGTACCCGCAAGGGCCTGCATGTAGGAATTGTTGCCCTGGAAGGTCGCGACCATGGCGTTGTTGTTGTCGCGATAGATCTCGCCACGATAGTTGAATGTCAGGTCGCGGTTGATGCGGTAACTCAGGAAGCTGATGAAGCTCTCCGCATCCACCCCCGCAAACTGCCCGCGCGCGCCCATGCCGCGCGTGCCCTCATCATGCAGGTAATTGAACTCCGCCGTCAGGCTCAGGCGTTTGTTGACCTGGTAGTAGGCGCTGACATCGTTCCAGAAACGCTGGGTGTGATTGGCTTCGTAATGCCCGATGCCGCGCCAGGCGTTTTCAGGCCCGACCCGGCTCAGTTCCACGATCCTGAGCCTGCCGTGGGCAAGATTGTTGAGGTTGAAGCCAAAATAGCCCGCGGGCGCATTGTTGTTGTCGGAGTGGCCAAACGATGTCTGGTTGCCGGTATCGATCCCGAACGTCACATCGACCATCGGCGTCACGTGCCAGTTGAACATGGCCCCGATATGCTGGAACGGCACCGAATATTCAGACGTATAGGCCAGCGTGTAGAAAGGGCGCGAGGTGGGGTCCAGTCCTTCCACCCCCATCGGGGCCTGCAATATGCCCGCCTGCATGTCCAGCCCGCCACGGGTGGCCCAGGGCAGGTGCACATCCATATGCGCCTGCGCGGGAATAAGCTGGTAACGCGCGTTCCATTCCCGGTCACTCACGCCAAGCAGCTGGTAGTAACGGGCATCCGAGCCGTACATTCCTTCGAGCGTAAACCCGACCTGATAGGTATTGCGGGTGGAATCAATGGCCTTGGCGAGTGTGAATTCCGCCTGGTTCAGTTGCACCTGATTGGCGTGGTCGGCAAAGAAATCACCAAAATTGTAGCCGGGCTGGGGGCGGGCGGGGTTGGCCATGATGCCGCCTTCGATCTGGCCCGTCAGGGTCACGCCACCCAGCCAGCGCGTGAAACCCGTGTCATGCCCCAGCCCGGAAAACACCTTTACCTGCGCCCGCGCCTTGCCCGAAACGCCGGTGAAAAGGCAGGCGACCACCAGAAGGCCCCAAACCCGGTGGTGTGATTTCATGACAGGCTGCTCCCCCTCCGGCATCCGCGGACAGCGCCAGGGCATGCGCGCCCGTGTCCGGCAATCATGAAATTTCTTTTATTTTATTTTCCGTCAGGCCGAAACCTAAATTATTGAAATGGTTCGATCTTATAACAATATCCTATAAGATATATCTTTACTTCCCCAGCCATCCCCGCCGCCAGAACCACAACAGCGGCAGCGCAACGGTGGCCGCCATCAGGGCGAGCGAATACCAGTAGCCATATTTCCAGTTCAGTTCCGGTATATCGTGAAAGTTCATGCCGTAAATACCGGCCACCAGCGTGGGCGCCACGCCAATGAAGCTGACCACGGTCAGGATCTTCATGCCGTTATTCTGCTCGATGCTGATGAAGCCCAGCGTCGCATCAAGCAGGAACTGCACCTTGTTGGCGGTCTGTGACACGAAATCGTTGAGCGAGCGGATATCACGCCCCACCGTGCCCAGCCGCGCCTGCAGCCGCTCGCTCAGGTCATGGCGCTTGTTCTCGCCCAGAAAGATCGAGATCCGCTCAAGCCCCAGCAGGCTGTCGCGCACGGATGAACTCAGGTCGCCCGACCGCCCCACCCGGCGCAGCATGTTGCGCAGCAGGTTGGCCGCCTGCGCCTGGCTTGGCGCCTCGGACTGAAAGACATCCTTGGACATGCCATCAAGCGACTGGCCCAGGTGCTCCAGAATATCGGCCAGCCGGTCCACGATGGCCTCGAGCAGCATGATTCCCGCCTCATTGGCGCATAGCGGCGCGGTCTGCCCCGCCACCTGCCGCGCCACCACGTCAAACGCGCTGAAGCCGGTATAGCGGATGGTCAGGATCCGCTCATGCATGAGCACGAAACCAACGGGAGAGACAAAAAAATCGTCCGGCGTCTTGCGCACCAGCGGCGTGGAGAGATAGACGGCATCCCCTTCCATGAACAGGCGCGATGAACTCTCGATCTCGTCAAGCTGGGCGCGGGTGGGAATGCGCAGGCCCGTAATCTGGGCGGCGAGGGCTTCCTCATCTGTGGTGGGGTCAAGCAGGTCCAGCCATGCCGCACCTGCCGCATCTGCCGCCGTGGTCACGGTGCGGGCCGGTGCGCCGGGATGATGCGCTAGAAACATGGGCTGTCTTTCGTTGGTTCCTGTCGTTGTTCATCCATCATGCCGGGGCAGGCATGTCAAATCATGACACGCCGCCTTGGCCTGCAAGGGCTGGTCTTTTGCCGCCATCCAGTCCAGAACCGCATGACACGGCAGCCCGGGACGGCTGCATGACGAATACCCCTGAGCCACGCACCTATTTCTTGTTTCTTGCGGAGTAGCGAAGTTGAGCGCAACAGACACACAGGCAGGCGCCAATAGCCTGCGCAGCGGGCCGGACGGGCGCGGCCGTTTCGGCATTTTTGGGGGCCGCTTCGTGGCCGAGACCCTGATGCCGCTCCTGCTGGAGCTGGACGCCGCCTACAGGGCCGCCCAGGCTGACCCCGAGTTCCAGCGCGAGCTGGATTTCTACCTCAAGGATTACGTCGGCCGTCCCAGCCCGCTCTGGCTTGCCCGCCGCATGACCGAGCAGCTCGGTGGCGCCAAGATCTACATGAAGCGCGAGGAGCTGAACCACACCGGCTCCCACAAGCTCAACAATGTCATGGGCCAGATCCTGCTCGCCCGCCGCATGGGCCGCACGCGCATCGTGGCCGAGACGGGCGCGGGCCAGCATGGCGTGGCCACCGCTACCGTGTGCGCGCTGTTCGGCATGAAATGCGCCATCTACATGGGGGCTACCGATGTCGAGCGGCAGAAGCCCAACGTGTTCCGCATGCGGCTGCTCGGCGCTGAAGTCATTCCTGTCACGGCAGGCGCTGGCACGCTGAAGGATGCCATGAACGAGGCCATGCGCGACTGGGTGACCAACGTGCACGACACCTACTTCCTGGTTGGCACCGTGGCAGGCCCTCACCCCTACCCGCAGATGGTGCGTGACTTCCAGTCCGTCATCGGCGTGGAAACCAGAGAACAGATCATGGCAGCCGAGGGCCGCCTGCCCGACGCCATCGTGGCCGCCATCGGTGGCGGGTCGAACGCCATGGGCATCTTCCACCCCTTCCTCGATGACCTCGAGGTGAAGCTGATCGGCGTTGAGGCGGCAGGCTGCGGGCTGGACAGCGGGCGCACCGCCGCCTCCATCGAGCGGGGCAAACCGGGCGTGCTGCACGGCAACCGCACCTACCTTTTGCAAGATGAGGACGGGCAGATCACCGAGGCGCATTCCATCAGCGCGGGCCTCGACTACCCCGGCGTCGGCCCCGAGCATTCATGGCTCAGCGATATCGGCCGCGCGGAATATGTGGGGGCGACCGATCAGGAGGCGCTCGACGCCTTCCAGCTCTGCACCCGCACCGAAGGCATCATCCCCGCGCTGGAAAGTGCGCACGCCATCGCCTATGCCGCCAAGCTCGCGCCCACCATGGGCAAGGACCAGATCATCGTGGTCAACATTTCCGGCCGGGGAGACAAGGACATCTTCACCGTAGCCGAACATCTGGGAGTGAAACTGTGAGCCGCATCGCCCGCCGCTTCGCCACCCTGCGCGCGCAGGGCCGTGGCGCCCTGATCCCTTATGTCGAGGCCTGCGACCCCGATTACGACACCGCGCTCGCCATCCTGCGCGGCATGCCTGCCGCCGGTGCCGATCTGATCGAGGTGGGCGTGCCCTTCTCTGATCCGTCAGCCGATGGCCCGACCATCCAGAAGGCCGCCCTGCGCGGGCTGAAGGGTGGCTCGACCATGAAGCGCGTGCTGGAAATGGTCAGCACCTTCCGCAAGGACGATGACGAGACCCCGATCATCCTGATGGGCTACACCAACCCCATCGAGGCCTACGGGCCGGAACGCTTCTGCACCGATGCAAAAGCCGCGGGCGTGGACGGGCTGATCGTGGTCGACATGCCGCCGGAGGAAGCCGACCTGCTGGCAGGCCCGGCAGCGGCAGCCGGGCTGGACATCATCCGCCTCGTTGCCCCCACCACGCCCGATGCGCGCCTGCCCATCGTGTTCAATGGCGCGTCGGGCTTTGTCTATTACGTCAGCATTACGGGCGTAACCGGCACGCGCACGGCCAGCACCGATGAACTGGCCGCCGCCCTGCCGCGCCTGCGCAAGGCTACCGACCTGCCGATCGCCATCGGCTTTGGCATCCGCACGCCAGAACTCGCGGCCAATGCCGTAAGCGTGGCCGATGCCGCCGTAGTGGCCTCCGCCCTGCTCAACACGCTTGAGGGCACGCTTGATGCGGATGGAAAAGCAACAGCCACAACCGTGCCTGCCGTGCTGGAGCAGTTGCGGGCGCTGGCCGACGCCGTGCATGCCGTGAGCAAAACCGGCTCAAAATAATCCATTGATAAAAAAACAGAAGTTTCTGGATGCCGCCTTTTTTGAAAAAGGCGGTATTCTCTCGAAGCTTTTTGTAAAAAGCTTCACCAAAAACTTTTTATGGTTTGTGGGCCGTTTCACCGGCAATTTTCCACAACGGTGCCTGCAATGACAATCTGGCCCAATCGTTCATCTGCCTGTATGGAACAGGCCTCCAGAAAGCTTAAGGGAGAGGCAACATGAGCTGGCTGACCGAATATGTGCGCCCCAAGATCCGTGGCCTGCTCAAGCGGGAAGTGCCGGACAACCTGTGGACCAACTGCGAATCGTGCGAGCAGATGATCCTGACCAAGGACCTGCGCAAGGCGCTGAATGTGTGCCCGCATTGCGGCCACCACATGCGCGCCTCCGTGCCCGAGCGGCTGGAATGGACGTTCGATAACGGGGAATACACCCGTATCGAGCTGCCCAAGGTGCCGGTTGACCCGCTCTCCTTCCGCGATCGTAAGCGCTATACTGATCGGCTCAGGGATGAACGCGCCAAATCCCACCTTGAGGAATCGATGGCCGTAGCCCATGGCCAGATCGGCGGGCACAATGCGGTGGTGGCCGTGATGGCGTTCGAGTTCATTGCCGGCACCATGGGCGCGGCACTTGGCGAGGCTTTCCTTGCCGCCGCCCGCCTGGCCATCCTGCAGCAGTCACCACTGATCGTGTTTACCGCATCGGGTGGCGCGCGCATGCAGGAGGGCATGATCAGCCTGATGCAGATGCCGCGCACGACAGTTGCGGTGCAGATGCTCAAGGAAGCAGGCCTGCCCTACTTCGTGGTGCTGACCAACCCGACCACGGGTGGCGTATCCGCCTCGTTCGCCATGCTCGGTGATGTGCAGATTGCCGAGCCCAATGCGCTGATCGGCTTCGCGGGCCAGCGCGTGATCGAGGATACGGTGCGCGAGAAGCTGCCCGAAGGCTTCCAGCGCGCGGAATACCTCCTTGAGCATGGCATGCTCGACATGGTGGTCAAACGCGGCGACCTGCGCGAGGTGCTTGGCCGCCTGACAGCACAGCTCAACTACCGCCACATTGCCCCCCGCGCCGCCTAAGCTACGGAAACCCCGCACATGAAAGCGCCCGCCCTCGGGCCGGAATTCGTGGGCCGCACAGGGCAGATACTGGAACGGCTGAACCGGCTGTATCCGGCCCTGATCGACCTGTCGCTCACCCGGCTTGAAACGTTGCTTGGCCGCCTTGGCCACCCCGAGCGCCACATGCCGCCGGTCGTGCATGTGGCGGGCACCAACGGCAAGGGCAGCACCTGCGCCTTCATGCGCGCCGTGGGGGAAGCTGCGGGCTGGCGGGTGCATGTGCTCACCTCGCCCCACCTCGTGCATGTGACCGAGCGCTTCCGCATTGCGGGCCAGATCGTGAGCGAACACGAACTCGCCGCCGTGCTTGAAGAGATCGAACAGGTCAACGCAGGCGCCCCCATTACCGTATTCGAGGTGCTGACAGCGGCAGGCTTCATGCTCAGCACCCGCCATCCGGCGGATCTGACCATTGTGGAAGTCGGCCTCGGCGGCCGGTTTGACGCGACCAACGTGATCCAGCGCCCGGCAGCCTGCGCCATTACCGCCATCTCGATGGACCACGAGGCCTTTCTGGGCGATACGCTGGCTGCCATTGCAGGCGAGAAAGCCGGGATCATCAAGCACGGCGTGCCGGTCGCCACGGGCCGCCAGCCTGCCGCGGTGATGGAGGTTATTGCCCGCACCGCACAGGCACAGGAAGCCTCGCTGTGGCGGCGCGATCATGAATGGTTCATCGAACCGGCAGCAGACGGCACGGGCCTGCGCTACCGCGACGTGCACGGCACGCTGGACCTGCCCCTGCCCGGCCTGCGCGGCGCCCACCAGATTGATAATGCGGGACTGGCCATCGCCACCCTGCGGGCAAGCAGCCTGCCGGTACCCCGCCAAGGCTGGGCAGGCATTGCCCAGGCCCGCTGGCCCGCGCGCATGCAGCGCCTGTCAGGCCATCTGGCCGCCATGCTGCCTGCGGGGTGGGAACTGTGGCTTGATGGTGGCCACAACCCCGGCGCGGGTGAAGTGCTGGCGCAGGTGATGGACGGGTGGGCGGACCGGCCCACCCATCTGGTCATTGGCATGAAGCAGACCAAGGATGCCACCGGCTTCCTCGCCCCGCTGCTGCCGCGTGCCGCCTCCATTCAGGCCGTGGCGGAGGAAGGCCAGCATCTGGCCCAGCCCGTGGCCGACATCGTGGCCGCATCCGGCGGTCGCGCCACGGCAGGCCCGACCCTGCACGCTGCCCTGACCCACCTCGTGGCCAAGGCAGGCGCGGATGCCCTTCCTGCCCGCGTCATCATATGCGGCAGCCTGTATCTGGCAGGCGTGGCGCTACAGCAGGATGGCTGGCAGCCAGACTGAAAACGGATAAAAGTTTCTGGTGAAGCTTTTTGAAAAAAGCTTCAAAAAAAGAATGCCGCCTTATTTTGAAAAAGGCGGCACCCAGAAACTTTTACTTTTATATCAGCCTACTTCTCCTGCGGCAGTGGCGTACCCTGCCCAATCTCGCGCAACGGCAGGCCCGCCATCAGGCGCTGCTCGATCTTTTCAAGCGACATGTCCCGCGTCTCGGGAATAAAGCGCCACGTAATCAGCACGAAGAACAGGTTGAAGCCCGCAAACAGCCAGAAGGTCGGGCCATTGCCCATCCACTGCAGCAGCGACAGGAAGCTTGCGCCCACGATCATGTTGGCGATCCAGTTGGTGAGCGTGGAGATGGAAATGCCAAGGTCACGCCCCTGCAACGGCTGCACCTCCGAGCACAGCACCCACATCAGCGGCCCCGCCGACATGGCGAAGCCGGAAATATAGATCAGCAGCATGAACACCGCGATGATCTGCTCCGACTGGTCCAGATGCGGGCGGTTGAGCATGAAGCCAAGGCAGCCCATGCCCACGGCCATGATCAGGAAGCCAGTATAGAGGATCGGCTTGCGGCCCCAGCGATCGACAAGGCCAATGGCGATGAAGGTGGCCAGCATGTTCACCAGCCCCACCATGGCGGTGCACCACAGCTGCGCGGGGCCAACATAGCCTGCGAGCGCGAAGATCTTGGGGGCGTAGTACATCACCACGTTCACGCCGGCGAGCTGCTGCATGACCTGCAGCGTCATGCCCAGGAAGATGGAGCGGCGGAAATTGCGGTTGTTGCGCAGCAGGCTCCAGCCGTGCTGCTTCTGCTGCAGCTGGCGGCTGATGTTCTGGATCTCCTGCATGGCCACGCTCCGGTCGCTGCGCAGGTCTTCCAGCACTTCCAGCGCTTCCTTGCGGCGGCCGCGCATCATGAGCCAGCGCGGGCTGTAGGGCAGGAACAGCACGCCAATCAGGAACAGCACGCCCGGCACGGCGGCCACGGCGAACATGCCGCGCCAGTTGCCCGCATAGCTGAACATGGTGTTGCTGAGAAAGGCGATGAAGATGCCCGCCGTGATCATGAGCTGGTAGGTCGAGATCATGGCGCCACGCGCCTGCTCACTTGCAATCTCGGACAGGTAGAGCGGCGCCGTGAACGCCGCCACCCCGATGGCAAGCCCCATGATGAGCCGCCCTGCAATCATGGACGGGATCGACCACGCCAGCGCGCAGGCCAGCGAGCCCGCCACGAACACGGCCGCCCCCACCAGCAGCGCATGCTTGCGCCCGATCTGGTGCGACATCCAGCCCCCGCACAGCGAGCCAACGGCAGCACCACCCATCATGGCGCTGACAATCCATTCCTGCTGCAGGGTGGTGGCGTGGAAGGTGGCAGCTAGCAGGTCGAGCGCACCGGAGATGACCCCGATATCAAGCCCGGCCATGAGGCCTGCAAGTGCCGCGAGGCAACCAATAATGAGGGTACGCATCCGTGCCGAATCAAATACGGCGGGCGCGGGCTGATTTTCCATTAAAATCCGGTCCTTTGATATTTTTCTTGTTGCCGGTGATCACATTATTCCTGCCGCGCGAGACCGGTCAGGAGAAAGAACGATACACCATATTCGCGCGTGCGGTCGGGATCATGTTCCAGCAGCCTGTCAATGACAAATCGTTTTACCCTAAAAACAACAGGGCTATCTGATCTATGCCCTGCTTCACAGTCCGATTCCATGACTTCCATCATATTTGCAAGCCATGGAAGCACGCCGGGGCGCTCGGTCAGCACAAGCGGTGCCCGTGGCGAGAACAGGACCGTGCCACGCGCGCGCAGCGTGTCCAGCCCGGCGGCCGTGGTAATGTGGTAAAGATAGCCATCCGGCCCGTCATCAGGGCGCAGGCTGCGCGCCGGGACCAGGGCCAGCCCCAGGGTTGCGACATCAAGATAGGTCAGCGCATGCGGGCGGTCCGTCGTGGCGGTGGCAAACAGGTCGGGCTGGGGCACCACGGGCGGCGGTGGCGCGGCGAGAGGCGCCACGGGCCGCCTGCGGCGCGGGTGCCGGGGCGCCGTGGGTATGAGCGGCAGTCCCGCCATCCTGCCTTTGCGCTCCCGCCCCATGCATCCGCCCCATCAATACCGGCTCACGCCCCGACAGGGCCGCGCCTGCTCCGTTCAACCACCCTCAGCCACACGCGGCGCACAGGCCTTCAGCCTCGATGGTGGTCTGGCGCATTGTAAAGCCCCGCGCCTTCGTCACCTCAAGCAGTGCCTTGAGGATATGGGGATCATCGAGTTCGGTCACCCGCCCGCACGCGCTACAGATCAGAAATTGCGCCGCATGGACATGCCCATGGCAGGCATGCCCCGATTCCAGCATGTGTCGGCACCCCACAAAGGCCGAAAGCCGCTCGATCTTGTGGATCAGCCCCTGCTCCATCAGAAAATCCAGCGCCCGGTACACCGTGGGCGGCGCCACCGGCCTGCCCCGGCTGGCGCGGATCTGCTCAAGCAGTTCATAAGCGCCGAGCGGCCGCTCGGCGGCGAGCACCAGCCCAAGCACCAGACGGCGCATGTCGGTCAGCCTGACCGAGCGCGCGGCGCACAGGCTGGCTGCCTGCTCAAGCAGGGCCTCGATCCCTGCGGGCAGGCCGGTTCCAGCCGTCTGTGTCATGCGGGCCACTGCGGTGCTCCTGTGCGGTTGCCGGGGGGTTCCGACTACCCTGCCCGGTGCCCCGGCAGGCGGTCAGTCCGGCAGGTGATCCACCCACATGGCCATCAGGGCCACGAAAAGGGCAAGTCCCGCATGTATCCAGATCAGCCCGCGCAGCGTCAAGACAGGAACCTGCGGGGCGCGTGCGCGCGGGGTCTGTGTCATGGCGTCGGCTCCTCCTGTCGCATTGCTCGGTTATGCATGCGCCAGAAGGCTGGATTTTTTCTTAATATGAAGAAGTGTAAAAAGTTTTTGGTGAAGCGTTTTGCAAAAAACTTCAGAAAGAACGCCGCCTTTGTGAAAAAAGGCGACCTCCGAAAACTTTTATCTTCCGGGCCGCACTACTCGCCCGGCGCGTGAGGCAGCATGTGGTAGCTGCGGTTGAAATAGACCAGCCCGCCACGGGGGCTGGAATTGCGCAGGCTTTCCACCGCGCCAAACATGACGCTGTGGGTGCCTACTTCCACAATGCGCTCGATGCGGCAGTCAAGCGACAGCACGGCCTCGTTCAGCACGGGCGCACCCGTGGTCAGCGTATCCCAATGGCCGGAACGGAAGCGCTCGGCCTGCTCGAGCGGGCTTGCGAACACGCCCGATATATCCTGCTGGTCGGCGGCAAGCACGTTGATGCACATGGCGGCATCCACCCGAAAGCGGTCGCGCACGCGGGAGTTGCGGTTGAGGCAGACCAGAACCGTGGGCGGCGTATCGGTTACCGAACACACGGCAGACGCGGTAAAACCCGCCGGGTCTTCCAGTGTTCCCGTCGTGACAACATTTACGGCCGCGCCAAGGCGGGCCATGGCGTTGCGAAAGGTGAGGGCGTCAATCCCCATGGTGCTTCTGCCTTCGGTAACTGTGCATGCCTGTAGTCCGCACGCAGCCGTGACGCGGGACAGCAGCGGAGGTAGCGCATTCTATCGCCATTGAATACCGCAAAACCACATGAAAGGACGCAACCCGTGCCCCCCGAACCCATACAGACCACCGTGCAGGGCGTGCTCGGCCGCATCACGCTCGCCCGCCCCGAAGCGCTCAATGCCCTGAACCTGGGCATGATCGACCACATTGCCACCACCCTGCACACATGGCGCCATGACCCACGGATTGAAACCGTGCTGCTCGACAGCACCAGCCCCCGCGCCTTCTGCGCAGGCGGCGATATCCGCGCCATCCGCGCCCTGTTGCAAGAGCATGGGCTAGAGGCGGCAACACAACCCTTCCGCCACAGCTACCGGATGGCCTCGATGCTGGCGGGCTACCCCAAGCCGGTTGTCTCGTTTCTTGACGGGATCTGCATGGGCGGCGGCGTGGGCCTTGGCGGGCATGTGCGCCACCGCATCGTGACCGAGCGCGCCTGCGTGGCCATGCCCGAAAACGCCATTGCGCTGACACCGGATGCAGGCGGGTCCTACCTCCTGTCGCGCGCGCCGGGTCTGAGCGGGCTGCGCCTTGCCCTGACCGGGGGGCGCATGAACGCCACCATGGCCATCGCCGCAGGCTTTGCCGACCGGCAGGCCCCCTCCGGCGCACTTGATGGCATAAGGCAGGCGCTCACCCACATGCCCGCAGGCCAGGTGATGGACAGCCTGCCACCCTGCCCCGCCCTTGATGGCGGGCCGGACACCACCACCATCGCCCCGGTCTATGATGCGCCGGACGTGGCGACGGTCATCGCGCGGCTACAGGCCCATCAGGCGCCCTGGGCGCAGGCCGACCTTGCCGCCCTGCGGGGGGGCTGCCCGTTTTCACTGTGCATCACCTTTGCCGCCTATCATGCAGCCCGCGCCCTGCCCGACCTTGACCATGTGCTCGAGCAGGAGTTCCAGCTCATCTGCCAGCTACTCCGCCGCCCCGATTTTGCCGAGGGCGTGCGCGCCCGCCTGATCGACAAGGACAACGCGCCGCGCTGGTCACCGCCCACGCTGGCCGATGTGTCCGGCCACGAAATTGCCTCCTGCCTGCAAAACCATGCATCCTTTTCCCTCGACCTGCCCGTGCCCGATGCGGATCAGGAACAATAAATTATCACCCGTAAAGTAGATGAAAATGCCCTTCTCCACCCGTTACGCCCCCGCCACCCATCACAGCCGCCTGGGCGATGAATTCTATGACGTGGTTCAGGCCGCCACCTTCCCCGCCCATATCCTGCGCTACCGCAATCATGATGTTTCGCCCCGCATTGGCCTTGATGGGCTGACGGATGAAGAGTGGATCCGCCATTTCGGCCATTTCGACCCCCTGCCCGGCTCGCTGCCCCGGCCACTTGCCCTGCGCTATCACGGGCATCAGTTCCGGTCGTACAACCCCGATCTGGGCGATGGGCGGGGCTTCCTGTTCGCGCAGCTCATGGACAGCGTGGATGGCCGCCTGCTTGATATCGGCACCAAGGGCAGCGGCACCACGCCGTGGTCACGCGGGGGGGATGGACGGCTGACGCTCAAGGGCGGCGTGCGTGAAATCCTGGCCAGCGAGCGACTTGATGCGATGGGCGTGCGCACTTCGCGCACACTGAGCGTGATCGAAACCGGCGAGGCGCTGCACCGGGGCGACGAGCCCTCGCCCACGCGCTCATGCGTGCTCGCGCGGCTCAGCCATTCGCACATCCGCATCGGCACGTTCCAGCGCCTTGTCGCCAATGATGACAGGGCCAGCCTCGGGCACCTCGTGGCCTATGTGCTCGAGACCTACTACCCCCATCTTGCCAATGAACCCGACCCCGCGGCGGCGCTGTACGATGCCGCCACCACCCGCATGGCCGAAATGACGGCGCAATGGATGACGGCAGGCTTCGTGCACGGGGTGCTCAATACCGATAACATTAATCTGACCGGCGAGAGCTTCGATTACGGCCCGTGGCGGTTCCTGCCCAGCTTCGACCCCCGCTTCACCGCCGCCTATTTCGACCATTCGGGCCTGTATGCCTATGGCCGCCAGCCCGAGGCGATGATGTGGAACGTGGCCCGGCTGGGCGAGTGCCTGATCGCGCTTTCGTCACTTGAGAAAATTCAAAGTATTTTTGATGACTTCTGGGAGAGATATGAAAGATTCCTTGATATTTCTGTATTGAACCGGCTTGGTGTCAATGAAATTTCAAGAAAATCATCGCAACATCTGCGTGAATGTCTGTTCTCGTTCATGGAAGAAAGCCAGATTGGGTTTGAATTTCCGTTTTTTGACTGGTATGGTGGCCCCAAGAGCCAAAAACGGGCCGTATCAGGACCGCGTGCATCTTTTTATGCACAGAACAGTTTCCGCCCCGTGCAGGATGCGCTCATGCAGCATGAGCCCGTGGCAGGCCGTGACCTGTCGCACCCCTATTTTACTGACGGGGTGCCGTGCCTGATGCCGGTCGAAACCGTGGAAGCCCTGTGGCAGCCCATCGCCACGGCCGATGACTGGAGCGGCCTGCACGCCACCATGGGGCACATTGCCCGCATGAAGGCCGCCCTCGGCAGCCCGCCCCGCTGAGCGGGCAGGCGGCCCCCACGGGGGAACCGGGGCGATACGGATGAATTATAACAATAAGGAAGGAAAAGGCACCCGCATGAACACCCAGTCCCCCCCAACCCAGAACACGCAGCAACCAACCGAACCATTGCCCGATCTGTCGCAGATCGAGATTTCACCCAACGCACGCAAGACCCTGTGGCTCGCAGCCATCGTGGCCGCAATCTGTGGCGGCCTCTATGGTTACGATACCGGCATCGTGTCGGGCGCGCTCCTGCTCATCACCAAGGATTTCCACCTCAGCAGCTTCCTGCAGGAGATGGTGGCCTCCGCCATCCTCGCGGGCGCCGTGCTTGGCTCGCTGCTCACCGGCTGGCTGTCGGAGCATTATGGCCGGCGCAAGTCGGTCATGATCGTCACGGCGGTGTTCGTTCTTGGCGCGTTGGCCTGCGCGTTTTCGCCTGATGTGTATACGCTCATCGTGGCCCGCGTGTTCCTCGGCCTTGCGGTCGGTGGCTCCACGCAGGTGGTGCCGATGTACATCTCGGAACTCGCCCCCGCGCACAAGCGCGGCCACATGGTCACGATGTTCAACATCGCCATCGGCATCGGCATCTTTGCCGCCAACATCATCGGCTTTGCCGCGCGTGATTCATGGGGCTGGCGGCCAATGGTGGCCATTGCGGCCATTCCGGCGGCGGGCGTGTTCATCTCCATGTTCTTCCTGCCCAAGAGCCCGCGCTGGGCGGCAGAGCATGAAAGCCTGGATTCCGCCCTTGAGCAGCTCCAGCGCATCCGCACCTCCGAGCGCGAGATCCGCCGCGAGATGCGCCGCATCCACGCCAACGCCAATGAGGAAACCGACCCGCGCGATGTCGGCTGGCGCGGCATCCGCCAGCCCTGGGTGCGCCCGGCACTGGTGGCCGCCCTTGGCGTCGCCTTCTTCACGCAGGCAGGCGGGCTTGAGATGATGATCTACTACGCGCCGACCTTCCTGTCGGATGCGGGGTTTGGCAGTTCATCGGCGCTGATGGCCAGCATTGGCATTTCCATCATCTATCTGGTCATGACCGTGCTGGGCTCGAACATTGTTGACCGCATCGGCCGCCGCCGCCTTGTGCTGGTCATGGGGCCGGGCAGCGTGCTGAGCCTGATCGGGCTGGGCATCATGTTCCTCGCCCACCCGCAGCCGGGCAGCATGGGCAGCTGGCTGATCATCGTGTTCATGCTGCTGTTCATGGTGTTCAACGCCGGTGGCATTCAGGTCGTGGGCTGGCTGCTTGGTGCCGAGATGTTCCCGCTTTCCATGCGCGGCAACGCCACCAGCCTGCATTCGGCCATGCTGTGGGGCAGCGACCTGCTGGTGACCAGCACGGCGCTCACGCTGGTCACCAAGATCACGCTGGGGGGCACCATGTGGTTCTATGCCGGGGTGAACCTGCTTTCGGTGCTGTTCGTGTATTTCATGGTGCCGGAGACGCGCGGCGCCTCGCTTGAGGATATAGAGGAGGCCCTGCGCGAGGGCCGCTTCCGCCCCACGCGCGGCAACACCGCGATCGTGGAGGAAGAGGAATAAAGGTTTTGGGGTGCCGCCTTTTTGAAAAAAGGCGGCGTTCTTTAGAAGCTTTTTGAAAAAAGCTTCACCAAAAACTTCCCTAAGCTTTCAGATCAACCGTAAGGGCAGGGGTCACGGGCAGGCGCAGCACCTGCTGGTAGAAGGCCAGTTCCAGCTCCCAGGCCTGCCGTATGGTAGCCTCCTGCCGGAAGCCGTGGCCCTCGCCCGCAAATTCATACAAGGCGCAGGGCACGCCCTGCCCACGTAGGGCCGCCACCATGGAACGCGCCTGCGAGGGCGGCACCACCTTGTCATCCAGCCCCTGCAGGAACAGCACCGGCGCCTTGATATGGGCCACCTGCGTAATGGGGGAGCGGGCCAGATAGGTCGCTTCATCGGCAGGGTAGGGGCCAACCAGCGTATCAAGATAACGTGACTCGAACTTGTGGGTATCGGTTGCCAGCGCCCGCAGGTCGGTCACGCCATACAGGCTGGTGCCCGCGGCAAACAGGTCGGAACGCGCCAGCGCCAGCAGCACCGTCAGCCCCCCGGCACTGCTGCCGCGTATGACGATGCGGGCCGGGTCCACCAGCCCCTGCCCGGCCAGATAATGGCAGGCGGCGATGCAGTCATCCACATCCACCACGCCCCACTGGCCCTCCAGCCGCTGGCGGTAGGCACGGCCAAAGCCGGTCGAACCACCATAATTGACATCGACCACGGCAAAGCCCCGACTGGTCCACCACTGCACCTTGAACGAGAAGGCGGCACTCGCCCGCCCGGTCGGACCGCCATGGGCCATGACCACCAGCGGCGGCGTCTCGTCCGCAGGCCCGGCATGGCGGCTGCTGGTGGGCGCATAGAAAAAGGCCTGGCCCGTGCCATCGCCTGCGGGCAGGGGAAAGGTGATGGCGCGCGGCAGGGCAATATCGGCTGGCCCGAGCGGCAGGTCGGTGGCACGGCGCAGCACCTGCGGCGGCAGCCCCATGCTGCCGGTCACCACCGCCGCCGCGTTGTCAGGCGGCACGTCGAGCCACGCGAAGCCGCCACCTTCCACCGGCACGGGGCACCCGGCGGGATGGCCAAGCGCCACGGGGGTTGCCACGCCATCACGCAGGCAGGCCATGCGGGCTTCGCCGCCGCTTATGATCATGGCCAGGATCGTGCCATCGGCCAGCAGCGCGTAGCTGCGCAGGCCAAAGATCCAGTGCGGCTGGCCAATTTCGGCCTGCATGGGGGCAACCGCCACCGGGGCGGAGGATGTGGTGTCGAACCGGTAGAGGTTCCACCACCCGCTGCGATCCGACAGGGCGAGCAGGCGGCCTGCCACATCCCAGCTTGGTTCAATGACGGATTCCGCCTGCCCGTCCTCGCCCGCAAGCGTCCAGGGTGCTGCGAGGCGAGGGGGGTCGCTGCCCTCCTGCAACAGGGTGGCGACACGCAGGCGGGTGGCGTCCCACGGCATGGCGGGGTGGTCCCACTCGATCCAGGCCAGGTACCGCCCATCGGGCGAAGGACGCGGCGAAGAAAGGAAATCCGGCCCCATCACCAGCGGCGTGCCGCCATTGAAGGCCGGGTCGTCCACCACTGCCATGCAGTCGAACACCACGATGGCGGCGGCGGGCTCGCCCTCCGCCACGCCATGATCCTCGCGCACGCAGAACAGGAAGCGGCCATCGGCGCTGAAGGTCAGGTCGGCAAAACGCAGGCCCGCGCCTGCGGCAAGGCAGCGCGACTGCCCGCCTTCCATCAGCCACACGCTGCCATCGCGCCGGTTGCTCAGCGCAATCCGGCCCTGGCATACGCTGTAGGCCCCGCCGCCATATTCATGCACGCGGGTGCCGACATCAAACGGCGCGGGCGTTACATCGCCCACCGTTCCCGCGCGCGCGCGCACCAGCACCCGGCGGCCCCCTTCGGCCGGGCGGCCCTCGATCCAGTAAATATCCCGCCCATCAACCCGCACATCGGACAGCGACACCGTCTGCCCCGCCACCAGCGCCGCGCTGACGGGTGAGGTCCAGGTGCCATAAGGGCTTGTATCGATGTCCGTCTTGCCGCTGGTGCCGGACTGGGTCATGCTTTAGCTCCTGCCATTTATGCGTGACAATGGTGTCGGGATTGCCCAAACCGTGTTTCACGGCCTGAACCCGTACCCTACATAATCTTCTTATCTGTGACAGGTAGTCCGCTGCTTCACCATCTTGAATCCCTTTTCCAGCATTACGGCTATGGCGTGATCGGGGTCATTGTCATGCTCGAAAGCATGGGCATCCCGCTCCCGGCGGAAACACTGGTCATCTCCGCAGCTCTTTACTGCGCCACCACCCACAGGCTGGATATCAGATGGGTGGCGACCGCCGCCATCGTGGGCGCGATCATGGGCGACAACTGCGGCTACCTGATTGGCAAATGGCTGGGCTACCCGCTGCTCGAGCGCAAGGGCGCGCGCATCGGGCTGACGGCGCGGCGGTTGCAACTCGGGCGCTTCCTGTTCCGCCGTCACGGGGGCATCATCGTGTTCCTGGGGCGCTTTATCGCCATATTGCGGGTATTTGTTGCCCTGCTGGCAGGCGCAAACCACATGGCGTGGCCCAAATTCCTCCTGTTCAACGCCATGGGGGGCATATTATGGGCGGGGGGCTACGCCTATGCGGCCTATTATCTGGGTAACCGCATCACGCGGCTGTCTGGCCCGGTGGGCATAGCGGTCGCCATCTGTGGCGGGATCGTGCTGGTGTGTGCCATCATCTTCCTGCGCCGCAACGAAGCGCGGCTGACGGCCGAGGCTGAAGCCGCCGCCGAGAAAGAAATGAACCAACCCGGAGAACAGGCTGAACCATGAGCAGACACTGGACCATAAAACAGGCCCCCCGCATGGACGGGCGCCTGGCCCTGGTCACGGGTGCGACCGGTGGCCTGGGCTACCAGACCGCCCTTGGCCTGACACAGCGCGGCGCGCGGGTCATGCTGGCGGGCCGCAACCCCGACAAGGGGCTGGCCGCCCTGACGCGCCTGCAACATGACGCGCCGGGGGCCAATGCCTCCTTCCGCCTGCTTGATGTCGCCTCCCTTGACTCGATCGCGACCTTCGCCCGCGACCTTGCCGCCGAGACCGATACGCTCGATGTGCTGGTCAACAACGCCGGCGTGATGGGCACGCCCCACCGGCTGGAAACGCGCGATGGCTTCGAGTTGCAGTTCGGCACCAATTTTCTCGGGCCGTTCGCACTCACCGCGCGCCTGCGCCCGCTGCTCTGCGCGCCCCGCCATGGTGGCCGGGTCGTGACAGTAGCAAGCCTTGCGGCGCTGACCGGCCAGATCGTGTTTGATGATTTGCAGGCCCGCCGCCGCTACGCGCCGTTCCGCGCCTACCGCCAGAGCAAGCTGGCTGACCTCATTCTGGCGCTGGAACTTGACCGGCAGGCCCGCACGCATGGCTGGAACCTGCATTCCATCGCAGCCCACCCCGGCTGGTCCATGACCGATATCGCCACCAGCCGCCTCAATAACGACCAGGGCCTGCATGAGCGCATGACCCGCTTTGGCGCGGTATGGGCCTTCCGGCTGATGGGGCAGTCCGCCATGGATGGGGCGCTGCCCATCGAATTCGCCGCCATGGCACCCGAGGCGCGTGATGGCGGTTACTACGGCCCCGGCGGCTGGGGCGAGCGCCGGGGGCCGGTGACCGAGGCCTTCGTGCCGCCCGCTGCCCGCGACCTGACCATTGCACGGCGGCTGTGGCAGGCGGCGGAACGGCTGACGGGCACGTCGCTGTCGTAATCAGCGGCGGGTGAAGGTCCAGTACATCGGCTGGCGGCCTGCCTTGAGGGCCTTGGCCTCATAGCGGGTGGGGGGCCAGCCTTCGGGCCGCACGGTGGCGGGGGGGGCTGTGTCAAACAGGTCCTGCGCGCCCATCACTTCCTCCACCCAGGCCTGATAGGTCGGGTCATCGCTGGCCACGCGCCACACGGCGCCGGGGCGCAGGATGCGGGCCGCCATCTTCACCGTCTCGGGGTGCACGAAGCGGCGCTTGGCATGGCGCGACTTGGGCCACGGATCGGGGAACATGAGAAACAGGCGGTCGATCGACTGATCTGGCAGGCCACGCAGCAGAATGCGTGCATCCTCATCCCACACCCGCAGCATGTCGGGCACGGGGGCGGTTTCCTCGCCGCCATCGGGCACCACGCGCGAGAGCAGGGAACACAGGCCGTTCTCGAACACCTCGCAGGCAATATAGCCCACATCGGGATGGGCTGCGTGCTGGGCCAGCGAATGCTCGCCCCCGCCAAAACCCACTTCCAGCCAGACCTGCGCGGGCCTGTGGCCAAAGCCCGTGGCCGGATCAGCAATCGCGCTTTCCGCAAAGCGCAGGCGCGGCAGCGTCTGGTCCAGAAGGCGCTGCTGGCGCGGGCGCAGCGGGTGGCCGCGCTGACGCCCATAAAGTCGGTCTGGCGATGCCTTTACGTCCACGGAGGCCGTCATCTATCCGAAAATCCTGCTCCTGCTGCCGTGGTGCACGGCATGATTGAAAAACGCATTGGGGGCCGCCACGACCCGCTTTTGCAAGCAGCCATGGCAAGCCCCCTCTGATACAGAAGTTTTTGGTGAAGCTTTTTTCAAAACGCTTCACCAAAAAACTTTTATTGTTTTTTAGCGGTTGAACGCACCACGCAGGGCATCGACCAGATCGGTCTGCTCCCAGGTGAAGTCGTCCTTCGCCGCATCCGGCGTGCGGCCGAAATGGCCATAGGCGGAGGTCTGGGTGTAGATGGGGCGGTTGAGGCGCAGGTGCTTGCGGATGCCGCGCGGGGTGAGGTCCATGACCTCGCGCAGGACGCGGCCAAGCTTCGCCTCGTCAATGTCCTTGCCCGTGCCATCAAGGTCCACATAGACCGAAAGCGGGTGCGAGACGCCAATGGCGTAGGAAATCTGCAGCGTGCAGCGATCGGCCAGGCCGGCGGCCACGACGTTCTTGGCCAGGTAGCGGCAGGCATAGGCTGCCGAACGGTCCACCTTCGTGGGGTCCTTGCCCGAGAACGCGCCGCCACCATGCGGGGCAGCGCCACCATAGGTGTCGACAATGATCTTGCGCCCGGTCAGGCCGCAATCGCCATCGGGGCCGCCGATCACGAACACGCCGGTCGGGTTGACGTAGAATTCGTCTTCCGGCGGCATCCAGCCCTCGGGCAGCACATCACGCACGATGCTGCCAAGTTCCTCGCGGATGGTGGCCTGGCTGGCGCCTTCAACGTGCTGGGTCGAGATCACGACCGAGGTGGCGCCCACGGGCTTGCCATCGACATAGCGCAGCGTGACCTGGCTCTTGGCATCGGGCTGGAGGGCTGCTGCACGCGGATCGCCCGCCTTGCGCAGGTCGCGCACGCGGTGAAGGATGTCATGCGCGTAGAACAGCGGCGCGGGCATGAGGCTTTCGGTCTCACGCGTGGCGAAGCCGAACATGATGCCCTGATCGCCTGCGCCTTCGTCCTTCTCGCCCGCGCTGTCAACGCCCACGGCAATATCGGCGGACTGGGCATGGAGGTAGTATTCCACCTCGGCATTGCGCCATGAGAAGCCGGCCTGATCGTAGCCGATATCCTTCACCGCATCGCGCGCGCCCTGGATCAGCAGGTCGGGTGTAACGGAAGACGGACCACGCACTTCACCGGCAAGGATGATGCGGTTGGTGGTGACCATCGTTTCACACGCAACGCGGGATTCACCGTCTGCTGTCAGGAATGCATCGAGAACGGTATCACTGATCCGGTCAGCGACCTTGTCGGGATGCCCTTCGGATACTGATTCCGATGTAAACAGAAAATCGCCTTTATTGCGCATGATGGTCCTGTCTGCCTCGTATGGAGTAGAATAACGCCTGCGAAACCGGGCGTAAGATCGCATGCGTTTGGCGGAAAGCCGCCCAAGCGTCAAGCCATTTCCCCGAATGGCACCCTCCCGCAGGTTTCTGTTGCGCGGGGATGGCCGGAGCCCTGCGTGGAAAATCAGTCGCGCAAACATTGCGCGGACATGAGAAAGTTTTTTATCAGTATTCTATTTTATTCGCGCGGCAGGCCCAGCACGTCTTCCATATCATAAAGCCCCACCTTATGCCCGCGCAGCCAGTGCGCGGCCCGGACTGCGCCCGTGGCGTACACCCTGCGGTCAAAGGAGCGGTGGGTCAGGCTGATCTGTTCATGGCTGGACGTGAAAATGACCGAATGCTCGCCCACGATCTGCCCGCCGCGCAGGGCAGCAAAACCGATCGCGCCATCGGCACGCGGGCCGGTGTGCCCGTCACGTCCGCTTTCAATATGCTCTTCCAACCTGATGCCCCGCCCATCAGCCACCGCGCGGCCCATGGCCAGCGCCGTGCCCGAAGGGGCATCCACTTTCTGCCGATGATGCATTTCCAGTATCTCGGCATCATATTCGCTGCCGGGCAGCACCGCGCCCATCTGGCGCGCAAGGCGCGTGACAAGCGTGACACCGGGCGAGAAATTGGCCGCCTGCACCACGGCAATGCGGGTCGCGGCCTGATCGACCGCCTGCTGGTCGGCAACTGAAAGCCCGGTCGTGCCCAACACCCAGGCCGTGCCTGCTGTTGCCAGGGCCTGGGCATGGCCCACGACCGTGCTGGCATGGGTGAAGTCGATCACCACATCGCACTGCGCGGCAAGGGTGGCGATATCGGCATGAACGGGGCAATCGATCCCGTCAACAGGGCGGCCATCGCGCGTCGTGCCACCGGCCAGCACGGCCCCGGCCGCTGGCACTTCCTGCGCCAGAAGGCGACCGACACGGCCATTGAGGCCCGTAATCCCGATCCGCAGGGGCTGCGCGTTCATGCTGTTTTCTCCACCAGTGCCCAGATATGCAAATGGCGGCGCGACCGGGGGATCGCGCCGCCTGAACTCTATCCATGGTGCAGGTTGGGGGGGATTCACCATGAATAGTGGTTCGACCCTACACCTGACCCATCAGCAATTTCAACCATCTGCACGCCATGGTCGCCATGGCGTGAAAGCAGGCTTACAGCTTGCCTTCAAAAAAGTCCTTCACCTTGCTGAAGAAGCCCGTGCTCTCGGGGCTGCCCTTGGCGTGGCCTACGGCATCAGCCTCGAATTCCTCCAGCAGTTCACGCTGGCGCTTGCTCAGGTGGCGCGGGGTCTCGACCACGACCTGAATGTACATGTCGCCCCGCGCGGATGAGCGCAGCACCGAGAAGCCCTTGCCGCGCAGGCGGAAGTGCTCGCCCGTCTGGGTGCCTGCCGGGATCTTGACCTTGGCGCGCGAGCCATCAACCACCGGCACCTCGATCTCGGTGCCAAGGGCGGCCTGCCCCATGCGCACCGGCACGCGGCAATAGATATTGGCGCCATCACGCTGGAAGATGGCATGCGCCTCTACCGCCACATGCACATACAGGTCACCTGCGGGCACGCCCTTGCCGCCGGCCTCGCCCTCGCCGCTGACACGGATGCGCGTGCCATCCTCAACGCCTGCGGGGATCGCCACCTCGATGGTGCGGTTCTTTTCCACCGTGCCCGCGCCATGGCATTCCTTGCACGGGTTGCGGATCAGGCGGCCGGTGCCGTGGCAGGTGGGGCAGGGGCGCTCGATGGCGAAAAAGCCCTGCTGCGCGCGCACCTTGCCCGCGCCGTGGCACGAGGGGCAGGTTTCGGGCGGCTGGTCCTTGTCGGCAGAGCCGGTGCCATCACAGCTTTTGCAGGTGACGCGGGTGGGAATGGTGATTTCCTTTTTCACCCCCGCAAAAGCCTCGGCAAAGGTGATGGTGACCTGCACCTGGATATCAGCGCCCGAGCGGCGGCCACCACGCCTGCCGCCCATCATGTCACCAAACATCTGCTCGAAGATGTCGCCAAGGCCGCCGCCACCGAAGTCGAATCCGCCCGCCCCGGGACCACCGCCCTCGAACGCGGCATGGCCAAAGCGGTCATAGGCGGCGCGCTTCTGGTCATCTTTCAGCACGTCGTAGGCTTCGCTGATTTCCTTGAACTTGTTTTCCGCTTCCGCATCGCCCGGATTGCGGTCGGGATGGTATTTCATGGCCAGCTTGCGATATGCCCGCTTGATCTCGTCGCCATTGGCATCGCGCGCAACCTCGAGAGCTGCGTAATAATCTATCTTGGTGGCCATGTCGGTCCTCTAGCAAACGCGGCCGCCCGGCTTGTCGCGGCACGATCCTCGCGTTCCATCTGTCGTTGTTGGGCAGAATATGAAAAGCGCCCGTCTTCAAAGAAGCACGGGCGCCACCTTGGTGGAAGGGGAGTGCAGGCCCGCAGGTCTGCACCCCGTTTTCCGGAGCCTGTATGACGCCTTGCGGCAATCAGGACTTCTTGGAGTCGTCCACGTCCTCGAAGTCGGCGTCGACGACCTTTTCGTCCTTCGGCGCAGCCCCGCCGGGGGCACCGGCCGCACCTTCAGCCTGGCCCGCCTTGTGAATGGCTTCGCCAACCTTCATGGCCACCTGCGTCAGGTGATCGGTCGCGGTCTTCAGCGCCTCGGCGTCAGTGCCTTCAAGCGCCTTGCGCACGGCGGCGATCGCGGCTTCCGCCTCGGTCTTGTCCGCAGCCGGGATCTTGTCGCCACCTTCCGCCAGTGACTTCTCGACCTGATGGGTCATGCCTTCGGCCTGGTTGCGGGCCTCGACCTGCTCCTTCTTGGCCTTGTCGGCCTCGGCATTGGCTTCGGCGTCCTTCACCATCTTCTCGATGTCGGACTCGGACAGACCGCCAGAAGCCTGGATCTTGATCTGCTGTTCCTTGCCGGTCGCCTTGTCCTTGGCCGAGACGGACACGATGCCGTTGGCGTCGATGTCGAACGTCACCTCGATCTGCGGCACGCCGCGCGGGGCGGGAGCGATGCCGGTCAGGTCGAAATTGCCCAGCAGCTTGTTGTCAGCCGCCATTTCACGCTCGCCCTGATAGACCTTGATGGTCACGGCGTTCTGGTTGTCTTCCGCGGTCGAGAAGGTCTGGCTCTTCTTGGTCGGGATGGTCGTGTTGCGGTCGATCAGGCGGGTGAACACGCCACCGAGCGTCTCGATGCCCAGCGACAGCGGGGTTACGTCGAGCAGCAGCACGTCCTTCACGTCACCCTGCAGCACCGCGCCCTGCACCGCGGCGCCGATGGCGACCACTTCGTCGGGGTTCACGTTGCGGGCGGGTTCCTTGCCGAAGAACGCCTTAACAGCCTCGATCACCTTGGGCATGCGGGTCATGCCGCCCACCAGGATGACTTCATCGATCTCGCCCGACGAGACGGACGCATCCTTCATCGCCGCGCGGCAGGGCTCGAGCGTGCGCTGGATCAGGTCATCGACCAGGCTTTCCAGCTTCGCGCGGCTCAGCTTGACCACGAGGTGCTTGGGGCCGGACGCATCAGCCGTGATGAACGGCAGGTTGATCTCGGTCTCCTTGGAGGAGGAGAGTTCGATTTTCGCCTTTTCCGCCGCTTCCTTCAGGCGCTGCAGGGCCAGCTTGTCCTGACGCAGGTCGATGCCCTGCTCGCGCTTGAACTCGTCGGCCAGGAAGCCGATGATGCGGGCATCGAAGTCTTCACCACCAAGGAAGGTGTCGCCGTTGGTGGACTTCACCTCGATCACGCCATCGGAAATCTCGAGGATGGACACGTCGAACGTGCCGCCGCCAAGGTCATAGACCGCGATGGTGCCGCCGTCCTTCTTCTGCAGGCCATAGGCCAGGGCAGCAGCGGTCGGCTCGTTGATGATGCGCAGCACTTCAAGGCCCGCGATGCGGCCCGCATCCTTCGTGGCCTGACGCTGGGCGTCATTGAAGTAGGCCGGAACGGTGATGACGGCCTGCTTGACCGGCTCGCCGAGATAGGATTCGGCGGTTTCCTTCATCTTGCCCAGAATGAAGGCGGAGATCTGCGCGGGCGCGTATTTCTTGCCCTGGGCCTCGACCCATGCATCGCCGTTGTCGCCCTTGACGATCTCGTAGGGGACAAGGCCCTTGTCCTTCGCCACGGTCGGGTCGTCATAACGGCGGCCGATCAGGCGCTTGACGGCATAAAGCGTGTTGGCGGGGTTGGTGACGGCCTGGCGCTTGGCGGCCTGGCCTACGAGCATCTCGCCACTGTCGGTAAAGGCGACCATCGACGGGGTCGTGCGCGCGCCTTCGCTGTTCTCGATAACCCGCGTTTCGTCGCCTTCACGCACGGCAACGCAGGAATTGGTCGTACCAAGGTCGATACCGATAACCTTGCTCATGTAATCTTCTCCTTTTCAGCGGCCTGTCCGGACCCGAAGCATCGGGACAGACCCTTCTTTTTTCAGTATTCCGGCGCGTGGTGCGGACTGTCTTTTCACATCCACCCGCACGCCGTCATCATTATCCGATGTAGGCAGCCCGGGCATCGCTTTCAAGAGGAGCCAGCCATGCGCGGGCGGGATTTCACCCTGCCTGCGCCGGGCCTTTCGACACGACCACCATGGCCGGCTTGAGCAGCCGCCCATGCAGGGTCCACGCCGGGGTCCAGGCCTCCATCACGGTATCGACCGGGTGTTCGTCGCTGTGCTGCTGGCTCATGGCCTGGTGCAGGTTGGCGTCAAAGGGCTTGCCCTTCGCGTCTTCCGCCTTGATGCCATTGCGCTCGAGAATGCCCATGAACGAACGCTCGGTGCTCTCGATGCCTTCGCGCATGCTGGTCAGCAGCTTGTCCTCGCCCTCAACAGGCTTGGGCAGGCTGGCGAGCGCGCGCTTGAGGTTCTCGGCGGCCTCGACCACGTCCTTGGCGAATTTCTGCACGGCGTACTGCCGGGCATCTTCCACTTCGCGCTTGGTGCGGGTGCGCAGGTTCTGCATATCGGCTTCCGCGCGCATCCACTTGTCGCGCATGGCCGAGACTTCGGCTTCAAGCTCGGCTATGCGCGGGTCGGTTCCGGCTTCAGCCTCGGGCGCGGGGGCCGCTTCATGGGCGTGCGCATCCTGTGCGCCGGAGGGCGTGCCGTCGCCGTGGGGGGCGTCGGCAAAGGGGGTGGGGTCTGTGTTCTCGCTCATGCTCTTACAAGTAGGTAACGACTGACCGATGGACAAGGCATTGCGCTCCGGGCAGACATGCCGATTTTGCGCAACATCCCTGCCGTGAACGGAGCAGCCGGAATGACGTTATCATTCCAGGGGATCCCGGCACCCGCATCCCCTCATGACATGCGGGCGGTTATGACGCTATGCTGCGCGCGCCTGCCAGGCAAGATGCTGGCGGTCATGCCCGGATCGGCGAAGGAGCAAAAAGAGAGCCCCCATGGAGCCAACGAAACAGACGATCGTGCTGGTTGACGATGACAGGAACATCCTGACCTCCGTGCAGATGACACTGGAGGCGGAAGGCTTCATCGTCCGCACCTATACCGATGGCGAGAGTGCGCTGCATGGTCTGTCATCGCGCCCGGCAGACCTGGCAGTGCTTGACATCAAGATGCCGCGCATGGACGGGATGGAACTGCTCCAGCGCCTGCGCGCGCGCTCGCAGCTGCCGGTGATCTTCCTGTCCTCCAAGGATGAGGAAGTGGACCAGCTCATGGGCCTGCGGCTCGGAGCGGATGACTACATCACCAAGCCGTTCTCGCAGCGCCTGCTGCTCGAGCGCATCCGCGCGCTGCTGCGCCGCAACGAGGTCAGCCGCAGCGAGGCGGCGGGCATCAGCCCCACCGGCACCATGGTGCGCGGCGGCCTGTCGCTTGATGAAACCCGCCACCAGTGCCTGTGGCACGGGCGCGACATCCAGCTTACGGTCACCGAGTTCCTGCTCGTCAAGGCGCTCGCCGCCCGCCCCGGCCTGGTCAAGTCGCGCGACCAGCTGATCGATGCCGCCTATGGCGAGAACATCTACGTGGATGACCGCACCATCGACAGCCACATCAAGCGCGTGCGCAAGAAGTTCCGGCAGGTGGATGACGAGTTCAACCAGATCGAGACGCTGTACGGCATCGGCTACCGCTACAAGGAAGAATGACCACGCCGGTGCCCCCTTCCTTCCTGTCCGCCATCAGGCTCCCGGCCCCGCTGCGCCGCCTGCTGCCCCGGCGCTGGAGCGGCGAGCAGCAGAACGCGGTAGCCGAATTCATGGAATACCGCACCCGGCTGGTCTCGCCGCTCATGCGGCGCATCCTGCTGGTCAACACCCTGCCGCTCGGCCTGCTGGCGCTGACGCTGCTCTATCTCACCCAGTTCCAGAACAGCCTGCTCGAGGCCGAGGTCTCGGCGCTGCGCGAGCAGGCGCGCATCTATGCGGGCGCGCTGGGGCAGAGTGCCGTGATCGTGTCGCGCCGCGACGTGACCCTGGCCCCTGATCTTGCGGGCCCGCTGCTGCTGCGCCTGACCGAGCCCAGCCCGAGCGCCCATGCCCGCCTGTTCGCCCCTGATGGACAGATCGTGGCCGACAGCCGCGTGGAACAGGCAGGCTTCGGCATCAAGGCAACGCCCCTGCCACCGGCTGAGGAAGACGAGCATCCAGCCCCCCCTCACGGGGCCTCGATCAATATGGGCGAGCGGCTGTATAACTGGCTTCTGGCGCAGTTGCCCACGCTCTCGGGCGAGCGGATCATGACGCTGGACACGCCGGATTCAGACCCGTCGATCCAGCCCGTCACCCAGCCGGATGGCACGCGGGTGATGGAAATTCCGCCCTATATCCGCCGCAACGCCGACCACCAGCTTATGGTGACCGTGGCCGAGCCGGTCATGCATGCGGGGCAGACCACGGTGGGCATCATCCAGCTCACGCGTGAGGCGCGTGATGTGGACCGCTCGCTGTTTGCGGTGCGCTCCTCCATCCTGTCGCTGTTCCTCATGGCGCTGGCGCTGACCATCCTGCTGTCGTGGTACCTGTCGCTCACCATTGCGCGGCCCCTGCTGCGGCTGGCGGCCTCGGCCCATACCATGCGCGAATCCTCCGACCGCACCGACATGGTGCCCGAGCGCCTGCTCGCCCGGCGCGACGAGATTGGCGAGGTCGCCCGCGCGCTGCAGGACAGCGCAAGCGCACTGTGGGCCCGCATGGACGCCATCGAGCGCTTTGCCGCCGATGTCAGCCACGAGATCAAGAACCCGCTCTCCTCCATCCGCTCGGCCATTGAAAGCCTGCTGCGCATCGACGACCCCGAGCGCCAGCGCCGCCTCATGTCGATCATCAATGACGACGTGCGCAGACTCGACCGGCTGATTACCGACATTTCCGATGCCAGCCGCGTGGATGCCGAACTCTCACGCACCCGTGCCGAGCCGGTGGCCATCGTGCCGCTGCTGTCCGTGCTGGCCGAAATCCATCAGGCCACCCGCCAGCCGGGCCAGCCCTTCATGGCGGTGGCGAGCAGCGGCGACAGCCCGGAACGCAGGCTGGTGGTGCTGGCGGTGGAAGACCGGCTGGTGCAGGTGCTGCGCAACCTGATCGGCAACGCCATCTCGTTCTCGCCGCCCGATGGCAAGATCCTGCTCAGCGCGGTGCCTGCGGGCGGCATGGTGGAAATTGCGGTCAGCGATGAAGGGCCGGGCATTCCGCAGGCCAAGCTCGACAACATTTTCGACCGCTTTTATTCCGAGCGGCCAAGCAGCGAGAATTTCGGCCAGCATTCCGGCCTGGGCCTGTCGATCAGCAAGCAGATCATCGAGGCCCTGCGCGGCACCATCAGCGCGGAAAACCGCATGGACGCCGATGGCCACGTGCAGGGCGCGCGCTTCGTGATCTGCCTGCCGCGCGTGGACGTGAAGGGTGAGGTCAGCCGACCTCATCCGTAGCGCGCGCATACCGCCGGTAGCGAAACGGCGGGGGTTCAGCGGGCAGGGTATCGAGCACGGCCTTGACTCGCTCATGGTCGGGCGCGCGCGAGCAGACCGGGTCGGTTGCTGCCGCATCACCCGCCAGCGCCAGGGCCTGGCAGCGGCAGCCGCCCCAGTCCTTCTCGCGCTGGTCGCAGCTCCGGCAGGGCTGGGGCATCCAGTCCGTGCCGCGGAACATGGTAAAAAGCGGGGCCTCGCGCCAGATGTGGTCCAGCGTGTCATGCTTTACGTCAGGGAAGGCGACGTTGGGGATGGTCTCGGCCGCGTGGCACGGCAGCACCCGGCCCGAGGGCGAGACGTTGATGAACCGCCGCCCCCAGCCACCCATGCACGGCTTGGGCCGGTCGGCATAGTAATCGGGGGTGACGTAATCGATGGTCAGGCGGCCTTCGTATTTTTTCCGTGCCGCTTCGACTGCCTCGGTGGTCTGCTCAAGCTGGGCAGCGGTGGGCATGAGGGCCGCGCGGTTGGCCAGCCCCCAGCCATAATACTGCGTATGGGCGATCTCGACCCGGCGCGCGCCCATCTGGAGGGCGGCCTCAAGCATCTGCGGCACGCGTTCGGCATTTTCGCGGTAGATGACGAAGTTCAGCGTCAGCGGCATGCCATCGGCGGCGACCAGTCGCGCCGCCTCGATCTTGCGAGCCTGCGCGCCCTTCATGCCGCCCACAAGTTCGGCATTTGCCGTATCGATATCCTGAAACGAAAGCTGGACGTGATCGAGTCCCGCCTCCACCAGCGCCGGGAAGGTCTTCTCGTTGAGCAGCACGCCGGAGGTGATGAGGTTGGTGTAAAGCCCCAGCCCCACCGCATGGCGGATGAGTTCGGGCAGATCGGGGCGGCTCATCGGCTCGCCACCGGAGAAATGGACCTGCAGCACCCCCATCCCGGCGGCCTGGTCGAGCACGCTGATCCACTCGGCAGTGGAAAGCTCGTTGCGGCGCGGCTCCAGCGCCAGCGGGTTGGAACAGTACGGGCACTGCAACGGGCAGCGATGCGTGAGTTCCGCCAGCAGGCTCATGGGCGAGAGAATGGTTTCGGTCATGCCACCAGCACCTGTCGGGTCATGAGATCACTGACCATGACATGGACATCGCGCCCGATCACATCAACCGGGGCGGCAAAGCGGCTGGCCAGGTCGGCAATGATCTGGCCCAGCGTGCGCGTGCCATCGACCAGCTTGAGCACCTCGGCTGCGATGGGGTCGGGAATGAAGGCCCGCTCCGGCGCCTGGATGATCCAGCGCTCACGCACGCGGTCATGCTGCAGCCGCACCCCGCGTGCGAAGCGGATAACGCTGTCGTCTGTCAGGTCTGCGCTCATGCCGCATCCGGGCGGAACGCACCGGGCGGAATGCGACCGGGATTGACGTAGGCGTATTCCAGCTCATCAAGCATGGCCCACAGCACGCCGCACTTGAACTTGAGCGCGCCAAGCACCGCCTGCTGCTGCTCGGGCGTGCGGGCATGTTCCTTCACGTAACCCAGCGCAAAGTCGGAATCACGCGGGGCCTGTGTGAGGCGCGGCTGGAAGTAGGCCAGCGTCTCAGGCGTGATGAAGTCGTAATGGCGCAGCATGCCCGCCACGCGCTCGCTGATGATGGTGGGCGAGAACAGTTCGGTCAGCGACGAGGCAATGGCCTCAAGGATGGAGCGATCACGCACGAAGGCCACATACGCATCCACCGCAAAGCGGGTGGCGGGCAGCAGCCCTTCGAGCGACTCCACATAGGCACGATCCAGCCCCAGCCCGTCGGTCAGCTTGAGCCAGCGCGCCACGCCACCGGTGCCCGGTGCATCGCCATCATGGTCCACCAGCCGCCGGCGCCATTCGCGCCGCAGCTCCGCCGTGGGCAGGCGGGCAAGCAGCGTTGCGTCCTTGGCGGGGATGCTGGCCTGATAATAATAGCGGTTCAGCGCCCAGGCCTGCACCTGCGCGCGGTTGAGCCTGCCATCATGCAGCGCACGGTGGAAAGGGTGCAGGTTGTGGTAGCGTTCCGCCCCGATGGCGCGGAGGGCTGCTTCAAGTTCATCAGGGGAAAGCAGGTGTGCGCTCATGCCGTAATCCTCATCCCGTCATGGGAGATTTCCCACCCTGCGGCCTCAACGGCGGCGCGCTCGGGCGTATCCGCCAGCAGCACAGGGTTGGAATTGTTGATGTGTATGAAAATCTTGCGCTTGATGCCCAGGTCATGCAGGGCGGCAATGGTGCCGTCCATGCCATCCATCGACATATGGCCCATGCGGCGGCCGGTCTTTTCACCTAGGCCCGCGCGAACCATCTCGTCATCCACCCACAGCGTGCCGTCAAAGAACACGGCATCCGCCCCGCGCAGGCGCACGCGCAGGTTATCGGTCATGCGCGCGCAGCCGGGCACGAAGCACACGCGGTGGCTGCCATCGGAAATCTCGAGGCCGATCGTCTCGCCATTTTCACATATGGCCGCAGGGTCAGGCCCGGATTCGGCATAAAGCGGCACCTTGCCGGGCACGGCGAAGGGCACGATGGTCAGGCCCGCGGGCTTGCCGTCGGTCAGCTTCAGCGCCAGGGGCTGGTCGAGTCCCATCGGTTCACGGGTCACGACCGCGCGGTTCAGGGCTTCAAAAATGGGGTTGGCGTCCAGCATGGACAGCACTTCGGGCGTGGCCAGAAGGGTAAAGGGCTGTCGCTCGCGCAGGGTGAGCAGGCCGGTGATGGTATCCACCTCGCCACCCGTCAGGATCACGCCAGCGATGGGCGTGGAACGCAGGCCCTCGCTGGGGTGGAGGGCCGGGGTCTGGTTGATCTGGGTGCGCAGGTCAGGCGATGCGTTGACCACGAACCAGTTCTTTCCATCTCCGCTGATGGCGATGGAAGCCTGTGTGCGGGGCAGGGCTGCCGGATCGCCGGCCCTGGCCCGCCTGCAACCGGGAGCGTTGGAGTTCCATTGGGGAAATCCGCCGCCCGCCGCCGCGCCGAGAACGATAATGTCGATCATGGACGCAGAGTGTAAAAGAAAATCGCCGCCTGTGCGAGACAGGCGGCGATGTTTCCATCTTACTTCTTTTCGCCACAGACGTAGCTGTTGATCTCGGCGCCCAGGGGGACTTCAACGATCTTGGGGGTATTCCAGGCCATGGGACTCTCCATTGATTTGTATGCGAAAGGCAGAAACCTTCGTCTATGGAGTATTTGAGCCCGGTCTCCCGCCACTTTCAAGTCGTGTGTGGGGGCATATGGGGCCTGAAAATTCACGTTAGCGTGTACCGCGTCGCCCCCTGCAATGGTTGCGTAGCGGGAATGTGCCAAAATCCTTGGTCCTGCCTGCCCGATACAGCCATAAGAAGCGGGTGGGCGCGGGAAAGCGGATAACCAGCCCCGGGCCATACGGGCCAAGCCAGCACAAGCCAGGACCTGAACCGATGCCGCCCGAGACACCGCCAACCCCGCCGCCATCCTACGAGCAGGTCCAGCAGCAGCGCGCCATCGAGGTCATGCGCCACAGCCGCCTCGACACGCGCACGGCCTGCCTGCTGCTGCTCAGCGTGCTGGCGGTGTTCTATACGCTGTATTTCGCCTCGGCCATCATCCTGCCCATGATCCTGGCGCTGGTGGTCAACCTTTTGCTGTCCTCTCCACTGCGCTTTCTGCACACGCGGCTGCACCTGCCCAAGCCGCTGGCGGCGCTGTGCCTGATCCTGTGCGTGTTTGGCGTGGTGGGGGCGGTGGGCACCGCCATTTCCGTGCCCGCCACCGGCTGGCTGGAGCGCGCGCCCGATGCGGTCAATACATTGCAGGAACGCCTGGCCTTCCTGCGCGGGCCATTCCAGCTCCTGACCGGCGCTTCGGACCGGATCCATAATTTCCTCTCCATCGCAGGCGGGCACGCCACGGCGGCCGCGACCGATGCACAGGGCCAGGACGGGCATGTCATTGTCGTGTCCACACCCGCGGGTGGTGGCGGGGTGGCGGGGCTTGACCGCTTTTCCTCCTCCATCCTGCTGGGCACGCAGGCGTTCATGGGCCAGTTCTTTACCATGATCCTGATGCTGTTCTTCCTGCTTGCGCAGGGGGACAGCCTGCTCAGGCGCTTTGTCGAGATCATGCCCACCTTCGCCGACAAGCGCCGCACGGTGCAGATCGCCTATCAGATTGAGCGCAATGTGTCGGAATACCTGGCCACCATCACCATCATCAACAGCCTCGTGGGCGTGGTGAACATGGTGCAGTGCTGGCTGCTGGGCATGCCCAACCCGCTGCTGTGGGGGGTTGTGGCGTTCCTGCTCAACTACATCCCCATCATCGGGCCGATGATGGGCATCATCATCTATTTTCTGGTGGGGCTGTTCGTCTATCCATCGGTGTGGCAGGCGCTGCTGCCCCCGGCCATCTACCTGTGCATTCACCTGACGGAAGGCGAGACCATAACCCCCATGGTGCTGGCGCGGCGCTTTACGCTCAACCCGGTGCTGGTCATGGCGTCACTCATGTTCTGGGACTGGCTGTGGGGCATTTTCGGGGCGTTTTTGTCGGTGCCCCTGCTCGCGGTGTTCAAGATCATCTGCGACCATGTGGAAATTCTGACCCCGCTGGGTCACATCGTCGGTGGCCCGGCCCATCCCGCGCCACAAAAACCGCTCTTTAGCGAAATACCCGACAGCGCCACGCCGGATGAAGACCCCGACAGGCTGGAAGACTAGCTGTTGCCTGCGGCCAGAACCTCAAGCTTGGCCGTTGACACGATGGTAATGGCGTAGCCCTTGCCCACCTCGATCATGCCCTGGGCGCGCATCCAGCTCAGCGTGCGGCTGACGGTCTCGATGGTCAGGCCCAGGTAGTCGGCAATATCGCCGCGGGTCATGGGCAGGTGCAGCCGCCCGCCTGATGGTGGCGGCTGGCCGGGCAGGAGGCCAGCCTGCATCTGGTCAAGCAGGAAGCTCGCCACGCGCTCGCGCGCGGTCTTGCGGCCGAGCAGGAGCATCTGGTTCTGGGCGGCCACGAGTTCGTTGGAGGCTTCTTCAAGCAGGCGGCGCTCGAGCTTGGGGAAATCATCGAGCAGTTCGCCCATCTTCTCACGCGAGAAGCGGCATACGCGCACCGTATCAATCGCCTCTGCGCCAAAGGCGTAGCTGTCAGAGACGGCAAGGCCGAGGAAATGCCCCGGTGCGGCAAAACCGGTGATCTGGCGCCGCCCGTCGGGCAGGGCCTTGAACAGCTTCACGGTGCCTGATGTCACGTTGAAGAAGTCGGTCGCGGGCGCGCCTTCCTCGATGAAGCCGCGACCGGGGGAAACGATGGTTTCCACCGCGACTTCGGCCAGGCGGGAGATATCGGAGGGTTCGATCACGCTACAGACGCTGGTGGGACGGACGCTGCAATTGGCACAGAAATCCGCCTGCACGCTACCCGACCCGATCACGATACGCCGTGGCCTCGATTCAAACTGACACGAAGGCATATCCGACATGCTAATTTCCAATTCACTTTCAGGCGCCCACGTTCCGGCGCCGAAGTAACCGGACATGCCCTGGCTCCCTAGAAATACAATAAATGCATTCGCCAAGAGCGACGACTATGGCGGATGGGTTGATGTAAATCAATGCAGTCAACCCAGAAATATAAGGTAAACGTGACCGATCAGAACAAAAAATTCTTAGCCCGAGGAAATCCCGACGCGTGCAGGCCGTCCCCCCGCCCATGGTCAGACGACTGGACCCCGCCGATGTCCCGCTCCTTTATCCACTTGTGCGCCTGTCCTTTCCACACCTTACGCTGCGCGAATGGATGCGGATCGGCCGCAGGCTGGCCCGCCCCGGCGCACGGGCGCGGCAGGGCATCCTTGTCGCCCGCTATGGCGATGGCAGGCCGCCCTGCGGCATGGCCACCTTCCGCCGGGGGTTCGACCTGTGCTCGGGCGATACCCTGACATCGGACTACATCATCACCCTGTCCTACACCGGGGCGCAGACCATTATCGACGCGCTGCTCCCCGCCATGGAAACACTGGCGCGCGAGTGGGGGTGTGACGCCATGCGCACCATCACCCATAGTAAACCCGTTGCAAAACCATACAGCCCGGTTCTGAAACTGTGTTCATCCGGCAACATTACCGAAAGAACAGTCAGGCTGGACCACAATACGTAAATAGTTCTGGCTGGTTGATTGATTCATATCAAGGCCGAGTGCTAGGTGGCCGTGATTTCTGCACACATCAAACTAACTTGAATATTCTTAATCCTCTCGCCTGCCTGCCAGCCGGGAAAGAAACTGGGGTCTGCTTACCATGAAGAACATCCGCAAACTCGCCCTGTCGGCAGTGCTTGGCGCCTCGGCGCTGGCACCGGTCGCGGGCCACGCACAGACGGCGGCTCCCTCCACCTACGTCAATGCCCCGCTGGCAGCACCCGTGGCACCCGCGCAGCCGAAGGGCCATTGCGGCATCTTCGAGACCTGCGCCTCCACCAAGATCGGCCTGGGCCGTGGCGATTTCATGATCCGCCTGTCCGCCGTGGGCGTGCTGCCCGAAGATCGTGACAGCAAGGTATGGGCGAACGGCGCGGCACTGACTGGCACCCGCGTCAAGACCACCAACCAGGTCATGCCGGAGCTGACGTTCGAATACTTCGTGACCGACAACATCTCGCTGGACCTGATCGCGACCAGCACCCGTCATGAAGTGCAGGCCAATGGCGGTGCCCTGTCCGCGCTGACCGGCACCAGCAAGACCGATGTCGGCAGCGCCTGGGTTCTGCCCCCCACGGTCACGGTGGCCTGGCATTTCCGCCCGCACAAGCGCCTGAACCCGTATGTGGGCATTGGTGGCACCTTCATGTGGTTCCACAACATGAATGCCAGCGGCGCATTGGGTCTGAGCAAGCTGAACTCCGGCTTTACCGGTGGCCCGTCCATCAACGCCGGTGTGGATTACCAGCTGGTTGGCAACTGGTTCTTCAACTTCGACGTAAAGCAGATGTTCGTGCGCATGCACGCCTGGGCTGAAAACAGCGACGAAAGCCTGAAGGTCAAGGCCCACGACTCTCTGGACCCGACCGTCATTTCCGCCGGTATCGCCTACCGGTTCTGATGGCATGAACGCGGCGGACAGCACCCTGCTTTCGCGCTACGGGGGCAACCTGCCGCGTTATACCAGCTACCCCACCGCAGCCCAGTTTACGGATGCGGTGGGCCCGGACGACAGCCGCAACTGGCTGTCCTCCCTCCCGGCGGACCAGCCGGTTTCCCTTTACCTGCATGTTCCCTTCTGTGACACGCTATGCCGGTTCTGCGGGTGCAATACCGCCGTGCTGCGCAATGCGGATGCAAGGAGCGCCTATGCCGCCCTGCTGCATGAGGAACTGCGCCGCGTCGTCTCCCTGATCGGCCCCGGCCGCCGTATCACACACCTGCAATGGGGTGGCGGCACGCCCACCACGCTCCCCGCAAGTGCGATGCGCCGCGTGATGGACGCCATCCGCCGCGACTTTGACATCGCACCCGATGCCGAGATCAGCATCGAGGTCGATCCTCGCCATCTCCCCCCCGACTATCCGGCCCTGCTGCATGAACTCGGCTTCAACCGCGCCAGCATGGGCGTGCAGGATCTTGATGCCAGCGTGCAGCAGGCCTGTGGCCGCATCCAGAGCTGGGAGCAGACGCGCGACTGCCTCGATGCGCTGCGGGGGGCAGGTGTCGCCTCCATCAATATCGACCTGATCTATGGCCTGCCCCGGCAGAATACCGAAGGTGTTGCCCGCACGGCGCGGGCCGTGGCCAGCCTGAAGCCTGACCGGCTGGCCGTGTTCGGCTACGCCCATGTGCCGTGGAAGCAGAAGCGCCAGACCCTCATGCCCGTGGGCGACCTGCCGGGCGCGGAAGAGCGCATCATGCAGCGCGCGGCGATGGACAGCGTGCTGCGCGCGGCCGGTTTCCTGCCTGTGGGGCTCGATCATTACGTCAGCCCTGATGACAGCATGGCCCATGCGCTGCGGGCGGGCACGCTGCACCGCAATTTTCAGGGCTACACCACCGACAGCGCGCCCGTGCTGATCGGCATCGGGGCCTCGGCCATCTCCTCGCTGCCCGGCGGCATGACACAGAACGCTGTCTCGGCTGCCGCCTATGCCCGCCTCATGGCCCGGCCCGACAGTCTGCCCGTGGCCCGTGGCGTGCGCCTGCAGGAAGATGATAGGGCCCGCGCCGATATTATTGAACAGATCATGTGCACCATGCAGGTCGATCTCGACACGCTGAGCGCCCGCCACGGCCTGCCCGCCAGCCATTTCGACACCGAATGCAACCGTCTTGCGCCCATGGTGGCTGACGGGCTGCTCACCCTCACGGGCCGGGAAGTGCGGCTTACCGAAAAAGGACGGCCTTTCGTGCGGCATGTCGCAGCAGCTTTTGACCGCTACCTCACGGCCCAGAGCAGCACCCGGCACGCCAGCGCCCTCTAGCGCGCCCGCGCGGCACCAGCACGGCCCACCCCCACAACCAGCAGCAGACCTTCATGCAAACCAACTGCGTCACCGCCGCCCTTGCCGCAAGCCCCGTCCTGCCGTGGCCCTATCCCCACTGGCAACTGCATGACGTCCTGCCCGCCTCCATTGCCGCTTCCCTGGTGCAATGGGTGCCCGGCACACGGTTCATTGGCGGCGACAGCGGCGGCCAGCGCGCAGGCCGCAACGGGCACCGGCTGTTCGTAACCCCTGCCCAGCGCGCAGCCCACCCGGCACTTGACCATTTGGCCTGCCTGTTCGACGCCGCCGCCACGCGCGCGGGCTTCACCCGCCAGTGCAATGCCCGGCTGGAAGACGCCGCCCTGCGCCTTGAACTGTGCCTCGATACCGATGGCTTCTGGCTTGAGCCGCATACCGATATTGGCGCCAAGCGGCTGACGCTTCTGGTCTCGCTCTCGATGGGTGCCGAGGCGATGGACTGGGGCACCGATATCATGACCGCGGAGGGCACGCCGGTGGCGCGTGCCTCGGGGCTGTTCAATTCGGGGCTGCTATTTATTCCGTCCGCGCAATCATGGCATGGCTTCGTGCGCAGGCCGCTGCACGGGGTGCGGCGCACGCTGATTGTCAATTACGTCAGCCCCGAATGGCGGGCGACGGAGGAACTGGCCCAGAGGCCACACGCCGCCTGAATATGGCCCCGCCATGCGGCCGGACGGAACAGAATGCGCACGCAAGGCTTTATTCGCGCACCAATCGGTTCTAGGTAACACTCCTATACAAGTTTAACCCCTTTCATCCCATGTCATCCCGGTCATGACGCAAGAGGACAACAGAGGTATGAGCGAGACCCCGCGCGAGACTATGGAATTCGATGTCGTCATCGTAGGTGGCGGCCCGTCTGGCCTGGCCGCGGCCATCAGGCTGCGCCAGATTGCCCCCGATGCCACCGTGTGCCTGATTGAAAAAGGCAGCGAGATCGGCGCCCACATCCTGTCCGGCGCGGTCATCGAGCCCCGCGCGCTGGAGGAACTCCTGCCGCACTGGCGCGAGGAAGGCGCCCCGCTGAACACCCCCGTGACGGAAGAGCAGATGCTCTACCTGACCGAGAATGGCGGCATCGAGGTTCCGTTTCTCGACCGCGTGATGCCGCACATGCGCAACCACGGCAACTACATCGTGAGCCTTGGCGACCTGTGCCGCTGGCTGGCGGGCCGCGCGGAAGAACTCGGCGTGGAGATCTATCCCGGCTTTGCGGGCGCCGAGGTGCTGGTTGATGAGAGCGGGCGCGTGGCCGGTGTGGCCACGGGCGACATGGGCGTGGACCGCGATGGGGAACCCACCGGCAATTACGCGCCGGGCATGGAACTGCGCGCGAAATACACCCTGTTTGCCGAAGGCTGCCGTGGCTCGCTGACCAAACAGGTCATGGCAATGTACAACCTGCGCCAGGGCGTGGACCCGCAGACCTACGGGCTGGGCATCAAGGAACTGTGGGAAATCCCCAAGGAGATGCACCGCCCCGGCCTGATCCAGCACAGCTTTGGCTGGCCGCTGGATGACCGCACCTATGGCGGCGCGTGGATGTACCATTTTGGGGAAAACCTCGTCTCCTACGGTTTCGTGGTGGGGCTGGATTACCCCAACACCTGGCTCTCGCCGTTTGACGAGATGCAGCGCGTGAAGCTCCACCCCTCCTTCCGCCCGTATTTCGAGGGCGCACGGCGCATCGCCTATGGCGCGCGCGCCCTGTCGGAAGGGGGCATCCAGTCCATTCCGCGCCTGACCTTCCCCGGCGGTGCACTGATTGGTGATACGGCGGGCTTCCTCAACGTGCCCAAGATCAAGGGCACGCACACGGCCATGAAGTCGGGCATGCTGGCCGCCGAGGCCGTGGGCGAGGCGCTGGCCACCAGCCGCGTGGAGCCGGGTTCCTATACCCGCCGCATCAAGGATTCCTGGCTGTGGGATGAACTGCGCACCGTGCGCAACATCCGTCCGGCTTTTGCCAAATTCGGCATGAAGGGCGGCGCGCTGTATGCGGGCATCGACGCCATGCTGCTGCGTGGCCGCGCGCCGTGGACGCTGCACACCCGCCACGCCGATAACGAAGTGCTGGAACCGGCCTCGATCGCGCCGAAAATCAACTACCCCAAGCCCGACGGCAAGATCACCTTCGACCGTCTCTCCTCGGTGTTCCTGTCCGCCACCAACCATGAGGAGGACCAGCCCGTCCACCTCAAGGTGCGCAACATGTCGCTGTGGAAGACGGTGAACTGGGATGTGTTCCGCGCGCCTGAAAGCCGCTACTGCCCGGCGGGCGTGTATGAAGTGGCCGATGAGGCGACCGACCCGCACCTGCAGATCAACGCGCAGAACTGCGTGCACTGCAAGACATGCGACATCAAGGACCCCGCGCAGAACATCGACTGGGCCACGCCGGAGGGGGCGGGCGGCCCGAACTATCCCGGCGGGATGTAATTGCCCGGCGGGTACGGTATGTATCCGCCACACCGATTGCCCTTATCCGAAGACAGACAGGCAAATATGCAATGAAGGTTCTTGTACCCGTTAAGCGCGTGATTGACTACAACATCAAACCCCGCGTGAAGGCCGACGGCTCCGGCGTGGAGACCGCTGGCGTCAAGATGTCCATGAATCCGTTTGACGAGATCGCGGTCGAGGAAGCCGTGCGCCTGAAGGAAAAAGGCGTGGTGAGCGAGATCATCGCCGTCTCCATCGGCGAGGCCAAGGCGCAGGACACGCTGCGCACCGCCATGGCCATGGGCGCTGACCGCTCCATCCTGGTCGAGACCGATGTCGTGACCGAGCCGCTCGCCGTCGCCAAGGTGCTCAAGGCCCTGGTGGAAAAGGAAAAGCCGGAACTCATCATCCTGGGCAAGCAGGCCATTGATGATGACATGAACGCCACCGGCCAGATGCTGGCAGGCCTGCTTGACCGCCCGCAGGCCACCTTCGCCTCGAAGGTGGACGTTGCTGATGGCGCGGTAACGGTCACCCGCGAGATCGATGGTGGATCCCAGACCATCAAGCTGGCGCTGCCCGCCATCATCACCGCCGACCTGCGCCTCAACGAGCCGCGCTACGCCTCGCTGCCCAACATCATGAAGGCGCGCAAGAAGCCGATGGAAAAGATCACGCCAGCCGATCTGGGCGTGGACATGACCCCGCGCCTGAGCGTGATCTCGGTAGCCGAGCCGCCGGAGCGCAAGGCGGGCGTGAAGCTCGACTCGGCGGCGGAACTGGTTTCGCGTCTGCGTAACGAAGCAAAGGTGATCTGATCATGACCGTTCTCGTTTATCTCGATCATGAAGGCGGCGTGATCCGCCAGGCTTCGCGCTCCGCCATCACGGCCGCGAGCAAGCTCGGTGATGTCGATGTGCTGGTCACCGGCCCCGATGCCGCTGCCGCCGCGAAGTCGGCTGCCGCCATTCCTGGCGTGCAGAAGGTGTTTGCCGTAACCGACACCACCGGCAACAGCGAACTCGCCGAGCCGGTGGCCGCGCTGCTGGCACAGCTTGCGGGCGGTTACACGCATATCCTCGCAGCCTCTTCCGCCACGGCCAAGAACGTGCTGCCGCGCGCGGCGGCCCTGCTTGATGTGCAGCCGATCCCCGATATCGTCGCCATCAACGATGCCGAAACCTTCGTGCGCCCGATCTATGCGGGCAGCGCGCTGGCCACCGTGAAGTCGGCTGATGCGAAGAAGGTCATCACGGTGCGCGCATCCGCCTTCGATCCCGCCCCGGCGGAAGGCGGCAGCGCCACCATCGAGGACATTGCCCTGCCCGCAGGCCCGGGTGGCTCCACTTTTGTTGCCACCGAGCTCTCGAAGTCCGAGCGGCCGGAACTGGAATCCGCACGCGTGGTGGTTTCGGGTGGTAACGGCATGCTCAATGAAGAGAACTTCAAGCTGCTCGAGCCGCTGGCCGACCGTCTTGGCGCCGCCATTGGCGCCTCGCGCGCGGCGGTGGACAAGGGCTTTGTCTCGAATGAATACCAGGTGGGCCAGACCGGCAAGATCGTGGCGCCGGAACTGTATATCGCCATGGGCATTTCCGGGCAGATCCAGCATCTGGCCGGCATGAAGGACAGCAAGGTCATTGTTGCCGTCAACAAGGACCCCGAAGCGCCGATCTTCCAGGTGGCGGATTACGGGATTGTGGGCGACCTGTTCACCATCCTGCCGCAGCTTGAGGCGGAACTCGACAAGGCTGGCTGACCCCTACGGGCCAGTCGCAACACGAAAGGGGTGCCGGGCAATCTGTCCGGCACCCCTTTTTTTTGTCATGCGGGTCTATTCATTTTCCAGCACGGCATGGGCGCGGGCAACCACCGTGTCATATTCCTGCTGGCTCAGGTCGCCACGGTGCAGCATCTCGCTCGCGCGGGCCAGCGCATCACGCGCATGGGTTACGTCGGGTATGGGGTAGCGCCGGCCCGGCAGGGCAAAGGCTGAATCGGGCAGGGCATCACGTTCGGCCGCCGTCAGTCTGGACATCGGTATTCCTCCCTTAATGCAGGAGTTCCTGCCACGGGCGGGAACCGGCTTTAGCGTAATGGAGACACCCCATTCGCGACCAGCAGTAAAAGCGCTGGTCTCCTGCGCTGCCATCACCCCCTTGCCCGGATCATTGATGAAAAATGATAAAAGTTTCTGGGTGCCGCCTTTTTGAAAAAAAGGCGGCACCAGAAACTTCTTGTAGCAGAAAACTTACAGATCCTGCTCGACCTCATGGGCCACGTGATGCCGCCCGTCAGGCGCAAGGCCACCGGGCAGGGGCTGCGCGGTCTCCACGGGGTGCATCTGCGCGCGCAGGGTCGGCATGGCCTCGATGCAATAAAAACTAAAAAGCACAACGCAGGTCATCATGCCACAATACACGCTCAGCAGCAGTCTGTGCCTGACGGGCATGAGATAGGCAACTGTCATGGACAGCATTTCCAGCACCTCGAGGCCAAGATCGGTCGCATTGCTGTAACCCCACTGCCAGTAGGTCAACGCCCCCTGCAGGCCCATGGCAACGATGAAAAACACGCCGTTTTTCTGCCATGCCTGCAGCCGGGACAGGCGCCCGATCAGCCAGTACGGCAGGCTCATGCATGCGGCATTGCCCGCAAGATTGATCAGCCCCCCGGCGATAAGCCCTATAAGCAACACAAGAGCCATGACCCCCTCGGCCCCAAGGATGCCCGACAGGTGCTGCAGGGTATGCTGCATCTGCGGGCTGTCGAAGGCTTTGATAAAGGGGTTTTCCGGCTCAAGGAGCACATTCACCCCGCCACACAGCACGCCCATGCCGCCAGCCAGCAGGTAGGGGTGTTTTTGCAACAAGGACAGTCTGTTCATGGGGGCGGCACTCTGGCAGATCGGGTTACACGGCAGCCAAGGCTGCGATTTTTTCAAATAGACTGGTACAGTCCAATTTGAAACCCGGCTTGACGCCCGCCATCGCGGCACCAGCGTGCCCTGCAACCGTTACGGCCTGCAGGGCATTATACGAGAAGGGCAGCGCACAAAAAAAGACAGGGCCGCCCATTGGGTGACCCTGTCAGTAGAACGTTGATACCGGAGGGTAACACGTCCAGCCCGGTATCATGACCGGATTTTATTGGTTTTTATGGAAGCCAGCGGCTTCGTGTAACCCCTTATGCCATTCCCCTATTTACACGTCAACAATAAATATAAATAAAAATACGATTTTACTTTTTTTGCACTGCACAATCGATATGGTTATTTTGCACTGCACAATCAAATTTTATTATATACAGCAATAACACGGCAATTTTCTGCCCGGTGGCAAAAACAGGCCGGGCAGGGGGTCTTGTGCCCGGTTTCAATGCCCCCCATCATGGGGCGTGACCATGGCGGCACCGGCCAGGCCGCCCCCACTGCAGCAGACAGGACACCCGAATGGGGGGACAACCCGCGACCCGACCCAAAGCCGCATTCTGCACAGGCAGCATTGTCCGCCATGTCGTGGTCATGGCCGGGACGGGCGCCATCGGCCTGATGGCCGTGTTTCTTGTCGACCTGCTGAACCTTTTCTACATTTCGTGGCTTGGCGACCCGGCGCTGACGGCAGCCATCGGCTTTTCCGGCGTCATCAGCTTCGTGCAGATCGCGGTCTCCATCGGGCTGTCGATTGGCATCGGCGCCATTACCGGCAGGCTAATCGGCGCGGGCAAGATGGAGCAGGCGCAGCGGGTCGCATCCTCCTTCGGCATTGTCATGCTCGGCTTCTGCCTGCTCATCGGGGTGTTCACCGCATGGCTCGCACCGCTCCTGCTGGCCCTGCTCGGGGCACAGGGGGAAGCGGCACGGCAGGCGGCCACGTTCCTGCGCATCATCTCGCCCGGCCTGCCGCTGATCGCAGCCGGCATGGGGTGCTCGGGGCTGTTGCGCTCCATCGGGGCTGCGCGCATTTCCATGAACGTGACGCTGATCGGCGCCATGATCTCGGCCATAGCCGACCCCGTGCTGATTCTGGGCCTCGGGCTGGGGCTCAAGGGGGCGGCGATCAGCACCATTTTCTCACGCGGGATCGTGGCGCTGATGGGCTTTCGCTGCGCGCGCCGTCACGGCCTGCTGGCATGGCCCGTGCGCACCCATGTCGTGGCCGACACAAAGCTGGTGGGGCAGGTGGCCATGCCCGCCATCCTGACCAATCTGGCCACGCCGGTGGGCAGCGTGTTCGTAACGCATGCCATGGCGGGGTTCGGACTGGCGGCGGTGGCGGGGCAGGCGACCATCGAGCGGATCGTGCCGGTGGCCTTTGCCTTTGTCTTTGCCCTGACGGGATCGGTGGGGCCGATCATGTCGCAAAATCTTGGCGCGGGTAAACTTGCGCGCGTGCGGGCGACACTCGTGGCCTCGCTGTGGCTGGTGGCAGGCTGCGTGGCACTTACATGGGCCATCCTGTTCCTGACCCAGGACCTGGTGGTGCGGGTGTTTTCAGCGCAGGGCACGGCGGCGATGCTGATCCACCTGTTCTGTAACTGGACCATTGCGGGCTACGTGTTCATCGGCATGCTGTTCGTGGCCAATTCCGCCTTCAACAATCTGGGCCACCCGCTCTATTCCACGCTGTTCAACTGGGGGCGGGCGACGCTGGGCACCATTCCGTTCGTGTGGATCGGCATGCGTTACGGGCCAGGTGGCGTGCAGGTGGGGCAGGTTCTGGGCAGCGTGCTGTTTGGCTCCTGCGCGGTGCTGACCGCCTTTTCCGTGGTGCGGCGCCTGCACCCGGGCGACCGGGCCACGGAACAGGCCATGCCGGTCATTCCCCCGCCGCAGACCGGCGAAGCAGGCCTGATCGAACTCGACGAACTCGACCACTCAGCCTGATTACCGGGCCAAGACTATCCGCCCACCCGTGCCGTGATGGAAAAGGGCTGCGCGTCAGGCGTAATGGAACCAGTCGATCACGGCAGAAAAGGGCGGTGCCGCCGCATCATGCGCCGAGATAATGGCCTGACCATCGGCCACCGGCCATTCAATGCCCAGTGTTGCGTCATTCCAGCGCAGGCTGCGCGCGCAGGTGGGGTCGGAGGGAGAGGTGCATTGGCAGTGCACCTCCGTATGGTCGGTCAATGTGCAGAAACCGTGCAGGAATCCCGGCGGTATCCAGAACTGGCTACCGTTTTCGTCATTCAGGGTCACGCTGACCCACTGCCCGAAGGTGGGCGAGCCGGTGCGCACATCCACCGCCACATCCCAGATCGCCCCGCGCGTGCACCGCACCAGCTTGCCCTGCGCACCGGGCGCCACCTGGGCGTGGAGGCCCCGCACCATGCCGCGTTGCCGCAACAGGCTGTAATGATCCTGCGCGAAAGCACTGCCGCTGGCCATGCCGATCCGGGCCAATAGGGCCGTATTGCAGGTTTCGCTGGAACAACCGCGCCCCTCTTTCAGGCGGGGCGGAGTAAGCAGAAGCAGGCCTTCAAGCGGCAGGGTCTCGACCTGAAGGACATGCCCCGCTGGCGTTCGGTCGGAATCTGGCCGGGAACGGGCAAAGGACTGCGTTCCCATTTTCAGCGCGTCCACATGGTCGGGCAATTGGTTGAAGGCTGCATCATGGCCCTCCTCGCTCGTCGGTCGGGTTATTTCATCACTTTCAAATGCAGTTTTAACGCCGCATCGGTTACGAACCGATTAAGAGCACGCTCTGAAATAACTCTTTGATAGGAAATGATAAAAGTTTCTGAAGGCTGCCTTTTTTCAAAACAGGCGGCGTTATCTGAAACTTTTTGAAAAAAGCTTCACCAAAAACTTTTGCAGGGTTTTAGAACGCACAAAGCCCTCATGCGACACATGAAGGCACTGATGCGGTCATCAACAAATGAAATGTGGGGGTACCAGATAAGGAATCTGGTGGAGCCAAGGGGAGTCGAACCCCTGACCTCCTGAATGCCATTCAGGCGCTCTCCCAACTGAGCTATGGCCCCACTGTTCCGACGGTGCAGGCCATCTACATGGCCACCGTGGTCCGGTGACGGGGGTATAACCGCAAGCGCAGACCGATGCAACCCCCCTTCAACCGATTCAGGGCAAGATAATGCCCTGCATGCGCAGGGCCGCGAGCAGGGGCAGCAGCGGCAGGCCCATAATGGCCGACTGTTCCCCCTCGATGCGTGAGAAAAGCTGGATTCCGAGCCCTTCAAGCCGGTAGCACCCCACGCAGGACAGAATCGCCTCGCCCTCGGCCGCCAGATACCACGCGAGAAAAGACTCGCTGAAGGCGCGCATATGCAGCACGGGGCAGGCGACATGGCGCCAGACCTCGCGGCCATCACGCCACATGCTTACCGCCGTGTGCAGCACATGCGCCCGGCCGCGCAGGCGCAGCAACTGCGCACGGGCGGTATCGCGGTCATCGGGCTTGTCGAACCATTCCTCGCCACAGGACAGGATCTGGTCCGCGCCAATCACCACCGTGCCGGGTGCGACCCGAACCGCCCGGGCCTTGGCGCGGGCAAGCTCAAGGGCTGCCGCGCTGGCATCATGCCCGGCATGGCGCTGTGCCGCGCGAATGGCGTGTTCATCCACATCCGCCGCCATGAACCGGGCTGAAAGCCCCGCCGATTCCACCAGCGCGCGCCGCGCCGCTGAGCGGCTGGCCAGTACTATCCGTGGCGACTCCACCTGTAATGGGACGGGCTTTAGTACTAAACTGGAGTCGTCCGGCATCGTGCTCTCCGTACTGCGGAAGTGAAACATTTAATTCGGGGCTCTGGAGTACTGGGGTACATGGGGACAGTACTCCAAACAATTCTGTGCCGTACCGAGTACCGTGGACAACGTGTACCCGCCCCATTCCGGTGAGTTGTACACAGCCTTATGTCGGTACATTCGGGATAACTTTCCGACTCCGTGGGAATCCTTGGAGTCGGAAACGGTACACACTGTGGGGAAAACGGGGTACATTTTCGGAAACATGGGTACCCCGTGATCCACAGCACTAAAAGAACATCAAGAAATTTCTTTCTCTTTTCTTTTATTGTTTTGAAAGGGGCGCGCGCGGTGCGCCCTGCCCGCTATCCGTCAGCCCGAAAGTACGAGATAGTCCGGCCACAACGAAACAGAACGACGGATCGATGACAGAAACACGCAAACCCCTGCTCGCCACCCTGATGGGAGAGGCGACCTGGCCCCCTCCGGTATGGCTGATGCGGCAGGCGGGCCGGTTCCTGCCAGAATTCCGGGCATTGCGTGAAAAGGCGGATTTCATAACCCGCTGCATGACCCCCGACATGGCGGTCGAGATCACGCTGCAGCCCATCCGCCGTTTTGGCATGGATGGGGCCATCCTGTTCTCCGATATCCTGATCCTGCCCTGGGCAATGGGGCAGTCGCTGGAATTCGTGCCAGGACGGGGGCCTGTTCTGGGGGCCGTGCGCTCGCAGGCCGATCTCGACCGGCTTGATCCGGGCCGGGTGGCGCAGGCGGTTGAACCGGTGATGCAGACGCTGCGCAGGCTGCGGGCCATTGTTGACGGGCCAGAGGCGATCGGCCCGGCCCAACCAGGGCAGGTGACACTGATCGGCTTCGCAGGCGCGCCGTTTACGGTGGCGTGCTACATGGTGGAAGGCCATGGCTCGCGTGAGTTCGAGGAAACCCGCAAACTCGCCTATACCGACCCCGCGTTTTTCGACCGGCTAATCGACCTGCTCACCACCTCCACGGCGGATATGCTGTGCGCCCAGATCGAGGCGGGAGCCGAAGCGGTCATGCTGTTCGATAGCTGGTCGGGCCTGCTGCCGCCCTCGCAGTTCCGCAAGCATGTGATTGAACCGGCGAAGCGCATCACCGCCATCATCAATGCCCGCCACCCCGGCGTGCCGGTCATTGGCTTCCCCCGTCTGGCGGGGCTGATGGCGATTGAATACGGGCGTGAAACCGGCGTGAACGCAATGGCGCTCGATACCGGGGCGGACATGAAGGCCGTGGCCGACAGGGTGCCCGGCACGCTGGTGCTCCAGGGCAATCTCGACCCCATCCGCGTTCTGGCGGGTGGCGAAGGCATGCGGGCCGAGGCCCGCGCCATCCGCGATGCCATGAAGGGCCGCCCGCATGTGTTCAACCTTGGCCACGGCGTCATTCCCACCACGCCGCCCGAGCATGTGGGCGACCTGATCAAGACCATCAGGGAGGTCTGAGCCATGCTGCCCTCCGCCCTGCGCCCTGACGGCGCGCTCAGGCTGGTCATTTTCGATTGCGATGGCGTGCTGATCGATAGCGAAGGCCCGTCATGCCGCATGATCGCGCGCACCCTGCGCGACTATGGCACCGAGATCAGCGATGAAGACGCCGTGCATCGGTTCGCCGGGCATGCCCTGACCGCGCTCAAGCACGAGATCGAGGATGAGGAGGGCATAAAGCTGCCTGCTGACTGGCCAGCACAGATGCAGCGCAACCTTGTCACCCTCATGCGCAATGAGGCGGAAACCATCGAAGGCGCGCCCGCCATGCTGCGCGGCGTGGCCAGGCTGGGGCTGCCCTACCGCATTGGCTCCAATTCATCAGTAGAGGAAATGGAGGCCAAATTCGGCCGCACCGGGCTTGATGCGCTGATCGCGCCCGACACCATTCACTCCGCGCGTGACATGGGCCAGCCCAAGCCGGACCCGGCGGTGTATCTGGCGGCGGCAAGGAAGCAGGGCGTGCCACCGGAATGCTGCATCGTGCTGGAAGATACCGATACCGGCGCCCGCGCGGCACAGGCGGCGGGCATGGGCTGCGTGCTGCTGCGCGCGCCCGACCTGCCGGCACCAAAATGGCCGGGACTGCTGCGGATCGCGCATCTAGATGAATTCGTGCAGCTGCTCACGCACATCCTGACCAGCCAGAAACAGGCGGGCCACGTGAATGGGTAGTGCCCTCATTCCCTTCATGCTGTGGCTTAAGGCGTTCCACATCATGTCATTCATTGCGTGGATGGCGGGGCTGTTCTACCTGCCGCGGCTGTTTGTCTATCACTGCCAGGTGGTGGCCGGTTCACCGGAATCAGCACGCTTCAAGGTGATGGAATACAAGCTGCTGCGCTTCATCATGGCGCCTGCCATGATCAGCACCTTCGTGTTTGGCGGGCTGCTTGCCGCTATACCAGGGCTGATCGACTGGCATTCCGGGTGGTGGCTGGTCAAGCTGGCCTGCGTGCTCGCCATGGCAGGCTTTCAGGGCGCGTGCGGGCGGTGGAGGCGTGACTTCGCTCATGACCGCAATACGCGGCCTGAACGCTTCTATCGCATGGCCAATGAAGTGCCGACCGTGCTGATGATGGTCATCGTCATCATGGTGGTGGTCCGCCCGTTCTGAACGATCAGGCGAACCCCGCAAGACCGTGGATCAGAGCAGGGACTTGCCCTGCTTGAGCACGGCATTGCAAACCTTGGTGGTGATCTTCTGCTTGAGGTTGCCCTTCAGCGTGGCAAGCGAGAAGGTGTTGCCATTGCCGGTATCCAGAATGCCGTTCTGGCCGTTGGAATACTGGCTGCTCGAGGTATCAAGCCCGGCCTTCTGTTTGAGCGAGGACAGCAGGGTGGAGGGGCTGTTGCCCTGCAGGTAATTGTTCTGCACGCAGTAGCTCAGCAGGCCCGTAACGTTGGAAGGGGCCAGCGAGGAAACGGAGGGCACGCTCAAGCCACTGCCCGACAGCAGGCTCGATGCGTCCCCACCCAGACCGCCAAGGCCGCCAAAGCCTTCTGCATGCGCGGGTGCGGTGGAAAGGGCGGCTGCTACGGGCAGGGCGGCGATAAGCGCCAGGAAACGGTTTGATTTTTTCATGTGAATATCAACTCCTGAAAATGCGGTCCGAGTGAAAAAGCATGGCCCGTGCACCCATTATAGGCCGCACGATGGCGGCGGGGATAGTCCGCTTACATCGGGGGAACAAGCAGCATGTGCTCGACCCTGAACAGGATCGGCATCACGACGTACTGGATCAGCAGCAGCAGCACGAGCGGGCTGAAATCCATGTTGCCCAGATCAGGCAGCACGCTGCGGATGGGGCGCAGCAACGGTTCGGTCATGCGGTACAGGAAATTGCTGATGTTCCATACGATCTGGTTGCGCTGGTCGAGAATGCCGAAGGCCAGCAGGAAGCTGAACAGGCACGAGACCAGTACCACATAGGTGTAAAGCTGTATCAGTTCAGCCAGCAGGCTAAAGATTATGGGAATCAACGGGCCAACTTTCATAGATGACGACACACGGGAATCTAGTGTCGTCAGGGGGTGCATACAACCGCCGTGAACCGCGTGTTCATTGCACGAAATTATATAAGCCCCCAAATTTGGCCTTGACTTGCGCCTGTCGCAGGTTATCTATCGCGCGAGGATTGTGGGGCTGTAGCTCAGATGGGAGAGCGCCTCGTTCGCAATGAGGAGGTCAGGGGTTCGATTCCCCTCAGCTCCACCACGATCCCCCAAATTTCACGAAAATTGTAGCACGCCTTTCAGGCTGATGCCCGTCAGGCGTCCGTGTCGTCCGGCGCTGTTGTGGCGAGCAGTTCGATCTCGGCCAGCTGGCCCGGCTGGTCAAACTGCTTGACCAGGCGCAGCGTGGTGGCGGGGCAGGTGCGGCCGAACAGATCGTTGAGCAGGGGAAAACAGGCGGCAAATCCCGCAGTTTCATGCAGCATGAAGATGATGCGCGTGACGTTTTCCGCCTTCATGCCCTGGCTGGCCAGCTGGTCCATGCCCATCATGAGCGCCTGGCGGATCTGACCAAACAGTTCAGGGGGGAAGCCACCGGTCTGCGCGTTGATCCCGGTCAGGTGCCGGAGGTGAAGTTCGGGCTGCGGACGCAACGACGTGTTTTCTTCCATCTGTAAAAGAATCATGAAGTCGCCATGTTTTGTCCATAAAAATTTTTCCTTTCCCGAAACAACGCCCTGTCCGGTAAAGCACGGACATGAACGCGCCGCTCCACATCCATGCCTCCTGTGCCGCGCGCGGTGCGCAGGGCGTTCTGCTCATGGGGCCATCGGGGGCGGGCAAGTCGGACCTTCTGCTGCGCCTGATCGATGCGGGCTATGCCCTCGTGGCCGATGACCAGGTCTGCCTGCACGCGGGGTGGGCCAGTCCGCCGCCCGCCCTTGCGGGGTTGCTCGAGGTGCGTGGCATCGGCATCATCCGCATGGCATGGCAGGAACGGGTGCGGGTGGCGGCCCTTGCAAGGCTGGTGGCGCCGCCCGATTATGCCCCCCGCCTGCCACCGGCCCCGCAACATGATGCGCTGACCGGCGTGCCCGCGTTCCGCCTCGACCCGGCCCAGCCTTCGGCCGTGGCGCGCGTGGGCCTGATCCTTGACTGCGTTGCCGGACGTAGCCAATTGCTGGATGAAAGACAGATGTGATGCGGCTGCCACTTTCCATGATTGCCCTTTCGGGGGAGAATGGGTTCAGGAAAAGGTTTCGATCCCGCCATGATACAGCGATCTGTCACCCGGCAAATGGCTGAGAGAAGTCAGGGTTTTGCGTGACTGACACCATGCATGAAGACACACCTCTCCCCCGTCGCATCCTGCTTGTGACCGGCCTGTCCGGGGCAGGAAAATCCTCGATTCTGCGCATTCTGGAGGATCTCGGGCACGAGGTGATCGACAATCCGCCGCTGGGCATGCTCGATGAGATCGTGGCCCGCGCCGAGCGCCCGGTGGCCATTGGCGTGGATTCGCGCACGCGCGGCTTCGATGCCTCGGCCGTGCTCGCAGCCCTGGCCCGCCTGCGCGTCAACCCAGCCCTCAATGCCGAGCTGATCTATGCCACGGCGGAGGAAAGCGTGCTGCTCAGCCGCTATACCGCCACCCGCAGGCGCCACCCGCAGGCCGTGCATGGCACGGTCAAGGAAGGGATCGAGGCCGAGATCCGCCTCACCTCCCCCCTGCGTGAGGCCGCCGATGTGGTGATCGATACCTCCGACCTGCCGCCATTCGAACTGCGCCAGCTTGTCGAGGCCCGCTTTGGCGAATGGTCGGCAGGCGGCCTCGACGGGCTGACCGTGGCGCTGATGTCCTTCGCCTTCCCCGCAGGGCTGCCACGTGAGGCGGATATGGTGTTCGATGCCCGCTTCCTTACCAATCCGTATTATGACCCCGCTCTGTCGGCCATGACCGGACTTGATGCGGCCGTGGCGGATTACGTGGCCAATGACCCCGATTACGCCGAATTCCTTGATCGCATGGCGGGCCTGCTCGAACTCGTGCTGCCGCGCTTCGTGCGCGAGGGCAAGAAATACGCCACCATCGCCATTGGCTGCTCGGGCGGGCGACACCGCTCGGTCACCCTTGTCGAGGCCCTGGCGCGGCGGCTGGCGCAGCGTGCTGACAGTGCCCACCCCCAGGATGCATGGCCCGTGGTGATCATGCACCGTGAACTGGCCCGTCAGGGTCGCAGTAGCTGGCGCTGGGCCAACCGCCCGCGCGGGCTGGCCGAACCAACGGAGCAGGCGGACCCGCAATGATCGGTCTTGTATTCGTGATGCATGGCGTTCTGGGCGAGACCCTGAAGGCGGAACTCGAACATGTGGTCGGCCCGCAGGCGCAGGCCACGGTGTTCAATGTCACGGCGGCTTCGCTGCCGGGCACCTGCCGCGCGCCATTGCGCCAGGTCATCGACTCGGTCGATAGCGGGCAGGGCGTGATCCTGCTGACCGACATGTTCGGCAGCACGCCATCGAATGTTGCGATTTCCGTGCTGGAGAACAACCGCGTGGAGGTGCTGGCAGGCGTCAACATGCCCATGCTGGTCAAGCTGGCGCAGATGCGCGGCCAGGCTGGCCTGCAGGATTGCCTGCACGGCGCGGAAGAGGCGGGCAGGCGCTATATTTCGGTTGCCTCGCACCTGCCACCGGCCTGCCTGTCGGGCGTGGGGGGCTGCGTGGGCGAGGGGGCGGACAGCGTCGCGGGCCATGGTGGCTGAACCCGTGGCGCAGGCGGCACCCCGGCGGGCGGATGTGGGCATTGTCAACCAGCGCGGGCTGCACGCGCGGGCGGCGGCCAAATTCGTCACGGTGGCGGAAAAATTCGATGCGACCATCGACGTGACCCATGCGGGCATGACCGTTTCGGGCCATTCGATCATGGGGCTCATGATGCTGGGGGCGGGAAAGGGCGAGACAATCGGCATCGCGGCCCACGGCCCGCAGGCGGCACAAGCGCTCGCGGCCCTCGTGCGGCTGGTCGGGGCCGGGTTTGATGAAGACGACTGAACGCAGCACCCCCCGTCGCTCCCGCCCCGGTGAGGTGCGGCTGGAAGGCCAGCCTGTGTCACCGGGCGTGGCCATCGGTTATGCCGCCATCGCGCATGATCCCGCCCTGCCGCCCATCGATACCGCGCGGCGCGACTGCGACCCTGGCCACGAACGCGCCCGCCTGCATGAGGCCATAACCCGCTCCACCGCCCAGTTGCGCCGTCTGCATGACCGTCTGGCCCTGCTGCCTGAGGACGGGCAGGTGGAAATAGGCTCCCTGCTTGAAGTCTATCGCCGCATGCTTGGCCCCTCGCGCCTGCGGCGCGGCATCGAGGCGCGGCTGGGTCACGGCATGCTGGCCGAGGCCGCCGTGCAGCTCGAAACCGAGGCCCTGGCCGCTTTCATGCTTGCCCCACCCGGCCGCCCCGCGCCTGAAGGCGAGGATGCGGTGGCGGCAAGGCGACGGGCGGGCGAATTTCGCGAGATCGGGCGCAGGCTGGTGCGCAACCTCAGCGGCACGCCGTATCGGTCGTTTTCTACCATTCCCGATGGCGCAATCCTTGTGGCCGAGCAGTTGCGCCCCGCCGATGCCGCCCTGATCGACCCCTCGCGCATTGCCGCCGTGGTAACGGAGGAAGGCGGCAGCACCGGGCACACCGCCATCCTGCTGCGCGCGCTGGGCATTCCCGCCGTGCTGGCCACCCACGGCCTGCTGGCGCAAATGGGGCGGCGCACGCGGCTGGTGGTTGATGGTGCGACCGGGCATGTCATCATCCGGCCTTCCACCCGCACGGCGGCAGCAGCCCGGGTGGAGGTGGCGGCCTATGCGCGTGAACGCCAGGCGCTTGGCCGCCTGCGGCGCCTGCCTGCCCGCCTGTCGAGCGGAGAAGTGCTGACGCTGCAGGCCAATCTGGAAATTCCGGCCGAACTGCCCATGATCGCACAGTCAGGTGCTGCGGGCATCGGGCTGCTGCGTAGCGAATTCCTGTTCATGAATGCCGAGACCCTGCCTGATGAAGCCCGGCAGGAAGCGCTCTATCGCCCGCTGATCGAGGCCATGTCAGGCGATCCGGTCACGATTCGCGTGGTGGACTGGGGCAGCGAGAAAAACAGCGATGCCCTGACGCAGGCCGGCATTGGCGCTGGCAGCGATGTCAATCCGGCGCTGGGCCTGCGCGGCATCAGGCTGCTTTTGCGCCATCGCGCCCTGCTGGAAACCCAGTTCGCCGCCATCCTGCGCGCTGCCACCGCAGGCCCGGTGCGGGTGCTGCTGCCCATGGTGTCGAGCCCGGCGGAACTGCATAAGGCGCGTGAAATCTATGCCCGCGTGGGGCGCAGGCTGCGGCGCAGGGGGGTGGATATACCCGACCCGCTGCCGCCGCTTGGCATCATGATCGAGACGCCTGCCGCCGCCCTCATGGCCGATGTGCTGGCGCAGGAAGCCGAATTCCTCGCCATCGGCACCAACGACCTGACCATGTACACCCTGGCGGCGGACCGGGCGGCGACGGATGTGGCGGGGCTGTATGACCCGCTGCACCCCGCCGTGCTGCGGCTTGTGCGCCTGGCGGCCGATGCGGGTCTGCGCCAGCGCAGGCCGGTCTCGCTGTGTGGCGAGATGGCCTCCGACCCGCTGGCCGTGCCGTTGCTGGTGGGGCTGGGGGTGCGGTCGTTTTCCATGCACGCCTCCGCCGTGCCGCGCGTCAAGCGCGCGGTGCGGGCGGCGGCGATGGATGACTGCCGCCGGATGGCCTGCCGCGCGCTTGAAGCGGCTGACGGGCCGGAAGTCAGTGCCATGCTGATGGATTATGCCGCCACCTTGCGGCACGCCGGAGATGGCTAGCCCCGCGCCCTGCCTGCCGCTGCCGTGGCGGGATGTGGATGACGTGCTGGCGGCGTGGGGCAACCACCCGGGCTTTGCCTGCCTTGACAGCGGCGGCCCGGTCGGCCCGCGTGCGCGCTGGACCATCATCTGCCGCGACCCTGTTCACTGGATCGAGCAGCGCGATGGCACATGCTGGCTGGATGGCACGCAGGTGGCGCATGACCTGCCCCGTCTGCTGCGGCAGGGCGTGCCGGGTTGCTGTCCGCCCGAGGTGCCTTTTGCCGGGGGTGCTGTCGGCTTTATCGGCTATGGCGCGGGCCAGCGCATGGAAGGCATCGGCACGCGCCATGGGGCAGGCGATGACGGCCCCATGGCCGCTTTCGGCCTGTATGACCATGCCTTCGTGCTCGATCGCGAAACGGGCCGCGCCTGGCTGGCGGGAATAGACCTTGATGCCCCGCGCATGGCAGGGCTGGCCGCGCAGTGGGCGGGGATTGGCCCCGCAGTCAAACCCGCGCCCCTGCCCGCATTGCGTTTTAAGCCCGATCAGGATGGGGCCGCGTATCGCGCCGCCGTGGCGCAGGCCGTGGCCCGGATTGCGGCGGGCGAAGTGTTTCAGGTCAATATCACCGGACGCATGCAGGCCGGCCGCCCGCCGGGGCTTGCGGCGGTTGATGCCTACCGCACGCTGCGCGCCACATCGCCCGCGCCATTCGGGGCATTTCTGGTGGGGGAGGGCGGGTTTGCGCTGCTCGGTGCTTCCCCCGAACGTTTTTTAAGCCTTGATGGCGCAGGCCGGGTCAGCACCCGGCCCATAAAAGGCACGGCCCCGCGTGGAGACACGATGCAGGACGATGCCCGGCTGGCCCATGCCCTGCGCCATGATGCCAAGGAGCGGGCCGAGAACCTGATGATCGTTGATCTCATGCGCAACGATATCGGGCGGGTGGCGCAGATGGGCAGCATTGCCGTGCCAGAACTTTTCGCGGTCGAGCGGTTTGCGCATGTGCATCATCTGGTGTCCGAAATAACGGGGCGGCTGGAGCCGGGGCGCGATGCCTGTGATCTGCTGGCCGCCACCCTGCCGCCCGGCTCGGTCACCGGCGCGCCCAAGCACCGCGCCATGCAGGTGATCGATGCGCTCGAGGCCTCGCCCCGTGGAGCGTATTGCGGCACGGTGGTGCGCATCGGCTGTGATGGGGTCATGGATAGCGCCGTCATCATCCGCACGCTGGTGCTCACGCGCGACCACGTGACCGCGGCGGCAGGTGGCGGCATTACCGTGGAGTCCGACCCGGAGCGCGAATACCGCGAGATGCAGCTCAAGATCGCGGCCCTGCTGGCCCTGTTCGGGCCGCAGGAGGATGAAGGAAACACGCCATGACCCCCGCTGGCCTGCCTGTATGGCTCAATGGCCGTATCCTCGATCAGGCCGAAGCCCGCATCGACCCGGCAGACCGGGGGCTGCTGCTCGGCGATGGCCTGTTCGAGACCATGCGCGTGACGGATGGCGCGGTCCGGCATTTCACGCTTCATATGGAGCGGCTGGCGCATGGCGCTGGCGTGCTCATGTTCCCGCCACCCGATACGGACATGATTGCGCAGGCGGTGCGCGACCTGCTGGCCGCATGCGGGCTGCAAGGCGGTTCGCTGCGGCTCACGCTCACCCGTGGCCCCGGCCCGCGCGGGCTGCTGCCCCCGCCCCAACTCCAGCCCACCCTGCTGCTTGCCGCTGCCGCCAGCCTGCCGCCCGCAACACCCGTGCGGCTGGTCACGGCCAGCCACCGGCGCGATGAGGACAGCGTGCTCTCGCGCATCAAGAGCCTGAATTACCTGCCATCCATCCTTGCGCGGATGGAGGCCGCCATGCAGGGCGCTGATGATGCGCTGCTGCTCAACCGGGCGGGGCATGTGGCCGAGACAAGTGCGAGCACGCTCGTGGCGGTCATCGGCGGGAAGGCGCTCACCCCTCCCGTGAGCGATGGCGCCCTGCCCGGCATTGCCCGTGGCATGCTGCTGGCGGCAGGACTGGTGTGCGAAGGCCATCTTACCCCTGCCATGCTGCGCGGAGCGGACGCGGTTTTTTCCCTGAACAGCCTGTGCGCGCGTGAAGTGGTGGCGATTGACGGTTATGAACTGCCGCGCCAGCCTGCCTTTCTGGCCCGACTGGTGGCGTATCTTGATGGCTGAATGATAAAAGTTTTTTGGTGCCGTGTTTTTTAAAAAGGCGGCGTTCTTCTGAAGCTTTTGCAAAAAGGCTTCACCAGAAACTTTCGTGCTGTTTCCGGGGCAGGCTTTTCAAACCGCGCCGGGGAAGCCAGCCATCACATTTCACTTATTGCCCATTCTGCCGCGGTTGGACTAATCCAACCCGCATTGGCTCATTTCCAGCTTGCGTGAAAGGTCACTTGCAGATGACCCCCCCCACCACCGTGCCGGTCCGGCGTGCCCTGATTTCCGTATCTGACAAGAAGGGGCTGCTTGATCTGGCCCGCGCGCTTGTCGCCCACGGGGCGGAGATCCTTTCCACCGGCGGCTCCGCCCGCGCCCTGCGCGAGGCCGGCATTGCCGTGCGCGACGTGTCCGAGCATACCGGCTTCCCGGAAATTCTTGATGGCCGCGTCAAGACGCTGGTGCCGCAGGTGCATGGGGGCATCCTGGGCCGACGCGACCTGCCCGCCCATGTGCAGCAGATGGAAGAGCACCAGATCGCCCCGATCGACCTCGTGGCCGTCAATCTCTACCCGTTCGAGGCCACGGTGGCTTCTGGCGCGGGGCCGGAGGACTGCATCGAGAACATCGATATCGGCGGGCCTGCCCTGATCCGCGCCGCCGCCAAGAACCACGCCCATGTGGCCATCGTGACCGACCCCGCCCAGTATGGCGAGGTGATCACCGCACTGGAAAATGGTGGCACCACGCTGGACCAGCGCACCAAGCTGGCAGGTGCTGCCTATGCCCGCACCGCAGCTTACGATGCCGCCATCGCCGCATGGTTTGCAGGCCAGGAAGGCGAGGTGCTGCCGCCGCGCATGATCGTTGCGGGCGAAAAGCGTGAAAGCCTGCGCTATGGCGAGAACCCGCACCAGAAGGCGGCCTTCTACACCGATGGCTCGACCCGCCCCGGTGTGGCCACGGCCAGGCAGATTCAGGGCAAGGCGCTGTCCTACAACAACATCAACGACACCGATGCGGCCTTCGAGGCGGTGGCGGAATTCGATGAACCCGCCGTGGTCATCGTCAAGCACGCCAACCCCTGTGGTGTGGCTGTCGCCCCCACCCAGGCCGAAGCGTGGGACCGCGCCCTGCGCTGCGATCCGGTCTCGGCCTTTGGCGGCATCGTGGCGCTGAACCGCACGCTGGAAGCGGAAGCGGCGGCGCGCATCGCCGGTATCTTCACCGAGGTGATCGTAGCGCCTGATGCGACTGCCGAAGCGCGCGAGATCCTGTCGCGCAAGAAGAACCTGCGCCTGCTGCTGACCGGCGCATTGCCCGACCCCGCAGCCGGTGGCGTGGTGGTGCGCTCGGTGGCCGGTGGCTTCCTTGCCCAGACGCGTGATAGCGGTCGCATCACCCCTGAGGCGCTGAAAGTCGTGACGAAACGCGCCCCGACATCCGCCGAGATGGCGGACCTCATCTTCGCCTTCCGCGTGGCCAAACACGTCAAGTCGAACGCGATCGTGTACGTGAAGGACCAGAGCACGGTCGGCATTGGCGCGGGCCAGATGAGCCGGGTTGATTCAGCGCGTATCGCTGCCACCAAGAGCGCGGATGCAGCGAAGGAAGCCGGGATCGACCACCCGCTGACCCAGGGCAGCGTTGTGGCGTCCGATGCGTTCTTCCCGTTTGCTGACGGGCTTGAGGCCGCGATTGCAGCAGGGGCCACCGCCGTGATCCAGCCCGGCGGCTCGATCCGTGATGACGAGGTGATCGCCGCCGCCGACAAGGCGGGCATCGCCATGGTCTTCACAGGTATGCGCCATTTCCGGCACTGATCCGAAGTGAAGGCCCTTGCCTGCGTGGCGGGGATGGAATGAGATGGCACGCCCGGCAGCGTGCCGGTCTAGACAGACGAAAGACGGGTACCCGCATGGACATTCATCGACGTTCCTCCTGCCGCCTGCTCGCGGGCGTGCTTGTTGCTGGCAGCCTGGCGGCGGGTAGTGCCCATGCGGCTGGCAAGACGGGCGCGCAGCCCGTAGCCGCGACCCCTGCGGCAGTGCAGGTCGCCCCCGTGTTCGATCTTGCCCCGCTGCCCGTAACCAGCGGGCAGCTGGTGCAGTACATCCTCAGCCCGGCAGGGCAGATCGCGGGGCTGCTGCTTGCTGATGGCACGCAGGTTTTCTGCCCGCAGGACCTTGGCGAGAACCTGCCCGCCGTCGTCCGCCCCGGTGAGCAGATCTCGATCAGCGGGCTCAAGGGCATCGGCCACCCCATCGTGCGCGCCTATGCCGTAACCGGCCCGCGCGGGCAGCGTATTGCCGATGTGCGCCCCGCAAGCGCTCCCGCACCCTATGATTCGCCCTCCATCGGCCCCGACGTGCCGGTGGATGGCACCGTGCTCGCCCCGCTCTATGACATGCAGGGCAAGGTGCAGGGCGCGATCATGCGCGATCATAGCGTCGTGTATGTGGGCGAGACCAACGCCACCCGCCTTGCCGCCTGGCTTAAGCCAGGCGGCAGCCTGCACGCCATCGGCATTGGCGTGAGCGGCGAGCGCGGCACGGCCATCAACGCGCGTGAAATCGGGCCGGACGTGAATCAGGCCATTCACATCGAGCCTGCCGATGCGCCGCCGCCGGGCGCCTTTCCCGGCAGCGCGGGCTATGACGTGATTCCGGGCAGCGCCACGGCGCAATAACGGTGCGCCAAACGCACAGAAGGTAAAAAAGATGCGGGGGGAAACGCTTTGTTTGCCCCCCTTTGCTTGACAGGTTATTGCAGCCCCGTTAGCTACCGCCTGCACCCTCAAGGAGGTGCGAGAAGTGGATAAGGATAACGATCCTTCCGGCGAGTCTTTCAACCGTCGACTGGAAGCGGCCCGCGAGCGCATAAAGCCCCGCGTCACCGCTGAACGCGATACGGGGGGGACAATGTCCGATCTGGGCCTGGTCATCAGGTCGGGAACGGAACTGGTGTCGGCTCTTGTGGTCGGGGTTGGCGTTGGCTGGGGGCTTGACCACTGGCTGGGCACAAAGCCCTGGTTCCTCATCGTCTTTTCGCTTCTTGGCGGTGTGGCGGGTGTACTTAATGTCTGGCGTCTTGTCAGGCCCGATGCCATAAGCACTAAGGCAGACGGGCCGGATGGCGGCCCCGGACGGTTATAGGGAAGAACGAAGTTGGCGGCCGGATCATCTATCGACGCGCTCGGTCAGTTCGAGCTCCATCCAGTTCTGGGTGCATTGGGCGAATCCCTGCGGTTCAGCCAGTCCCCCATGATGATGATTGTCGCCGCCTTGCTGGTTCTGGCGTTCCTGTACGTGGGCATGCGCCCTGCTGCAGTGGTGCCGGGTCGCCTGCAGGCCGCAGCCGAGATGTGCTACGACTTCATCTACAACATGGCGGTCGACACGATCGGTATTGAGGGCAAGGCCTTCTTCCCCTTCGTGTTCACGCTGTTCTTCTTCATCCTGGCCGGCAACTATCTTGGCCTGCTGCCTTTCTCCTTCGCCTTCACCAGCCATATCGCCGTGACCCTGGCGCTGGCGCTGATGGTGTTCTGTCTCTCGATCATCGTATCGCTCAAAGTGCAGGGGGCGAAGTTCTTCGCTCACTTCATGCCCGCGGGTGCCCCCAAGGCGCTGGCCCCGCTGCTGATCCCGATCGAGATCCTTTCTTTTCTTTCGCGTCCCGTGAGCCTGTCGATCCGTCTGTTCGCCAATATGGTGGCGGGTCACGTGATGTTCGATATGTTTGCCGCCTTCACGATCATGCTGGCCGGTCTGGGCTTCTTCGGTGATATCATCGCCGTTGGTCCCGTGGTCATCAATGTCGCGCTGATGGCACTCGAATTGCTGGTTGGTGCCTTGCAGGCCTATGTGTTTGCAATCCTGACCTGCATCTATCTGAGGGAGGCGGTGGCCCACTAACAGGCCGCATCCGCTTCCATCTATTTCAATCCAGAACGTCTGAAACAAGGAAAACAAGACATGGATATCGCAGCAGCCCGTGAAATTGGTGCCGGTATCGCCGTTATCGCCCTCGCTGGCGTTGGCATTGGCCTGGGTAACATCTTCTCTACGCTGGTCAGCAGCATCGCGCGCAACCCGTCCGCACGCCCGCACGTGTTCGGCCTTGGCATGCTGGGCTTCGCCCTGACGGAAGCCGTGGCCCTGTATGCGCTGCTGATCGCGTTCCTGATCCTGTTCGTCTGATACGCTGGAGGCGAACATGGCGCGCGCCGTGATGTATAACAACATCCGAAGGGCGAAGTCTTTCCTGGCTTCGTCCGCGCTGGCTCTGCCGCTGATGGCCATGGCAGCCCCTGGCGCGCGCGCCGAGGGCATGCCCCAGCTTGATTTTGGCAATCCTTATGTCATCGGTCAGGTGATATGGGGCGCTGGCATTTTTCTGGTTCTCTACCTGCTGCTGAGCCGTTCGGCCCTGCCCAAGGTGGAGAAGGTCCTCTCGCTGCGTCGTCAGACCATCGAGACCGACCTTGGCATCGCGCACAAGGCCAAGACCCGCGCTGATGAAGCCGTGGCCGACCTGCATGCCGCACGCCGCAAGGCGCTGGCCGATGCACAGGCCAATGTGGACAAGGTTGTCGAGGAGGCCCGTCTGGCCGCCGCCCGGCAGACCGAGGAAATGAACGCACGCCTTGCCGCCGAGATCAGTGATGCCGAGACCCGCATCGCGCAGGCCCGGACACAGGCACTGGCATCCGTTCGCGAGATTTCCACAAACACGGCGGAAACGCTGATCAATCAGTTATCTGGCATTGCCGCCCCGGCCGATTTCGTGACGGCAAAGGTCGGTTCTGCTGCGGCAGCACGTGGTCTCTGACCCGCTGCCCAAGACAGACAGGTCATAATCATGTTTCATGATCCCCGTTTCTGGTCGGCTGTTGCCTTTGTCCTGTTTTTCGTCCTGTTCGGGCGCTCACTGTGGAAACCCCTGGTGAGTGCGCTGGACGGGCGGGCAGAGCGCATCCGTGCCGAGCTTGATGAGGCAGCCCGCCTGCGCCGCGAGGCCGAGCAGATGCTGGAGGACGCAACGCGCGACCGCGAGGCTGCACTGGCTGAAGCCAAGGAACTGGTCGAGCACTCCCTGCGTGAAGCCGCGAATATCGCGGAAAAAGCCCGCAAGGACGCCGAGGATATTGCCGCGCGGCGTGAGCAGATGGCCAAGGACCGGATCTCGTCGGCCGAGCGTTCCGCCCTGCGTGAAGTGCGCGAGACGGCGGTTGACATTGCCATCCAGGCGGCCCGCGAGACGCTCGCTGCCAGCCTGCCTGCGGATGCTGATGGCAAGATCATCGACAAGGCGATCGGCGACCTGCCGGCAGCCCTTTCCCAGCGCGCTGCCTGATTGCCTTTGCAGCCGCCCGTCATGCAGGACACGGATAACGGGGCGTCTTCACGCCCCGTTTTGTCCATTATTGCCGCCGTTCTGAACGAGAGCGGCAACATCCGCCCGTTATGCCAGGAAATCGCGGCCGTGCTCGACCGCCTGCCCCCGGCTGAAGTCATCTTTGTGGATGATGGCAGCACGGATGGCACGATGGCGGACCTTGAAGCGGTCAGGCGCGATGGCATCCTGCCGCATCTGCGCATTCTCAGCCATGAAGCCGCCTACGGTAAATCTGCCGGCCTGCGCACCGGCATTGAAGCCGCGCGGGGCGAGTGGGTCATCGTGCTTGATGGTGACGGGCAGGATAACCCCATCGATTTCATCAACATGCTCGCATTGTGCCAGGAGTCTGGCGGGCGCGCGCCGCTGGTGGTGGGCGTGCGCACCAAGCGGCGCGATACCCTGTCGCGCAGGCTGGCTTCGCGTTTTGCCAATGGCCTGCGCCGCCGGCTGCTAGATGATGGTTGCCCCGATACGGGGGCCTCGCTTAAGGCGTTCCGGCGGGAAGATTTCCTGCCGCTGCCGCAATTCGAGGGATTGCACCGCTTCCTGCCTGCCTTGATGGGGCAGCGCGGGGTGCCGCTGGCGTGCATGCCTGTGCATCATCGTAACCGGCTGCATGGGTCCTCCAAATACACCAATCTCAACCGGGCGATTGTTGGCATCCGCGATATACTGGGTGTCATGTGGCTCAATAACCGCGCCAGGATACCGAAACGCGTTACTGAACGCTGAAGGGACCGTGCCATGACGCGCCTGACACTGCGCCACTATATTTTTGTGGCGCTGTCCGTGTTTGTCCTGTTCCTGCCCGGGCGGGCCTCGCTGCCGCCGCTGGACCGTGACGAACCCCGCTACATGGAAGCGACGGCCCAGATGCTGCATAGCGGCAATTATGTCGATGTGCGGTTTCTTGACCAGCCCCGCTACCTTCAGCCCGCAGGCATTTACTGGCTGGAGGCTGCCGCCGTTAGTCTGACCGGCATGCAGGACCGTCATGCCACGTGGCCCTACCGTATTCCCTCGCTACTGGCTGTAACGGCTGCCGCCGTGCTGACGGCATGGATTGGTGCCGCCCTGTTCGGGCCGCAATGTGGCCTGCTGGCGGCGGCCCTGCTGGCGGTCTCGGTGTTGATGACAGCCGAAGGCCGCATGGCCACGATCGATACCACCTTGCTTCTGTTCGTGCTGCTGGCGCAATGCGGGCTGTTGCGGGCCTATCTCGACCGCGAGCGCGATCTGGCCACGCCGCTGGCCGCAGCCCTGTTATACTGGATCGCGCTGGGGTGCGGGCTCATGCTCAAGGGGCCGGTGGTGCTGATTCCCGGTTTTGGCACGCCGCTGGCCCTGGCGCTGGTGGAGCGGCGCATTGACTGGTGGCGTCGCCTGCACCCGGCCTGGGGCTGGCTGCTCATGCTGGCCATCGTGCTGCCGTGGTGCATTGCCATCGGGGTCATCAGCCATGGTGATTTCTTCTCACGCGCGGTGGGGCGCAATTTTCTGGGCAAGGTGGCAAGCGGTCAGGAAACGCATGGCTTGCCGCCGGGCTATCATCTGGCCGTGTTCGCGCTGGCCTTCTGGCCCGGTTCGCTTTTTGCCGCCATGAGCCTGCCCTTTGTGTGGGTGCAGCGTTTTCAGCCGCATGTGCGCTACCTGCTGTGCTGGATCGTGCCGCACTGGCTGGTGTTCGAGGCCATTGCGACCAAACTGCCGCATTATGTGCTGCCGACCTATCCGGCCATCGCCATCCTGACGGCAGCCGCAGTGGTCTCTTTTCCCACGGAGTGGGCATGGCCGCGCGCCTTGTGGGCACGCGGGCTGCTCGCGGCCTATGCGCTGATCTGGTTTACGGTTGGTTCCGTGCTGGCCTTTGCCGGGCCGGTACTGCTGTGGCGCATGGAAGGCACGCTGTCACCCGCCGCCATGCTGATCCCGCTAGGGGCGCTGCCGGTGCTGGGGTTGTCGGCCTATCTCATCTTGCATCGCGAGGTGATGCGGGCGGTCATGGCGGCGGTTGCCGCAGCGGTCATCATTCATGTCGGGCTGTTTACAACCGTCATTCCACGCCTGCAGACCATATGGCTCAGCCCTCGCCTGGCCGCCATGGTGGATGACCACCGCCGCTGCGGGCGCGAAAGCATTGTGGTCTCGACATCGGATTCCGAACCTAGCCTTGTCTTTTTGCTCGGTGAAAACACCCGGTTGATCACTCCTGCGGCGGCGGCTGATTTCCTGCAGCAGAACCAGAAATGCGGCATGGTGCTGGTAGGCGCGCGTGAGCTTGCGGCATTCAGCACCCGCGCGCTACAAGATGGCCTGAACCTACATGAACTCGGGCAGCAGATGGGGCTGAACTATTCAACCGGCAAGCATCTGGAAATCGGGCTGTATGTGGTGGTGCCGCCTACGGCACCGTAATAGATAAAAGTTTTTGGATGCCGCCTTATTTTAAAAAGGTGGCGTTCTTTCAAAGTTGTTTGAAAAAAGCTTCTTTATAAAAAAGGCGCTGCGCGGGTTCTGCCCGGCAGCGCCTTTTGTTGTTTTGGGGGCGTAGCCTCAGAACAGCAGGATCATACCACCCGAGGCGCTGTTGTCGCTTTCCTTGTAGGGGCCATGGGCGTCTGAAGTGGTGTGGGCGTATTCGGCCACCAGGTTAAGCCAGTCGGTCATCTTGTAGTAGGCGGCACCCACTTCTGATTCATTGCGGCGCACGAGATCGGGGTCATTTTCACCCGATGCCTGATACAGGTTGCTGACACCATAGCTGCCCACGAGTTTGAACTTCTTGGTGAAGTTATACATCATCTGGACATAGTAGCCTTCCGATGCGCGCTTGCGGCCATTGCTGGCCACGCCATCAAAGAACAGGCCGGTCGTGCCAAGGCCGCTGCCACGATAGTAGTAGCCCACGAACTGTGCGGGGCCATAGGTCAGCTTGGTGCCAATTTCGCCTGCTTCTGCCGTAACGCCATGTTTTTCACCCGGTACGACGGGTACGGCACTGGTCGTGGCAGAATTCAGGTAATAAGGAGCACTGGAGTTCCAGCGCTGTAGCGCAACCGAATTTGTCATCGTCCGGCTGACAGTCAGATCCTGCTGGTGCTGCGTCAGGAAACTGGCCCAGATGCGGGCACTCAGGCCACCAATCTTGAAGTCATATGTCACCTTGCCCTGAAGCATGGGCGAACTGTGCTGCGTGGAGACTGCCGAATAGGCATTGCCGTTGGCATCAGCCCCCGAGAAATCGAATTCATCAAGCGGCTGCAGGATGCCGATCGTGCCCTGGAAACCCTTGATGGTGGGCGACTGGTAGGAAATCTGCGGAATCCAGTCGGCATAGACGTAACCGACGCCGATGCGGCCAAGCGAGGTATTGCCCGGCGCCGAGTTGCTGCCGGTGGAGCCGACACTGAGCAGCGTGGCATCATCAAGAATGGCGTCGCCACCAAAGATGCCAAGATCACGACCGATCTTGAACGTGCCCCATTTCTTGTTGCCCGCCGTCACGTAAACCTGACGAAAATCGATGCCGGCGGTGCCAAGGCCCACCGGGCTGCCGCCGGTATTGGCGTTGAAGGCGCCGTTCTTGGCGTTGTTGATGCCGGGATACATGCCCATCACG
>NZ_CP137158.1 GCF_040581405.1 Komagataeibacter sucrofermentans DSM 15973
CTTATGGTCATTGTCGGGTTCTGGTCACTCTGGCTGAGGCACAGAGGAACTCTGTTTAGCAGTCCGGGATTTCATCGGGTCGCCGTATGCATGGCACCGGCCGGTTTCATCGCATTGCTGTGCGGTTGGGTGACGACCGAGGTTGGGCGTCAACCATGGACCGTTTACGGTTTGCTCAGGACATCCGATAGTGTTTCCCCGATTGCTCTGTCCAATATGGCGCTGACGATGACCGTCTTTGTTGTAGTCTACGTAATCGTATTTGGATCAGGCATCGGCATTCTGGGCCGCCTGCTAGCACGCGCACCACAGGAAGGAGAGCATGAGACCAGCCCCTCTCATGCCCCGGATATTCTAGCCACAAGCACTCATCCCAAAGTCATCAATCCCTCTTCTGGCGAAGGAGCCTGAACATGATGGACGTCGCATACTGGCTTCCGATCATATGGGCCGTTATTCTGGTCGCTGCGATCACCATCTATGTCGTCCTTGATGGCTTTGACCTTGGCATCGGAATGCTGTTCGCCGTGGAACGGCATGAAGGCCGCAGGGATGTGATGGTCAACACCATTGCCCCTGTATGGGACGGAAACGAAACGTGGATGGTCCTTGGTGGCGCTACGCTTTACGGGGTCTTTCCTGGGGCCTATTCAACCCTGCTTCCCGCGTTTTACCTGCCGATCGTGCTCATGCTGGTTGCCCTGATCTTCCGGGGTGTAGCCTTCGAATTTCGTATCATGACACGCGGGACTGGACGCGAAAAACTGTGGGACGGTGGCTTCATGATTGGATCGGGAATCGCTGCTTTCTGCCAGGGCGCAATCCTCGGCGGAGTTGTTCAGGGAATCAAGGTCGTGGATGGAGCTTTTGTTGGCAGTTCAATGGACTGGCTGACCCCATTCAGCGTGCTGTGCGGACTGGCCGTCATGTGCGGTTATGCCCTGCTCGGGGCAACTTGGTTGATCTGGCGCACAACCGACGTGCTAGAAGCTTCCTGCCGCAAATGGACGAAGCTGCTGGCAATCGGGTTGTTTGTATGCATCGTCGCTGTCAGCCTGTGGACGCCTATGTTGCACGCACCCTACCTGCGACGCTGGACCGAGTGGCCCAATATCGTATTTGTCGCACCCGTTCCCCTTCTGGTAATCGCACTAGGTTTTCTACTGACCATCGGTCTGCGTCGTGGGCATTCCAAAGGACCCTTCCTGTGTGCTCTCGGTTGGTTCTTTCTCTGCCTGTCCGGACTCGGGATTACGGTATGGCCGTATGCTGTTCCGCCCGGGTTGACGCTGTGGGATGTATCATCCCCCCCATCCAGTCAATTTTTTCAACTGGTCGGCACCGTCATCTTGCTGCCGATCATCCTGACTTACACAGTCTACTCCTATCGTGTGTTCCGGGGAAAGGTAACGGACGCAGATGGCTATCATTGAGATTGTACAGGGCAATGGGGACAACGCGCCCCGGCGCCTTAGCCAGCGTATAGGTTGGTTCATCGGCATATGGACGCTTAGCACAGCAGCGTTATTCGCAAGCGCACTACTCGTTCACATGATCGTACCAAAATGACTAAATCTGTGGTTGTTCCGACAACCACAGATTCATTTTTTAACATTGATTATACCCAGTTGAATTCCTCCCACGATCTTATTGAGCCGTTTAGCGGCGATCTTTTGCCTGATTTCGGGTCGCCGGAAATAAATCGGTATCTCACAGAGCAACGGGCCGCCGTCCCATGCTGTTGCCATGATCCGCATTGAACTAGGTTCTGTTGACAAAAGGTCTTCCCAGACCGGTCTGGACGTGATTCAAAGCTGGTCTTTGCAGAGACCTGTAGATGCGTGGTGACCTGACGGACGAGGAATGGGCGATCATTGGCGGCCTGCTGCCACCTGAACGTGGCCGTTGGTCACGCCCGGCACAGGATAACCGTCTGTTTCTCAACGGAATGCTTTATGTCCTGCGTGTTGGTTGCCCATGGCGGGATATGCATGAGCGCTACGGAAAATGGAACTCGGTCTATGTCCGGTTCCGTCGATGGGCCGAGCAGGGTGTCTGGGACGCTCTGCTGGAAACGCTGGTTGAACTTGGGCTGACCGATGACTGGCAGCATATGATCGACAGCACGGTTGTTCGGGCTCACAGCCAGGCTGCTGGCGCAAAAGGGGGACACATAAGGAAGGCTTTGGTCGAAGCCGCGGCGGCTTTACGAGCAAGATCCACGCCCGCGCTGACGGTCAGGGACGCCCTCTTGGCTTTGAACTGACGGGCGGTGAAATTTCTGACTACTCCGGCGCTGATGCCCTGTTGGACCTGCCGGTCGTGACACCGCGCCAACTTCTGGCCGATAGGGGATATGATAGTGACAGGATACGGGAGAACCTGCTTTTTCGAGGTATTCTTCCTGTTATCCCGCCGCGTTCAAACCGCACAGAGGATATCCCCTGTGACTTCCGTCGCTATCGGGATCGCAACCGTATCGAGCGGATGTTCAACAAGCTGAAGCAGTTTCGCCGTATCGCAACCCGCTATGACAAGACGAGAAAATCGTTCCTCGCCTTTCTCAACCTCGCCGCAGTCAAGTTGTGGCTACCGTCTTTTGTCAACAGAACCTAGCACTACAGTTGCATTTTGTGTCGTGAGTGAGCGCGGATAGCACTGGCCTGATGCGTTCGTCGAAAGACGGACCATCTGAGGATGTGAGAGACGGGTAGTCTGCGTTGTGCAAGTTTTACGACGAGGCGCCTGATCTCCTGAATGGACCAGCGGACAAGGACTGTCGTGTTCTGAGTTGTGTTTTTTTCGGTTTCAGTGAGTTTGCCTGGTAACGGACACTGGCCATGACGGCATAGGCCAGCATGACCAGAGAGACATGCCGATGCCAACCATGCCAGGAGCGGGTCTCGTTATGATCAAGACCAAATTCGTTTTTGGCCGTCTCGAACCCTTCTTCGATCCTCCAGCGCGTCCCTTCAACGTTCACCAGTTCCTGCGTGGTTGTCCCTTTCGGGCTCCAGGTCGTAAAATAGGCAAGGTCCCCGTCAGCGATGTTTCGGCGGATCAACAGGCCACGTGTCCATGGTCCGGCTATAGGGCAGTCAAATTCTTCAGCATCCAGATCAGCAAGCGGAAGATACGCCCAGTCATAAAGTCGCTCACCTTTTGTGCCGTGCCCCGCTGACAGACGACGCCAGGCCTGGTCTGGCAGTCCTGCTGCAATATCTTTCGCCTCTCCGGCAATCAGCGGTTCCGTTGCCCATGATCCGAACCAGTGATTGCCCTTGACCCCAAGCACATATCCAATTCCTGCCCGGCGAAGCGTGCGTTCTACGTCGCCCACGCCATACACGCTGTCTGCTGCAACCCAGCGGAACGGCACACCGGCCTCAATACTTCGCTCAATCATCATCGAGGCTAGGGCCTGTTAGATCTTGAATTTCTTCCCATATTGTAGGGATGGAAGAAGGAGACAGAACAGGCACCTTTACGGACGAGACATGGGCGATCTGGGAACCTCTGATTGAGGAGGTTCGCCCGAGGGGCAAGACGCCGCCACATGATCTGCGGCGGACGATAGCAGCGATTTTCTGGCGTCATGAGAATGGCGCGAAATGGCGGAGTATCCCCGCTGAACTGGGTCCGTGGTGGCGGGCTGCGCAGCTTTTCATCCGCTGGGCGAAGCTCGGCGTATGGGAGCGGCTGCTCGCACTGGTTCAGGAACAACAGGGAGTGGCATTCGGAATGACTTTTCTGGATGGCACAAACATCAGGGCTCACCACAAAGCGGCGGGAGCCCAAAAAAAGGGGCCTCTTTCGAAGAGCGAGACCATCGTGAAGCACTTGGCCGCTCTCGCGGCGGCTATGGCACAAAAGTCTGCGTGATCGCTGATGGACATGGAAAAGCCTTCGGTTTTGCGCTGGCCCCTGGACAGGCTCATGAACTGCCTCTGGCACCAGCCATGCTCGACAGCCTTCCCGCCACTCCCCTGTGGGTAGTAGCGGACAAGGGCTACGCGTCGAACGCCATGCGTGAACGGATATGGGACATGGGAGCACGGCCAGCCATTCCCGCGAAACGACGCGATGGCCCGGTCGCCTGCCCGAAATGGGCCTATCGGTGTCGGCATCTCGTTGAGAACCTCTGGGCTCGCCTCAAGGAGTGGCGCGCTGTCGCAACCAGATATGAAAAAACAGCAACGTCGTTCCTCGCGGTCATCCACATCGCTGCCGCAGCAGACTGGATCAAGCCCTAACAGGCCCTAGGGCGTGTCGTCAGTTAATTCCGATGATGGCGGAAACGAGTTGCACTGCTGCGAGGAATGTTGACTTCGGCTTGTCGTAGCGTGTTGCAATGCCTCTGAACTGCTTCAATCTGGCAAAGAAGCGTTCAATGATGTTTCTGTTTTTGTAGAGCTGGAAGCTGATTTTCCGTGGATTGCGTCGGTTTTTCCTTGAAGGGATAACCAGTGTAATCTGCCGTTCTTCGATCTTTTCGACAAGCGGATCGGCGTCATAAGCCTTGTCGGCGATAAAGGCTTTGGGATCGACCTCATCCAGCAGGGGGGCTGCTTCCGTGATGTCCGCTCTCTGCCCGGGCGTCAGGGACAGGGCGACCGCCTTTCCTGCGGCATCGACAATGGCGTGGATTTTCGAAGTCAGTCCACCACGGGACCGCCCGATGGCCTGATCTGTGCCCCTTGTTTACGGGCACCCGCACTGTGCTGGTGCGCCCGGACAATCGTGCTGTCGATCATCATGTAGTCGTTGTCGCGATCGGCGGCCAGATGCCGGAAAATCCGTTCGATCACGCCGCCTTCGCACCAGCGACGCAGTCGCCGGTGAACGTTCTTCCAGTCCCCGAACCGGGCAGGCAGGTCACGCCACGGAATGCCGGCACGGTAACGATACAGAACCGCTTCCACAAACAGACGGTTATCGGCAGCCGTTCCGCCGACATGGCCTTCACGACCCGGGAGAAGATCTTTTATCCGTTTCCACTGGCTGTCACTCAGGCCATATCGTCGCATTCATTCTCTCCCTGAAAACAGAGAGAAAACATCACAGATCAAACGGGAGTACAAGCCTCATAGCGCCAGATGCTAAATGACGACACGCCCTAGAAGGCGTGCCCAATCCCATCGTGAAGGGCGTTGGTGTCGTGCTGGATGTCAGTACGGCCATATATGTCGCTCACGATGCGCTGGCCAATCACTTGCCGGACGGAAAAGGGACGACGGTTCATTCTGAGAATAACGAGGCAATAGACAATTCACCGCCGTCTGGGAGTGGTGGTGTTGCATCTTCAAGAAGTAGCGGAAGTGCAACTCCGGAGCCCGAAGGTGAGGAGCCTCCCCAAGACGAATACAAGACGTCAGATCCAACAAAACAGCTCTTAGACACCGGAAAATTACTTGATCCAAGTGATAAAGCTGGCGAGCTTATCCGGGCTGGCCGGGCTTTACAAAAGCATGGCGGACGAAGGGGATCGGCATTTCCTGCCCCGAAAAGAAATCCAGCAGCAATTAACGCGGCTGGGCAAGCAGAACTAGGGCCTGTTAGGCCTTGAATGACAGAACGGATTGCATAGCTGTTTATGATGAGCATGATGCAGTCTGTCTTTTCTGATGCCGCCTGGTCCGTCTGGGAGCCGTTGATCGAAGAAGTCCGTCCGAAGGGGAAGACCCCACCGAAAAACCTGCGACGGACGATCTCTGCGATTTTCTGGCGCCATCAGAACGGCGCAAAGTGGCGCGCCCTGCCATCTGAGTTTGGTCCCTGGTGGATTGCCGCACAGTTGTTCATTCGCTGGTCGAAGCTTGGGGTGTGGCAGCGCCTCTTTGAAAAGGTAAGAGGCACTGACCCGGAATTGGGCATGGTCTTTCTCGATGGCACGACGATCCGTGCCCATCACAAGGCGGCCGGGGCCGCCAAAAAAGGGGATACGGTGAACGCCGCAGAGATCGTGAGGCGCTTGGCCGCTCACGTGGAGGCTTTGGCACCAAGGTCTGCGTAGCGGCAGATGGACATGGCAAAGCATTGTCCTTCACACTGTCGCCTGGACAGGCACATGAACTGCCATCCGCTTATGCCCTGCTCGACGACCTGCCACACCCACCGACCTATGTTGTTTGTGATCGCGGATATGCTTCGCATAAATTCCGTGAATATCTCTGGGACCGGGGATCTCGTCCTGTCATTCCGCCAAGGAAGAATGATCCAGAAGTCGCCTGTCCAAGATGGGCTTACAGACACCGGCATCTGGTCGAAAATCTGTGGGCAAGGCTCAAGGAATGGCGGGCTGTCGCGACCCGATATGAGAAAACCGCGGCATCCTTCCTCTCCGTCATCTTCATCGCGGCTACAGCAGACTATATCAAGGCCTAACAGGCCCTAGATGCCATACTTAATGACACACATAAAACGATTAACAACGGGAACAGATTTGGAGGAAAAGATGTGACGCAGGTGACGGCCGAGGAGCACGCTTCGATGCTAACGGTATATTTAGAGGATTTCTAGAACCATGAAGTTTGATTTTTCTGGATCAATAATAGAAACAAAAATATTCAGTGATTCTGAGTATGACAATATAGTTTGTGAGATATACATTGACGGAGTATATATATGTCTTTTGTCTACGGACGACGGAATAGAGAAAATTAGTATAGTATTTCCTGATTGTAAGGAGGAATGTAAAAAAAACAAAGTGAAATATGACACATTCGTCTTCGCATTATCTGTAGCAAAAAAAGATATTTTAAATAAGTTCTGAATTTTCTGAGTCTTATTTTAAAAAGTGCGGGGTATAAAATAACATCGACCTGAACGCGGTGAAGTCCAATATTGGGTTTGACCTCGAGAAGTCGAGCACGACGCTGACGACGGGCACGGTGCAGGGTTCGACGGCGGCGGCGGGCAACACGCTGGCCGTGACCGCGACATGCGGCGTGCCGACCGACAGCCAGTCGGGCAATATCGTGGCGCCGGCGTCCCAGCTTTCGGGGCAGGTGACGCTGCAGGCGGGATATGACACGACGCACGAGGTCGCCAGCTCGAAATCGATCGAGGCGAGCGTGGGGGCTTCGGCCAGCATCGGCACGAAAGGGGCCGGTGTCAGCATTGAGGGCGAATTCGGCGCCTCGAAGACCAACACCAATGCCGCGTCCAGCACGGCGGTGGACAGCACGGTCAGCGGCACGGACAACGTCACCATCGCCAACGCGACCGGCGCGACAACCCTGAACGGGGCGGAGATCAGCGGCAAATCGATTGATGTCGCGACGAAAGACCTGACCATCACCACGGCGCAGGACACGTCGGGCTACAATTCGAAGACCACGGGCATTGACGCCAGCTTCTCGGTCCCGGTCTGGGGCGCGGGTGACATCGGGGGCAGCGCGAGTTTCAGTTACACGACCGTCAAGGACAGCTATGCCTCGACCGAGGCGACGCAGTCCGGGCTGTATGCGGGCAGTGGCGGTCTTGATGTTACGGCGAGTGGCACGACGACCCTGAACGGGGGCGTGATCGAAAGCACGGCGGCGGCCGCGCTCAACCAGCTGTCCACGGGCACGCTGGTGGCCAATGGCATCGCCAACCATGCCGACGCCACGGCGAAGACGATGGTCTATCAGGCCAACGTCATGAATCCCGAAGGGGCTACGGGCGGGGGAACCGGCAGCTTCGCCACCGCGATTGGCACGGGCATGGCGGCCAATGCCGGTGGCCTGCTGGGGGCCGCGACCCATCAGGACGCCAGTTCGGTCACGCAGTCGGCCATCGGCTCGAACGTGCAGATCGCAGCCGGCAGCACCAGTGGCGACCTCTCCCGCTCGCCCTCCACGTCCAGCCATCCGCTGACCAACACCTTCGACGCCCAGCAGATGCAGAACGACCTGCAGATCCAACAGGTCGTGGGACAGGTCGGCGACATGGTCTCGACCGGTCTGGAGTCCGTTGACAAAAACGCTTTTGGAGAAGATGGCGCGGGCCGGACTGGACTTGAAGCCGTAGGTAACGCCGTCGGCGCCACATTAGGACATGGCAACGTTCTGGGGGAGGCGGTTGGTGCCGCGTTGTCTCGAGCTTTATACAAACTGACTGATCCGATCGTGGTTTCGATGGCGAACAGCCTGTTTCTGGATGATCCCGATGCCCAGAAGACATTCGTCGGCGTCCTGACCAACAGCCCGGCTTCAGGAGAAGGGGCATTGGGCGGTATGATCGGCGGTGCGACTGCAGTGGGTAAAAAACGTGCTGGGACTGCAAGGATTAATGGAAATAAGAATGCTGTACCTGTTATCGTATTACGTGCACCATGAGGTTATAAAATGTCAGTATTTAAGAATGATATCCTAGCATTATGCCGGGAGGCTATTGAAGGATATGATGGTTGGGAGTTCGTATCCGACCAGTTTAGGAATAAATCTCTAAAGCATACGACTTTAGTCGTCGATCCAGGACTTCGGTTTGATCGGGTTGGCCCTCTGGGAGAAGTAATGCCTTTTCCTGTGCTATTTCTAGATAATAAAAAAACAATGCGGATATATAAAAAAATACTAGGAACTTCTGTCCATACATCGCGCGTAACGTTTTCGGAAATCAGAGGCTCACTAAACATGTTGCCAGAATTTTTGCAATCTACGCCAAGGTTTATTCAAAATAGAGCGATGTTTATAGAAGCTGGAGGATCAGATAAGCCGTATTGGCGTGACGCAAACGAATTTAAAGATGTGATTAAAAGAATATTTCTTCAAGGCGTTGCATTCTTTGAAAGTCATTATAATTTTAACAGTGAAAAAGACATGCTGGAAGAGCTTCCTGCACGGTATGCCGTAACAGCATCTGGAGGGTATAAAGAATACGAGCAAGAGCGTGGAGTTATGCTTTGTATCGTTCGGTGTATCCTTGGTGACTTCGAATTTGTTAAGCGTTATCGAAGCGATGAATATAAGACTGTATTTCCAAAAATGACAGAAGATTTAGATAAAATCATAGCATGCCTTCCCCAGATGAAAAAATCATGGCAGGAAAAGGGTTGCGTCTCCGTCTGAGGTTGCTTTTAACATAACGTAGCGGTCGTTAATGGAAATGCACACAATTAGGCACAATTTGCAAAGTGCCTACATGAATATTGCTCTCCTGGTTTTGGATTGGCGGTGTAGACGTGCCGCTTATCCAAGTGGCAAACACGTAACAAGCTGGCTTCGATGGTGATGCACAGGCATCGACGACGGGCGTGACGGCCGACGTTGGCGCAGGCGTTATGGCAGGTCAAGTCCGTTTCCGACCTGTTCGAGAAAGGCGACACCGCCAAGGGCAACATCGACCTGATTGCAGTTCAGTCCAATATCGGGCCTGACTTCGAGAAGTCGAGCACTATGCTGACGACGGGCACCCTGACGGCCAATGACATCGCTAACCATGCCGATGCCGTGATGAAGGCGATGGGCCACCAGGCCAACGTCATGAATCCCGAAGGAGCTAAGGGCGGTGGCACGGGCGGGACGATAACTGCGATTGGCGTTGCATGGCGGCCACTGTCGGGAGCGTGCTCGCGGCGACGTCTTACAGGATGCCTGTTCGGTCACGCCACGTGCGATCTGATAGCGTGTACGTAAAAGAAAGCCAGTACAGTCGCGTGATGCTACGTGACACTTTCCCATGTTCTGACGTGGGAAGCGATGAAGATGAGCGAGACAACCGGGAGACGAGGCATATCCCCAGTCCGGGGCGACGACCTATGGGAACGGCTTCGGGCTATTGAGGACAAGCTATCCCTGATTATTGAAATCCTCTCGCCGGAAGATTCCGACGGGCCCACGCTTGATGAGATTCTCGGCCGATTGGTAACCTTGATCGCAGCCCAGAACCCTATGCTCAGACGTATTGATCTTACAACCGGCAGGGTGCTCGATATTCAGGAGGGCAGGATGCCCCGGTCGGCCCGGCCCAATGATGAGGATGGAGCCGATGCCTGATGATGACGTTCCGGAAAATCTCGGCTGAGAGCAGCGGTCGGCTGATCACTGCCTATTTCACGCAGGAACTGCCAGATCCAGAGCACGATTTCCGTACCCAGCCTGGAAAAGTGCCTGACGCGGATGGTGGCCGACTGACCAGCTATTACACCGGTCGCGATGGGCGGGCCTCGTGGCGACCGGGCATGCGACCCGAGATTGCAGCGGCTCTTGGCATTGATCCGAAGACACCACCTAAGAACGCGCAACTCAATCGCCTGTTTGAAGCAAAGAGGGCCGATAATGGCGATGACTGGTCAAGGAACGCCCGCAAGATCAGTGCCTATGATCTGACCCTGGCGCCACACAAATCAGTTACGCTTGCGGCCGAGTTTGCGCCGACCGAGGCCGAGAGGGCAGCCATCTGGCACGCCATTGATCGGGCAAACGACGCCACCATGCTCTATGTCGCGCGGGAAATCGGTTTCGCGCGGCGCGGTCATGGGGGCGAAGACGGTGCCAACCCGGGCGAGGTCGCCTGGGTGTCATTCCGGCATGATACCGCGCGCCCGACGGTCGAGGCGCGTGACGCGGGGACAGGCCAGACCTATCTGATCGATACGCCAACAGGCGGCGATCCCCATGCCCATATCCATAATGCCCTGTTCAATGTCGTAGTCACGGAAGAGGGACATGTGGGTTCACTCGACACGAAGCGGCTGCGATCGCGCGTTCACGAATTTGGAGCATATTTCCAGGCACAGCTCGCTGATGAACTGCGCCGGATCGGCATCGCCCAGCAATACGATGCGAATGAACAGGCGACGGTCATCTCGGCCGTGCCGCAGGATATATCGGATTTCTTCAGCAAGGGACGACGCAACGTCATCAGGGCGGCCAAGGAGTACGCCGCGGCGGAAGGAGCGGACTGGGCGCATATGCCGATCGACCGCAAGCGCCGCATCCTGTCCATGGCCGGCCTGGCAGCCCGGCTCGACAAGGACAAAGGTACGAGTGACCATGAGATATGGCGCGAGCAGGCCAGGCGTCTTGGCTGGGAGGAAAAAAGTCTGCTTGGCACGCCAGCAGCGCCTGTGGGCACCAGGGAACAACGATACGATATTGCCTACCGTTTCGCTGCCCGTCATCTCGCAAGGGAGTTTGAAACAGCCGCCGTGATCGATCACGACAAGCTCAGAACGTATGCTGCCCGGGGCCTGATCGGCACCGGCATCGAGGGTGGGGTGAAGGACATCGATCATGTCGTGGCCCTTATTGAACAGCGTGGTCTTGAACTCGGCGGGGAACGGGTCTCGCTGATTCAGGAGATGCGTGGCGACCGGCTGAGGGTGACGAATTCCGCGCAGATCGCTATCGAGGAGGACCTCGCGATTCAGGCGGCTCGTGCTTCAGGAGACCGGAGCGGGGCGCTGTCGGACCGCCAGATCACAGAAGCGATCGGACGATCGCCGCTTGACTTCGCGAGCGAACATGGAAAGACGCAAAAGGCTGCGATCTACGCTCTTGGCCGGGGCGGCGCGCTCTCCATGCTCACCGGCGTCGCGGGTTCCGGGAAGACGGCCCTGCTGTCTCCGCTGGTTGATGCGTGGAAACATGATACGCGTTATGACACGAATGGTCGCAGGGTTATCGGGATTGCCAATGCCTGGCGCCAGGCAGACGCATTACGTGAGGCCGGCATCTTTGACACAAGCGCTATGCTGCCCTTTCTGGCGCGGCTGGAGAGGGGTGACGTCGATGTGGATCGAAACACGGTACTGGTGATTGACGAGGTCGGTCAGGTCGGCCCACGCCAGATGCTTCGCCTGTTACAGGTGCAGCGTGATACTGGTTGCACGATCAAGGCGCTGGGTGACCACGAGCAGGCGCAGAATATCGAGGCAGGGGACGCCATCGAGATGTTGCGCCGGGTCCTGGATCCGGAAGATATGCCTGAACTTCTGTCCAGCGTCCGGCAGGTATCTGCAAGAAATCGCGAGATTGCTGATCTGTTTCGTGGCGCAGAACCGGAAGAGAGCGATCTGGAATCTCACGAGTTCACGGGGGCTGCGGCCAACGCGCATACGGACGAGGAAAATGATGACGACGTCCGTAACAGGTTCCATCTGAAGGAAGTCCGGGATGCGATCGATATGAAACGGGCGGATGGAACGATCCGTCTGGTCGGCGGCGACCATGAGGAAGTCCTGCAGGATATTGCCCGGCTGTATGTGACGCGTCGCGATGCCCTGGTCGCCGACGGTGCCGGCCTGCGGCGAGGCCGGACCAAGACGATCAGCATGTCGGCGCTGACCAATCAGGATGCTGCCGATCTGAGTCGTGCTGTCCGTAAAATCCTGCAGGAGCGCGGCGAGATCTCGACGCATGAAATCACCGTGCAGGCTATTGATCAGCGCGGCGAAACCTATGATCTCGCGATCGCTACGGGCGACCGGCTTCGGCTGTATCGTCGGACATGGGGCAGCGTGGATGGAAAGGGCACCACGGTTGGAAATAACGGCGATGTGGTGGAAGTTCTGGCCCATGGCGATGCGGGGCTTCGCGTCCGCACGAAGGACGGGCTTGTTGCCGATGTCGAATGGCGGCGGCTTCGTGACGCGAAGACTGGTCGGCTACTGCTGGGGTTCGGGCATGCCATGACGATTGATGCGGCACAGGGGCTTACTTCAGATGAGCACATCAATGCCCTGCCGCGAGGCGTCGAACTGGCGACGGGATTTACCTCATACGTCGCGGAAAGCCGGGCGCGTGGAACCACATGGACCATGATCTCCGATGGCGCGACGTTTGAGGCGGTCCGGAACCAGAGGCCGCTCGGGGATACGACGCCCATCACCAGTGACGATCTGTGGAATTACGTGGCAAAGAAAATGGCGCATAAACCATATAAATCATTGGGCACGGATCTGGTTGCCCGAACCCGCAAGGCCCGGGATGCGAGGATCCGGGAACTGATCGTGCTTGGGCGCATGCAGGAGACACTGACGAAGTCAGGTCGCCCCTATGGAAGGGAGATTATTCTGGAAACGCAGGCGCGGCAGGCCGAGCGCCTGCATAAGGCGCGTCTGGCCGAGATCGACGCCAGGCTGCAGGTCATGATCAGGAACGCACCAGCGGTCATGACGGGTGCGGAGCAGACGCTTCGGAGCCAACGGGCCGCCCAGGTGCTGGGCAGGCGTCCCCCTGTGCCATCTGCGTCGCCAGGCGCCGCCAGCTAGAGCGTCCGGCTTTCTGCTGTTCTCACCCGTATCTGGATCCCGCTGACAGTGTGCCATACCGCGACAACGTCTCAGATCTGACGCACGCTTTGGTCATTTGCGCAACGAAGTCGGATGCGTATCGTTAGGCAGGCGGGGAGCAGCAGATAACAGGCCAATGATGGACGATGTGTCTTTCCGGGGAGATCCTGATCCGTTCGACTGTTGGTTGAAGAACGAATTGCGTGCGCGGTTCAATGATGTTGTGCGTGAACCGATCCCTGAAGGTCTGCTGCGCATTATTGGCGCGACTGAAGCTTCCGCGCATGTTCACGCCTCAAGACCTTCCTGGACCGAGGAGGAAGCTGTGTCTGAGTGTTCTGCTGACACCGACTCCAGATGATTTCGTATTGCAGATACGGCGTCTTGATGCTGTGCGGGAAACGGGTAACAGGATTGCTGTAGAAAGCAAGAAGTGTTGACGGTCAGATAAAATACAGATGAGCAGGCACAGGATCCTATCGGATATCTGCTCAAGAGCATACCTGTTTTGCAATCTGCCAAATCCTCGAAAACGTCGAGGACTATTCCCAGTAGCGGTGTTATATACAGGGCCAGAGTTTTTTCGTCTGTTGAGGTGATGGACAATGCCCGAAGAACAACAAAGACAGCTGGCGCTGACCGTGGAAATCATAACTGCTTATGTATCGGAAAATAAAATATCGCCGGACGAACTTATCAGGCTGATTGGGACTGTTTACAATTCATTGTCCGTCCCGACTGCTTCGGGCGTAAAAGAACAGATACCTGCCGTTCCCATCAAGCGGTCCGTATTTCCGGATTATATCATATGTCTTGAAGATGGGAAAAAGCTGAAAATGCTCAAACGGCATCTGCAGGCGTCCTATGGCATGACGCCTGAAGAATATCGGCGGAAATGGGGACTTCCACCTCATTACCCTATGGTCGCTCCCAATTACACAGTACGCCGATCGGAACTTGCAAGAGAGATTGGGCTGGGGCGGGATATAATGTCCACTGCCACCAAATCTGGTGATGAGGGCGCGACAGAACCTGCATTGTCTGACAGGCCGCAAGGACGTCGCCGGGGTAGAAAGAAGGCCGTCCACTAAAAGGGGAACGCGCCGCCGGACCAGGCGGCGCGGCGATCTCCTGGCTCAGGAACGCAGCAATATGAGAAGGCAGAACTTCTTGGCTACGCCGTAGGGTGCCGACTGGGGCTGTTCCTGTTTGACCGGACCATGATCCAGTTCGGGGCGTTACGTCGATAAATCCGGACGAAAGATGCCTTTTATACAATCCAGGTTGCGGATCGCGATCCTAAGCCTTGCGTTATGCACCTTGTGAAAGAATTCAGTTCTCAGTGAAAATCCATAAGCGATGTCTACAAAGTTGTGCTCTCACGAGGGCAACCTGCCTTTTCCGCTCGGACAATCCTTTTGCAGATCCCATGTCTGGTGACGGACAGCTTTCTCCTTATCACGAGCGGTCCACGTGTAATCATTCAGAGAATGAACGCCTCAGCGCCTCAGAGATGGCGTTCCAAAGCCTGAATTTTTCGATCATGGGATATTCTTTCTGAATCTTGCCGCTGGGTATGAAACGAGTATCCCGTAATGACCTGATGATGCGGTCGGCATCCATATCCGGCATTTCAACAAGTTCCTTGAGGGCCTGCCGGGCATTATGGTGCGACCGGAGATATATGGCTTCCTCTTTCATGTGGTGCTTGATGGTCATCTCTAGTGCTGCGCTGAGATAGATAACGTGGGGGGCGAAATTGATATAGCGCCAGGCCGGTCTCGCCAGATTAGGGTTCGAGAAGTCGAGATTGGATTTTATTCCATCAGGATAGGTCTTCATGTCACGATTGAAAGAGACTTGATCCGTGATCTGTCTCATCAGGGGTTTTGAAACCCTGTCCAGAATCTGGTCGTAGTTTCGCCTGCTCGTCGGGTCTCCAATGATCGTAGCTGAGATGGGGAGGATGATCTGGTCGGGGATGGCGCCGTCCCGCCTGAGAACGTCATTTATCAGGAACCGGTGGACACGGCCGTTCCCGTCAGAAAGAGGATGGATGTAGACAAACCCGAAGGCTGCCACGGCGCTACGCATGACAGGAGACTGTCCTTCCGTCCTGTCGAGGAAAATTTTTAATCCCTCAAGCATATCCGCTACGTCTTGTGCGGGAGGCGCGAGGTAATGAACAACATTCTCGTACCTTATCGTGTATTCTCCAACGAATACTGGTGACAGCCGCAAGCCAAAATGCTCGGTTATTGTGACGTCACCGAGGATGTTGCGTTGCAATTCGGCAAGGTCAGTATCTGTCAGTGGAACTGCCCCTTGCCCGGTTCTCGTGGCGAGTACGTGGCTGAAGCGCTGGATCCGGTCAAGTTGATGCTCCTCACCTTCAATGGTGAAACTTGCCTTGCTTTCCCGGTTTGTCAGCCACACTGCGGCCCGGGCAAGCATGCTCTCGCCGAACTCCTGCACCAGTTCATCGTAACCGGCAGACACGTCCATCTCCGCAGCCGTCTTGAGTTGACTGGAAAGCGGGATAAAGGGGCAAAAAAAGCGGTTCCCGGGCATGTTGTCACGGACGCGCCATCTGCTGACGTTGCTCGTCTTGTCCGGAGAAGCTGTTACCTGAAAAGATGCGTCCAGTGCGAAGACGTAGTTGCCGCCGAGGTCGACTGGCGGCACGAGCGTTTGTCCGGTGACGAACTCAAAGAGAAATGACGCCCGTCTGGCATATTGTCCGGTCGGTGCATTGTTTATCCACTCCTGGACAAAACCCGGTCCGGTCTTCGCAAAGACGCGCGCCAGTAACTCCAGGCTGGTGGGTTCGTGTCGCAGATGAAACTGCAGATGCGCGGCCGCCGTGTCGGCCGGACGCATGTTTTCGGGATATGTCTCGATGCTGTATAAATTATGATGACTGCTCGACCGGCGACTGCCAAGCTGGCTTTTGACAGCCAGTCCACCGAATGGCTCTGCATCATATTTCAGTGCGAGCCACATGCCGCCAATCGGGTCCGCCATTGGAATTAGATTCCTGCTGAGTTGTCCAAAACCGTTTATTGATGCTTAAAATCGCATATAAACGGTGCCTTGTGTAAAAAAATATATATGGACAGCCGTGGCCACGCGTATGCTTTCGTCACTTCGTCTTTGTGATCAATAATTCCCATTCGCTGAAGCGCCCTCACGGCGTTGATTTTCACTGAGAACTGATGGTACGGATCAACTGCGGCGTGATGGTTTCCTCCACTGGACAGTCAACTCTTCAGCATCCTCTCAGGACCACTGCGAGCCGTCCACACCATCAGTTCTCAGTGAAAATCAACATCCTATGGCGTGACGCTTGAAGAATATCGGCGGAAGTGGGGACTTCCGTCTCATTATCCTATGGTCGCTCCCAATTACACAGTGCGCAGATCGGAACTTGCACGAGAAATCGGATTGGGGCGAGACATAAACTCTGCTGCGACAGAATTTGATGATATGGGCAACGGAACCGGCATTGCCAGAGAGGTCGCAGGAGAAGCGTCGGGGCAGAAAGAAGGCCATCCACCAAAAGCGGAGCGCGCCGTCAGACGAGGCGGCGTGGCTGTTCTTTTGATTTAGTCATGATGATGAACAGACGGTTGTCTACCTTATATCCCGACGCTAGAGTCCGGCAGACGAAAGATTCCTTTTATACAATCCAGATTGCGGATTGCGATCTGCGTGTGTGTCTTTTCCCGGAAGGCGCTACCGGGATAGAGTTCGCCGCCTTCCTGGAAAAGGCCGCGCACCGTATCATAAGGTGCGAGATGAGACCCTGTGGCTTCAATAGAATCGTGAAGATACCTGATAACAGCGCAGTCGAGGTTACGAAAAAGTTTATCACTATTTACGTCGTGCCGGGAATCACGGTTCACTGGCATCGGTATATCATCCGTGCTTAATGTCTCTCGCAGGCCTTCATAGGCGGTCTTGAGCATCTCCAGGTCTTCGCGTGTCGTTAAATCAAGACAGTTGCCCAGATCTACGACCAGGCCAATAACGAACGGTTTGAAACCGGAATCCCTGCGCTGTTTCTGATATGCCCATTCTTGCGCACGTAACGGGTCGGACTCCCAGACATAGAAACCCGGTCCAAGCCAATCGTAGTCGGTCTCCGACGGAGTTGGTGCGCTTTCTCCGTTAATCAGGTTCCGGCCGACCTCTTCAGAACAACCATGATAACCGAGTACAAAAGATGTATGAAGAGCTGTCAACGCAGTTACGCTTTAAGCATGCCCTCAATGCGTGGGTCACGCGTGTACTCTTTGGTAACCGCGCCTTTGCTATCGATAATCCCCATTCGCAGCAAAGCCGCATGGGCTGTCCGCTTGCTCTTCGTGTTCGCAAGGGTTTGCTTTCTTATTGCTGCCAGAGCAACCTGATGGGAGTTCAGCTTCATGGTGCTACATATTAAGGCAGCCAAGTGAAGAAGTCACCCTGTTTTATCTCAGCCTGCCTGATGGAAAAGGCGGCATCCGGCTCCCTGTTGTCGCATCCCATGACCACCATCCACCCGCTCCGAAGGTCGCGTCGTAGTAATTTTCCTTTTCGGCTCGTCTGGTAGTGTAGGCCTCGTCCGTGCGACCGAAAACTTCCATTGGATATCCGTCATTCCGCGCCGTGTCCTGCAGGATGAAATCCGGGAAAACGAGATCCCGTTCCGCGTCGAAACGCAGTGGTTTTTCGAATGCGCGTCCCGCTGCCACGAGGGCATCGGCTACCGCCAGTTCATGGCCGCTTTCGAAAGGAAGCATGCTGCGAGAGACGGTCATCAGGGCACCGGTCCTGACTTCCGCCTGGATCCAGCCCTTCCATCGGCTATTGGGCGTTCCGATGTTTCGTGCCGTCACATAGAGCAACGCCACAACATGTGCCTGCCGCGCCGCTTCGGGCAGGGCGAGTGTGGCTGCCGCCAGTTGGTGCGACCGGACAAGACGGTTCCTCTCGGCAGCAGGCACTGTCAGAAAGCAGCGGTAACCGTTGCGCTGACCGCTCAGGGCCATCGTGAAATTGCCCCTGGGATCTGGTTCCAGAGCCTCCACGAACCCGATCAGGAACAGATGGTTTTCCGGTCCTTCTGTCCTGACAACGGCATGGAGACGCCGTCCGAACTTTTCATGCCCTGGGGCAACAGGACAGAGAAGATCGGAGATCAGTCTGCCCTGCGCCCGGATCCGGGTTCCGGCAGAGGCGATCCGGCCCAGGGCGACCGTCGGTGTGCGGTGTCCAGCGAATTGTGGCCGCCATTCGGTCAGCCCCGCCCGCTCCCACAGGAGATGGAGCAGCCCGAGAGGCGTCATCCGGCGCTGTCGCGCCTGTCCGGGCCGATCTGAAGCAGGCAGCGGCGTGTCATCGACTGGCCGGGGTGGTCCCTTGCGGCGCAGGCCGATCGACAGAGTCACAGCGACATCCCCATCCTCACCCTCGCGAATTACGCTATTTACATAGCTGGCGCGCCCACTTTTCTCCGGATCAGGCTTGTAGAACGAGCATGTCTTTTCATGCAGCGGCCCTTCATTTGGCCAGACGGCGAGGTGATAACTGTGACTGTCCGCCCGGTAACGGATCTGTAGAGGTAGTACGGCGCCGCGATGCTGGCATAGGCATCGCGCCTTGTCAGAACGCTCCGCGCTCCGGCTCTCATCATATTTTGCCTTCAGGCGGCGTTCCCACCGCTCCGGGTCGGTCCGGCGCCATTCGAGCTGGAACCTTTCCCCGCCGGGAAGGATGATGATCGTGCCGGTCATGCCGAGGTTTTTTCTCGCAATATCCTGATCTGGGCGAGGATTTCCTTCTCGGTCATCCCGGTGCTGGCAGCGCCCTCCTTCGGTGCGCCTTTTGTCATCGCGTCCCTGACACCCAATAGAAGCAGTGCCTGACGCCGGGCTACACCAGGCTGCCGGTCCACGCGGCGTTCAATAGCCTCCAGGCGTCCAAGCAGGTGACCGTCGATGGGAGGTATGGTGCGGGGCGGTGTCTGAAAACCGGGTTTCGGGATGGAGGCAGCGTCACGCAGCATATAGGAAAATGGTGTCAGCATGTCTGTTCCGGCTGCGTGCTCATTCTCTTCAGCGTCATTGGCGGTCGCAACCCGGCGTGGTGCGGCGGCGACTGCTGCACCAATCTGTGCAAAATTGCGCAGGATGTCTTGAGAACCTGGACCGAGGCGGTCGACTGCTTCTTGGAGTGCGCGAACATCCGGCTCGTCGTGTACCGTGGTCAGTTCAGACTGAAACAGGCCGCCTTCGATCGTCGCGAGGAGGGCGAGCAACTGCTGGTCCGGGGGCACCCGATTCAGGTCCAGCGGCGCTGCAAGCATGACCGGCTGGGCCATGCGGATCGCGCCTGACCGCCCATTGACGGCGGCAAAGAACGTCTTCGAATGGACGATGCGACCGGCATACATCGTTATGGCCTCGCCCTCGATGAGTGACTGAAGGTCTGCCCAGGGAATACGGGCGACTTCCCGGACTTCGGCACCCCGTCCTTCCCGGTAACTTCCCGCGGAGTTGCCTTCAAAATGCGTGGCCTGACTGACCTCGATCCGATCGGACTGCTTTTCGATCCACTCGCGCGTGCGCATGGCATCCTGCAGGCGCATGGCGTGGGTGAGGTTGGCGTTGCCGAGCAGGGTAAAGGCTTTGTCGCCGATGCGTGTCGTGAGACCCGGAAGATCCTGAAACCCCAGCCAGAACATGCAGTTCAGGCCGCGTCCCATGGCCAACTGCCGGTCCATGCCGTCCGTGACGTAGGCGGAGAGTTCGTCGTAGAAAAAATGGAACGGCGCGTCGCCGCTGCCTGCCTTGAGCTTGAAGACCTGCTCGGCGGGGCCGTCAAGGCGGGCGCCAAGAAGCTGGGCCATGACGCCGCGACCGGCAGCGACCACGATCTTGCCCAGTCCGGCCAGCGTATCCGAGGAATTCTCCAGCGCGGGCAGCGTGACGACGAGAATGCGGCGATTCAGCACCACATCGCGCATGTCGATATCAGGGATCTGCGCGCGGAAGATGTGCCCGAGACTGACGCCAAGCTGCGTGAAGACCCGGGTGAAATACATCTTGGCGTAGCCATGCTGCTCGCTCGGTTTGTTTTCTTTCTGCTCATTCCACGCCAACGAGGAATCATACCCCGGCAGTTCGCCCAGATAGGCCTGGGCCGGATAGAGGATATCATCGGGAATTTCTGGAACGCTGATCTCGATGGGGTGATCGGAGCCGGGGTTGCGGATCAGGAATACGCGATGCCGGGCCAGCGTGCCGATCCAGCGCAGTTCCATGGCGTAGCGCATGGTCTCGATGTTGATCGGCACGCCGTGGGTGTCGCGCATCCAGGTCAGCACGGGGGCGATCGTGCCGGCAAGGCCAACGGCACGGTCCCGAAAGACGCCGTTGGCGTCGTTGCTGGACGGCTCACCAAGCTGGCTGACCAGCATTTCACGGATGGCGTCGGCATTGCCGGTTGCAAACGGATTGAACGTATTGGACTGGCGGATGCCGCTTGCGGTCAGAAAGTTGAGATTGAGAACCTGGTCGTCCAGCCCGAAGCGGCGGGCGAGCGCCAGCACATCGCCGTGGACCGTGTTGTCACCCTTGCCGTCGATCAGGATGAACCCGGATCCGTGCGCGAGAGGATTGGCCAGCAGGGAGATGGCGGATGTCGTTTTGCCTGCACCCGTTGTGCCGGGCACGGCGGCGTGCTGGCGCCCCGCGTCGGATGAAAGCCAGAGTTGCTGGCCGGTCAGTCCGTCCGTTCCAAGATATATGATGCCTGCCGCCGCCCGCGGCCGACGGGTTTTGGGATCAAGATCGTGTTTGTCTTTCAGTCCGCAATACCTGGGCAGATGAAAAGGCAGCACGGGCTGGCGGGTCATGACCCAGAGCGTCAGGCAGAGGGCGAGGGGAAAGGTGATCCCGACGATCGCGGGAGCCAGCACGCTGAGCCCTGCCAGAATCATCAGGGCGAACCCGGAACTGCTGGATTGCAGTTCTTCGGCGATCCGGACCGTGAAGGGACGCGTGTCGCGATAGGTGGAGCCGTGTTTCAGTTGCTGGTGGACCTGCGGTCCGCCAATCTCGCGCTTCACCATGCTTCAGTCTTCCAGCCCGAAAGGAGATTTTCCCGTGTCGATCGTGGGCGCCACGGGAGCGGTTGGTGCCGTGGGGGAAACCGGCGCCGTCGGCGCTGTCTGCGCGCTACCTGGGGGTTGCGGATAAGTGACGACAGGCCGCTGCGTCATGATGCGTCGTGCGGCATCAATTTCCGCGCTCGCCGGGTGACCGTCGGGATTGCCGACCACATTCCCATCGACCGGCATGCGCGCGCCCGGGACATAGGTTGAGCGGACCCCTGGCGCGCCTTCGTCCGTCATGGGCGAGCCGGAGAGTGGGGGTAGAATTGCAGGCGGCCGTAGCATGCCAGCGGGCCCGGTGTCGGGAACGGCGCGGTCGGAAACCATGGCCTGACGTGTGCCGATGATCAGGATGGCGGCCAGCCCCCCGGCGATGAGCGCGGGCAACGCCTTTTTCAGGCGCCCGCGCCGTGCTGCTGCCGCTTCTGGTAAAGTCGGTGCCGCATCGCTCGTCTCCGTCTGCCCGAAATCAGATCCGAGATGGAGATGGAGGGGCTGTAAGCCTGTCCCGTCGAGTTCAATGGTGATGGGCGCCCGGCCATCAGCGTGGAGGATGATACGGGTCACGGGAAGATCCTTATGCTTCGGGCATCGGGCGCAGGATGGCGAGTGCGTTTTCAACCGCAGGGATGTAGATCGGACGCTGGTAGCGCCGCTCTTCGCTCCAGTGCGCACGCGCGCCGGCGGCCTCGATGCGGGGATTGGGATGAAGGTCTTCGGCCGGGATTTCAGCAGGAAAGCCGAGTGAGTGCAGCGCGTACCATAATGATCGGTCGATAAGCTTCACGATGGCGAATGAGGAGGGTGCCAGTACGCCCGCCTGACGCCGGGCCTCGTGCAGCAGGGTCATGAGCGCGGTCACGCTCCATCCGCTGCGCTCGCAGACCGTATCGATACAGTTTGTGATTTCCTTGTCCTGCAGGGCAGAGCGGGCGCTGCGCATAACGGACTCTGGCACCGTGAGCGGCGCCAGCGGACCATGCGGACCATCAAGGCCGGCGTCGGCCAGGCCGGCAGAGAGTTCACCAAGCAGGGCGAGGGCTTCCCGGCGCCTCTGGAGGTAGTGCATCGCAAAGGCAACGAGAAGCACCTGTTCGACAGGGGACGCGGCGTGGATGCTGGACCAGTGACGGCCCAGCTGGCGCGTGAACGCTTCGAGCGCACCGGTTTCACTGTAGCGGTCCTGTGCATCGACAGCGAAGCGCGCGCCCCATTCGGCACGTGTCAGGGCCGGGTCCGCGGGCAGGGGGATGCCATCCGTGGGCGTTACAAGCCTGTCCAGTCGGCGTCGGACGAAGCCTCTCAGTGTCGGAAACATTTCTGCCTGGACCGCAATCAGACCTTCCAGATCGAGCGCTTTTGCAAAACGGCCGGGGGCAGCACGCCACATGCATAACCCGCCCAGGAGCGCAATCACGATGGCCACCGGCCATTTCAGGGCATTGCCCAGGATCGCAAGGCCATAATAAAGCTGGATCGCCCGCACCAGGTCCGGTCGATATTGCGCGGCCTGCAACTGGAAACGCAGGCGCATCAGGTCGGGATTAGACGTATGCAGCAGGTTGATCTGCCCCAGCATGACCCGCAGATAGAAGGCCGTGATCTGCGTATGCCACAGGCTCCAGGCCATGTAGCTGAACAGCAGGACCCCGACGATGATGATGATCGAGGAAAAGAGCAGATAGTCATCGCTGGATGACCATGGGACGCGGCTCGTGCTCATGAGCGATCGTCCCTGCGGCTTCTGGCCATCATCGTGAGGGCGATGTCGTAGAAACGCCGGAGATAGGCGTTGCCATGGCGTGGGGTATGAGAGTGATAGAATGCCACGGCCTGCCAGAGGTCGCCGTGTGCCTCGTGCATCGCCTGACCAAGGATCCAGGCGCCTGCCTCGATATTGGCGCACGAACTGTCGCGCAGCGCCGCATAGGTTTGCGCTGGCGTGCTGTGCCATCGCTTTGCGATGCGGCCGACCCATGTCGTGTTGACCTGCATCGGCCCGAGATCCGCCGTGCCGTTACTGTTCGGGCTGACCATTCCGGGACGACCTGCCTCGACATAGAGGAGGACGAGCAGCACGCCACGGGGCACACCGGAGATTTTTGCCGAAGCCTCCAGACACGCTGCAATCTGGCGGCCATTTTCTTCGATGCTCGCGGCGCGGGCGGTCGTGCTGGCGACAAAAAAGGGAAACGCCCCGAGTGCCGCCAGAGCGAGGCGGGGGATCATGTCGCCCCCTGCAAGGTCGGCGCGACATCGGCAATCCGACCATGGGCTTCGCCCCAGAAGTCGATCAGATGATTGAGGACCAGCGCGTCGTCCATCTCCGCAAGCCTCATCGTGACATCGATCAGACATAACATCACGACCGTAAATGAACCGGCGCGCACCTTGCGGACGGCATAGCCGAGCGCGCTGTCGGGCGTCCTGCTGACATCAAGGGCAAAGCCCGTTCCCGTCAGTTCCAGCCACAGGGCTTCGGCACTGATCAGGAAAATGGGCAGATAGGCTTCAGGGTGTGCCGCGTCAGCCGGTGATACGACCACCCGTTTTCCGGTGCCACGGTCCAGCAGTTCAATCGGCTTGCCGATTTTGGCCAGAAGCCGTGTCTGCGCCGCACTGATCGCCGCCAGGTCGATCGCGCTCATGAGAACCGCCTCCTTTGCCATGTCGGCAGGGCGGTGCGGACCGGCCCGATGAGGAAGCGTCGCATGGAGCGTATCGCGGCCGGCAGCGTCAGCCCGAAAAACGAGATCGTGCCGAAAAACACCACGCCGAAGACCCCGATCAGCAGGGTGGTGAGGCTCCAGTGTGTCACGGAGATGAGAATGGGAAAACAGCTGCGGGCATCGAGAATGAAAACCCGGACAGGATAGGCCGTTGCACGCCACATCACGCGTCTCTCCTTTCTTCCGCCAGAGCGGTGTCTTCGGTGATCAGATCGGCATCAAGCAGTTTGCGGATGGCCTTTCCGAAAGACTGGCCCTGCGCCTCGACCGCGTCGGCCACGACGTCCGGCCAGTCTGTTGGCTCGGTCCGGGTCAGCTTGCGGCGCAGATCACGATCGAAGGTGAGGAATTCGCGGATCGCAACACGCCCGCCGCCCTTGCGGGGCACAAGGCGCTGGTTGATGCAGAACCGGAGCGCCTGAGCGAGGGCCGAGACGAGGTTGTCACGTTCCGAGGGCGGACAGAGCGCGATCGCGCGCTGGATCATGAGGGAGACGCTGTCTGCATGCAGCGTCGTGCCCAGGATACCGCCCATCATGGCGATATTGATGGCTGCATTCATGGTCTCGCCGTCCCGACATTCCGTGATGATGCCATCGCTCATCTCGCGGCGTGTCAGGCTGCGGGTGAACGTGGGAAAAGTCAGGGTAGGAGGGCGGATCTCCGTCTGGCTGATCCGCGAGCCTGAAGGCGGTCGCAGGTCGTCCAGCAGGAACTCGATGGGCTCCTCGCCAGTTGCCATGTCGCAATACACGGTCGGGTCCATGAGTTTTTCGATGGCAAGCCCGAATTGCAACGTGGTCTTTCCGGAACCGGTTGCCCCACCAAACAGGACCATGCCGCTTTTGAGCCTGTTCGTGTCCCGGATTTCCTGTTCGACCATCTGCTGGTCAAGGCTTGCGGGACGCGCGGGGATCGGACGCATGACGATGTGGACGCCGCTGCCCCGCTTGACCGAAATGGGTGAAAGATTGATCCGGAAACGCAGATTGACCTTGCGGTCCAGTGCCACGCTGTAGGCCGTATCGAGGATATGGCCGACACCAAGCATGGCCATCCCGTCAGAGGCATAGACATGGCCGACGATATCCGCCAGCGCGAGGGAGTCCGTCGCTTTACATGTGGCGTAGCGGATCACGCCGTGCACCTTGATCGTGACCGGATGGCCGGTCTTGATGTCGATGCGCGAGGCGCCGAGGCCATGCGCCCAGCGAAGGAGGGAGTCCAGCCCCGGCGCGTTACGCCGTCGCTCCTCGACCCAGGCAAACCCTTTCCTGCCTTCATCCGGCCAGCGTTCGTCGGTCGTGACGGGGATGGTGATATTCATCGGCAATGCTCCGGATAACCGTAGTCGCTTCCGCGCCGGACGTGGCCCTGAAGCCCCGGCTGGCTCGCGATCCGGATCGTGCGGTCATTGAGGTGGAGGGTGTCTCCTCCTCCCACGGCGTCCTGGTGCTCGAACACGACGCGTGGTTCTTCGACGCGCCCGGCGTTCAGCAGCACCCGGTAGCGGGCCATGCCGGTAATGTCGCGCTGCAGGCGCGACAGATCGGAGAGGAAGATTTCGGTCGCCTGCTTTTCTCCATCTGCCCAGCCTTCCGCCACCCACTGGTTCCAGTGTGACACTTCCGCCTTTGTGCGGGGCAGGGCCGCGGCTACCGGGTGATGCGGTTTGCCCCATGTCCGGACGAGATACGTGCGCCAGTCCGGGGGCGCGGATGTCAGTTGTGCCTCCCGGGTGATCTCGAAAACACATTCTGTCTCGTGCGCCACCTGGCCGGTGTCATTGAGCGCAAAGGCCATCTGTGCCTCGGTGACGATGGGAGGCTGCATGAGGGTCTGGCCACTCCCGATCGGAAGCACGATCGACCGGAAATCATAAGTGGCGTCGAGTGTCTCCTCATGGCGCCGCAGCATCTCGTTGATGGCGAATGCCCGGGCGGCCAGACCGCCCTGCGCGCCGTAAATATGCGCGGCTTCCCGAAGCTGGACGCTTCGACCGGGTTTCAGGTCATCGCCTGGCTCGTCATTGGGGCGGGTGTTCTCAAGGGCCTCAAGAGAGGGGGGCGCTTCGCCGCCGACCACCTCGTCGAGCGTTGAGGCTCCTGTCACCGGTTTATTGATGGGATTGGCAAGGGCGGGGTCAGCCCCGTCCACCTGATCCGCACCCGGCTGGGGCGGCTGTGGCTCCGGGACCAATGTGCCGCTGCGGGCCGATGGCGGGGATGGAGACGATGTCGGTAGCCGGACGTGCTGCCCCTCCTCAATGACAACCTTCCCCGTGGAGACAGACGCCGCATGGGTCGGGCTGCCTGCGGCCGTCACGACGATGGCCGAAGATAGAAAGAGCGCCATCTTACGCATGCCAGGCCACCGTTATCGCGTGGTGAAGCGGGTCTACCGAGACCATGGCCTGATCTCCGGCCTGATCGCCCAATGTCCGAAGGATATCCACCACGGCGGCAACGCTGTTGGTCGCGACGCGCATTGCTCGGGGATGGCCGGTGACAGTCACGCTATAGCCAATCTCCTGGCCAAGTTTTGCGACGGCCTTGCCCAGCGGGCCGTCCCACACGAACCAGATCCGGCGGGTCAGGTCATCGGGGAGCGGGGGTTGGTTGGTAGATGCAACGACCGGAGACGGGCGGATGCTGCCAAGTTCCCGAAGATCAGTCGTGGTCTCTGCTATTGACCGCTGCAAGGCCAGTTCAGGATTGGCCATGCCGGTCGTCGCAATGGGAGAAGGTGACGACAGGCTCTGCGCACAGGCGTTGAGCGCCATGGACAAAAGAAAAATGAGCAGAGAATGTTTCATGAGCTTCTCCGGATGATGGGAGAAGCTTCGAAGATCATCTTGCGACTGCTACAGCAAAAATTGGCTGCGTTGCTTTTTATTTCATGCAGGCCCCGAGAGCAGATTTGGGTCTTCTTTGGAATTTGCTTTCGCTAAATTGACCCGCAGGGTCATGGCAGGCGCTTAGTACGACTTGATATATCCTAATTATTCCCTATTATGGGATCAATTGGAGACGCACATGATAGAAATCCAGCCCGTTACCCCACGCGAAGCGCAGTTTCTAATCGGTATGTCAGAAAAGGATATCAACCGGGCGATTGATCGTGGGGAAGTAGAGAAGATCAGCGAGCCGGAAGAGGGCATGCCGGTTCACGGTGTGGAGAAAGGGCGTAGGCGGGTACGAAAGATCGGCCTCTCGGAGTTGTTGTTTCTGGCGCTTGAAAAGCAGATGCATGCGGATCTAACTCCGATGGGGCGTCGGAAGCTATATCAGGCCTTCAAAAAAAATGAAGCAAAAGCCAGAACCGTAAGCTTTGGTCCTTTTAAAGCCAATATTACCGAAATTCAGCGTAACTCTCTATCCAAATACAAGAAACTCCTCGATGCCAAGAAAAATATATTAGAGGAGGATGGGACTGATCCTGTTATCAAGGGAACGGATATATCTGCTTATCGTGTTGCTGCCCTCGCACAGGGACAGACAATCAAGGAGATCAAAGCGGACTATCCGACCCTGACCGAGGAACAGATTGAATCTGCTATTGCTTACACGGAGGCTTATCCCAAACCTGGGCGTCCATATCCGGTCCGTAGTTTCCGGCGGGCGGCTGGTGCATTGGCCGAGATGGGTATTTTTGATGCCATAGAGACTGGAACTGAATCGGCAAAAGAATGATATTACTTCCCAGTGATCTGGACACCGATGGTCTCGGCTAACTCGACTAGAGCCGCATAAGTGTCTTCATTTTCCACGATATCGACCGAAGGTGCAATACTGCTCAATGGATCTGGTGGCAAGCGATCTCCAAATAGGATGATAGCGCGCGCACGGTCGTCCTGACGCGACACCCACTCTAAACCTTGAACGTCTGGGCACTGAGCGTGAATGGCTTCGGCCCACTTGCGCGTTTGAGGATATATATCCTTATCAGTCTCAATGAGATCAACACGTGGAATACCGAGCTTGCGCAAGGCTGTGCTGCTAAGATCTGCAAGCGTGAGGTCAGTCGAGGACTGAAGTTGTGAATATTGATGGTTTTTTAGCTTTCGCTTTGCAACGGTCTTCAGTCCTGGCTCATGGGGAACATCATGGAAGACGGTCTCCATGGCTGCACATTCTAACGTCGTGCCGCCATAAATGGTCGGAATGGATATACCATTTGCATCAATGATCGGGCTAAATCGGGCATTTCCTTGGGGACCAGGATTGAACGTATTTGCTCCGTAAGTCTCAGGATGGATGCGGTGGATTGTCTTGTCTGCCGACCAAATCGTTTTTTTTACGAGAGCATTAAGGTCTGGAGGGGGACGCGCGATTGTGCGGGACGTTGCTGTGACGGCGACAGGCGGGGTCGACGGTGACTCTGTCGTCTTCGGTTTTGCGCGAGATGTGGATATCTTCGTTGTACCGGAATGCGCGGTGCTACGAGACTTTGGCTGAGTTGGCCGCCTCGGTTTAACCATGGAGCACACCTGCAATTTCGTCTTCTGCTGCCGCTAAGACGCGCTCTGGCGCACTTTTAAGTAAATCCTTAGGAGCCGTGCCGCCAAGAAAGCTGTTTGCTGACGCAAACCAGATTGCAATGTCCCATGCATCCAGTTTGCCTTTGAACACCTTTAGAATTGGGACAAGTCCCTTGATTGGGCGGTATTGCATGTCGCGGTCGAGTGCATACGCCGGATACAGATCATTCCCGTCATGTCGCAAAGCAAAAACTTTTCCTTCGCGTTTCCATTTGTTTGGCTGGGCGCTGGCATTTTGGCCTTTGAAACCTGCAATTTCAGATAGTCGAACAGCGCTGATCCACTCTGCGCTCTCAAGAACCGTTTGCCGAGCATCTGCGTTCATGCGTGCCTCAGTAATGAGGTGCTCGGGAGGAGACGCAGCCGGAACAAGTGCATCAACAAGCTTCTTGAGGGTCGCTGTTTTATGAATGGCAAGCCGATCAATGATCAGGGGAGCAATAAGCCGAACGGCCTCTGCAAATGCCGATGCGGTGCTTTTATTGGCATGTGCAAGTTGAAACACAACGAATTGATTGTTGTCTGTATCCTGCAGACTTTCGCGAATTTCACGAACAGAGCCAGTTATCGGCTTAATGCCGGTGTTCGTGATTTCTCGATTTGGGACTGCGACCATGATTTCCTCCTGGGATATGATAGATAGATATATATATAGATATCCTACCTAGTCAATGATGGTGAGTAGCGGTGATCGTTCCGTGACGGGTGATGCAGCAGGCGACGCCTAACACCACTTGTGAGGTGGCGAGTTCGAAGTCGATTGAGGCACGCGTAAGGGCTTTGGGCAACATGGGAACGAACAGGGCCTGGGGCAGCATTGAAGGCAAATTTGGTACCTTGAAGACCGATGCTGCGCCCGAAGCAGGGGGGCGGATCTGCGCTCTTTTTTATACGCACCTGCACTATGGCGGGGAGTGCGAACACCGTTTTCTACGCGAGGAGCCGACTGCTGGTAGGAAGGGTGCCGTAAAAGGCGGGTGCCAGAGTTCGCAGAAGGTCATATATGACGGTATAAGGCGTGTTGTATGTCAGATATGAATTATAGTCATGGGCTCACCCAAATTTCGCTTGGCTCTTGAACAACTTGGCCATGACCTTCGTGGCGCGCGCCTGGAAAAGGGAGATTCCGGTGTTGGGATCGGCACTCTGGCCGACCTGATTGATATCCGCATGGACGATCTGGGACTGGCGTTGACTGCTGAACGTCAGCCTCGTCGAGGCCGAGCTTCCGCGACCACGTTACGCAGGCAGCAGGACAAGGATAAGGCCGCGCATGGGAGAACGGGTGTTATTGATCTGGACGGTGCTTCGTTCTGATGCCTGATTTCAGCGCCAATATCGTAATCGGCGTTTGCTTCAACATCGCTGTAACATTCAAGACGTGAGGCAGTCAGGCGAATATCGGTCACTTTCTACCCAGTGGTAAATTCGAGTTCCGATTGTTCATCAATGGCGCGCAGGGTTTCATACAATCCTGCGGCCACGCCTCTACCTTCCACGATCTCATCCGCCAGTTCATCCAGAACGCTGGCAAATGCTTCATCGGTCGCGAGACCGAAAACATTCATGCGCTCGCTTTTTCTGCGTTCGATCTCGCTATTTGCTGTTCCCGAGGGAAATACGGTGGCGAGCATCCGCAGGGCGCGGGCAAAGTGGATCCGTTTGTAAAGGCGCGAACGGAGCGCCGTGTCGCCAGGCGTCGTCGAGAAAGACCAGAGTTCGATTGGCCCCAGGACGTTCACCAGAAGCTGTTCATACTTTGCTTCTCCGGCCGACATGTCCACGAAGAACGGCGCACCATTCTTTCCCGGACCCGGCAGCGCGTTGCGGATGACATAGGCGCTGGCATCGGACAGCTTGAAGCGTCGGATAAGGCTGTCTGCCGTCTCCTGATCACCGCATTTGAGGACCCATCGGGCGGTTGATATCTTGTAGAGGTCCTCGCTGAAATCGGTATGGTTCTGTGAAATGAAGGCGAGCTGGACGTTGTGCTTGCGTCCCTCGCGGCCGTCGCGCACAGCCTGCTTGTCTACCTGGGGCGCGGGTTCGGTGCGGTGCCACTCATCGAAGTCGACACGTTTCGTCGTTTCGTACATCTCCGTGAAACGGGCGAGATGATAGTCCCGCATGGACGGGGGCATATGCGGGTCGTCCGCATAATCGGGATGCAGAAAGAAATTCCGGGCCAGGATATGGCGGCCAAGCATATACATGAGTGCCGTCTGGCGGTTGGCTGCGGGAGAGCCGGAAGGTGCCACCTCGGCAAGATCGAGAACGATCACGCGCGCATCCCCCATATCCAGCCTTGTCGGGGACGCCAGCATGGGAAAATTCTTGATCACGTTCATGATGTAGCGATCAAACGTGTCGATCAGGCTTTCACCAGTTTCCAGGGTGATCTTGGAATAGCGTTTTTCGATTTCCGGGCTGCGGGCCGCAATCAGCAGATCCTGCAGGACCGGTATGGCATGACGCTGGGCAAAACCTGCGAGGCGGTACTCCCTGAGACTGACAAGGGCATCGACGACATCCCGCCACCATGTCGGATCGTCCTCTCCCGCATGGTGGGGCAGGCTTATGCCCAGCGATGTTATTGCGGCATCGACATCCGGCTCGATCCCTGGCGTGTAGATTTTAGGCGTGCTCCCCTGCACCCCGGTACAGAGGCGGTAGGCTTCATCAATCACGTCCTCTACCAGGTGGTCCATGCCCTCCCAAGGCCTGCCATCCAGCGGCGTGGCAAGGAGCGAGATGAAATTCTGCAGGAAAACGCGCTCGAGTGGCAGGGGATATTCCAGTCCGACCTGGGTATCGAAGACATTGACCTCGAAGCCCGGGATTGCCTGCATTTTGACGTAAACCGCCTCGTGCTGGCGTTCGGGGCCAAGCGCGTTGCGCAGCATCTCGATCAGTCCGCGCGAGGACGGCCCTATATCGAGCTTGCCGATATAGGGGAGCTTGGTGCCATGGCTGCTGATCGCGGCGCTGCTGAGGATCAAGCCCAGCAGAATGGTATTGGCCAGAACGGATTTTCCGCCGCCAGGCGGGGCTACGATAATGTCTACGACGGATGGGCGTAGCCCGCCCCCGGTCGGATCGTAGGGCCAGATTGAACCATCGGGTTTGCGGAAGAGGATGGATCCTCTCTGCCACGGTGATGCACTGCGTGCCCACGGCATCATGGAGAACGCGTCACCGACAAGGGCGAGCGATGAGGTCGCAGTCGAACCGAGCGCCAGGGCAGGGACAGAACCCATGGCCGCTTCCAGCGGATCGCCGGAAATCCGAGTTGTCTTGCTGTTGCCCCACGCATCAATCGCCTGGGAGAGGTCCGACGCCTGCCGTCGCAGCTTCGCCTCTGCTCCAACCGGAGCCCAGGTTGTGGCGGTCATGCGCATCCGCACGGAATTATGGTTGTTTTTCTGGCGCTCGAGCTTGAGTGCGGCAAACGCCCGTCGAATGTCGCTATTTCCGGGGAACATCGCCAGAAACCCGGCTCCGGCTTCCTTGAAGCCGAAGGCGGCGCGGCCACCACCCTCTAGGATCATGGCGCTGCGCCATGGCAGTCTCTTGCGGCCGAGTACGCTGGACAGTTCGGAAAACGGGCGCGGATCCTCTGGGCCAATCGTCATGTCGACCGGGGCGTATGTATAATCCCCCACGGTCACGAGTTGCCCGCCTTTCGTTTCGGCGTCGGCATTGAAGATCTGGTCCCGGATCGCCGGCCAGAGCAGGCCCTGCGGGTGTGGCTGCGGGTCATCCAGATCGTCGGGAAGCCGTGGCATGACCCGGTCACCCAGCAGGGTCGGTTTCCAGGCGGAGCCCGCCGTTTCACGATAGGTCGCTTCGCGCGCGACCTGCAATGCCTGATGTGGACCAAGGAATTCGCAGGAAATGTCGAACCCCTGCAGGGCAGCCTGGACGCGTGAAATGAACGATTCATGGCGGGCCGCCATGATATCGGAGCGCAGGGCAAAACGTTGGGTATTGCCCACGCGGGGAAATTGGGAGGCAAGGGTCCGGCGCTCCTCTGCCACCTGTTTGCGGTCCTCACGTGTCAGCACGCTGGGCCGGGTCCACAGGACGTAACAGGTGGCTTCCCAGCGCATGACGTTTGGCCAGCGCCGGCGCCTCTCTTCGATGACGTCCGAAAGGTCCGCTCCGATCTGTCGGGCTATGGACCGGCAACCATTGAGGCTCAGGCGGTCAATCTCGATACCTGAACGCTCGGGATCGGAAATATACCATCCCACGATGGCATGGCCACGTTCTTCAAGGAGACCCTGCAATTCTATACGCTGCTGCTCGGCGAGTGCTTCCACTTCCTGCCGCGTGCACATGCGACGCAGGCCATTGATGCGCAGTACGGAGACATATTCACCGCGTTTGGTGATGAGATGGTCCCCGTGCGTACTTTCCACATCGCAGAATGAGGCAAGGGGCTGGCGCAGCCCGAGGCTGATGCCGGCCAGCAGACTGGAAAGAATACCGCCCATTGATGTGATCCTGTCATGTCATGACCGGTTGGGGATCGGCATCAAGCCATTCCCTGACGAGCGCCGGGTAGATGTCGGTGGGGCCGTTGTAGAGACGGCCCAGGGGGAAGAGCCGGATGCCGTCCATCAGGGTGGTCGCGCTTTCATTGATCTGCGGGTCCGCCCGGTTCGCCATCAGCAGGGCAGTCGCCAGCAGTCGGGGAGAGGTTGTCTCCAGCCGCCGCCGGGCTTCGGTCGTTCGCGCGTGCAGAGCGCGGAGCACAGCGAGAGCGCTTTTGCATTGCGCAGGAATCATCGTGGTATCCGACCCTGACGCGATCGCGTCCATTGCACGATACCAGACGGAATCCTGTCCGTTTGGCCCATTGCCGAGCGTCTGCATGAGGGCCTGATGCGCGCAGCGGGTCAGGGTCATGATGCGGGTCTGCGGCAGTTTCGGCCACCATATCAGGACGGCTTCGCGTTCAATGGCCGGACGGGTCGGATCCTGCAGGATGTTGCATAAGGCGCAGACAGGCCCGGGTCCGTCACCATGCCATGGAAACCTGCGACCAGGCGTTATCAGGCCGCAGCAGGCACATGTGAAAAGGCCCGGCTCACCCATCTTCCTGGCGCCTGGCGCTGACGGATCCCATGGGCGCGGCAGCAGCCGGAAAGACTGGGTGAGACGGGCCATTGCGATCGGGTTCCTAGCCGCCGCTCGTGAACTGATAGGCCTGAGCCTGCGTACCAACGGTTGCCGAGCCACCGGACGCGGTGTTGGCAGCCTTGTTGATCCACTGCGGACCCGTTGCGAAAAGACCGCACAGCACGATGCCGGCGATTGCCATACCGACCTTTCCGGGCGAACGGTTCTGTTCGTTGCGGCTCTGCCAGGCCGCCCATACGCCGCCGATGAAGCAGATGAAGGCAGCGACATACATGCATGCTGCAGCGACAAAGCCGCCCGCTGTCAGCCCCTCCTGGGCGGTGGCCTGCATCTGGGCCCCGATACCGTTTGCGCTGCCGGTTGCGGATTGGGCCAGCGCATGGCTGGCAATGAGGATCGGGACGGCCAATGTGCCAAGTGCCGTGACGGCACGCTGGCTGTATCCGACCCGTTTGGTCACAAGACGCGTCAATCGCGCCGCGTCGGGGATGCTTGTGCGAGAGAGGTTCATGGTCAAGGGCTCCGTTAAAGAGGGAGGCATGTCCCTCAGAGGAGTCTTCGGCCAGTAACATGCGACTGCGAATGTTTTTTCCGAAAAAATCTACCTTGTCGAACATTACACTATGACTTCGGTATAAAAATGGCTATCCGGCGTTTGGGGTTGATGGGCTGAATCCCCGGCTGGTTGGGAAGGCAGCTCAGGCCACCGCCTGAGCTACCAGATCGGGGTGCCGTCCGATGACCCGAACGTAGGCTACAGCGAAGTCGGGGGCCATCGCCCGTGCCTGCTCCCAGTCCCGTAATGTACCGACAGGAACGCGGAAACGGCTGGCAAATTCGACCTGAGACAGACCGAGATCGTTACGGGTTTTACGGATCAACCGCGCCCTTTGCCCACGCTCCATGCCTTCGATGGATACCGCGCGGTCTTCGGAATCCGCCGGATCAGCAGGCAGAATGATATGCTCTCTCTTCACCTTTGTTGCTCCTTCTCACGGAAATAAAGCGGGGCAGATCGTCCCGCCAGACAAACACACCGGTGAACAGCTTCTCGCCCACGACGCCAACCACTTTGTAGCGATCCTCCTCATCCTCAATGCGGATGGTGGGCAAGATCAGGTGATTATCGTCCTCGAAAATACGGTCGCCAAAGGCCAGAGACAGTTTGTGCTTTTTTTGGTTGGCGAGGTCTTTTGCGGGGTCAAACCTGTTATCCATGAGACGATAATACGGGATTACCGTAGTTGCTGTAAAGTGAAAACTACGGGCATCCCGCAACTTTTAGCCATTTCGACAGGTCACCATCAACCTCGTATGCCCGATAGCATAAAAATCCGGGGCATATATCTTTATCCAGAATCGCTCGAATATTTAGTAATAATGAAATATTTCTTGTTTAATTTCTATAAAATATGAACAGTAAGCGAAAGTGATCGAGAATAGTTTAGGTATTAACGTGAATACACCCTTATTTCTGCATGGACCTCAAATTTTATGGGTCTGTTATACTAATTATAAACAAGTATCATACGATCAACCATTGATTGGAACGGACGATAAACTCTCAATTATCCTTGATAGGCATTTTAGAAATACCATAACCAAGAACGCCAATGATGATTGGCATGCCAATAAAGGCGAAGAACTGCATAAAGGTCATTCTCGAAGCCCTCCTAAAACGGCTTGTGCCCGCTGATGGAGAAAATACGCCATTCCCAGCCAGAAAGCGACTCCCAAGATAACGATATGAGTAGGAACGCGGTTGGCTGTCAGATTAAAAAATGACGCAGCCAAAGGAGATAGAACACCTAGCGAAAGGCAAGATCCCGCAGCGGTATTCAGCAGGTTTGCCCGCAGCTTGGTCCGTTCGTTATGAACAAGATTACCCATCCCAGCCATCGCGTTCGGCGGCTTCAAGTTCCCTTGCGATCAGCCGGCGGATTGCTCCAGCACGGTTAATGCCCTGGCGCACGGCCACATGTGGCCATCTCTCCAGATGGCGCGCGCCCCGCTTTTTCGGGTTATTATTTCCCAATTTTATCATGTTTATCGGTTATCAAAAAAAGGCGCAGGAAGAAAGTATCGAACCTTGGCCAATCTCAGCGCTACGGGTTGGGTCATAATTTTAGCCGGACATTGTCCAGTGGCTCAGGATCCAGGTTGCTTCCTTGACGGGATTGAGGAGGATCACGCCGAAAACGAACTGGATGAGGCAACTGAGTTTTGAGCGGTTTGTTTTTCCGGTCGCCGACGCGTTCCACGCAACGACCGCCATGAACGCCGCCCAGGCGCCGAACATTTCGAAGAACAGGGCGAAATCACTGACGATTGACAGGATGGCATCCTCTGGGCCTGTCCCGGAAATGACGCTTCCGGTCGCGGCATCCGTGTAGCCGGTGACAGAAGCTCCCAGCGAAACCTGCGTATCGAGACCGGCAGAGGTGGTGGATTTGGTGAGTATCCTGTCAAAAGTGGCGAAGACGCCGGACAGGACAATCCCGATCCAGGGCACCCAGGGACGGCCGACGAACGGGTTCTGGGGCTGGCGCTGCTGCCATAATCCCCATGCCCCGGTCAGGAAGGCAATCCACGCTGCAATATAGCAGGCCATTGGCAGCAGCCAGGCCATGGCGAGAGCGAGATCGTTGACGAGGTTGACCAGACCTTGCACGTCGATGTGTCCTTGCCTTACTGGATGATGCCGCGTTCAGCCTGGATCACCCACATCGTGCCGCGTTGAGAGATGGCGCGCACTCGACCATATCCGCGGAGATCGGTGCCGATTTCGATTTCGGACTGCGGCGGTTGTCCGGCCGGCGCAGCGTCGTCCTGCACCATGGCAAGCTGGGGAGATGCGGCAAGTATCCGGTAGTGGGGCGTCCATGTCGGGGGCGGAGAAGGAGGCGTCGGGCGCATTTTCGCTGTCCGGGACGCTGGAGATTGCGGCGGCGTTGGTGCTGGCTGCGGCTCGGCCGCCGCCGCTTCCAGAGCTGCCCGTGCCTTGTCGGCCGCGGCGCGTGTGGCGGCCGGTCCATCTGACGGGGGCGCTTCGGCGTCGGCCACGGCTCGTTTGGCTTCGAGGAGCGACATCCGGCGGTTGAGATCCGAAGCCTTTGCCGTATCTGCGATACGCAGCCGGTCAAGATCCTGCCGGAGTGCTGCGATGTCGCTGCGGGTCCGCTGCACCAGTGCTGCTTCTTCTGTTACAAGCTGCAGTACCTGCAACTGGTCGTCCGATGTCAGGGGAGCCGCTTGCAGGCGGGTTGCTTTCTGGACCGCATCGTCCGTCGGAACAGCCTTTTCGATGCCAGTGTCGTGTTTCTGCGCGGGCGTGTTCTCGGCCGACGGGGTAGCCGGTATTGGGCCGGCGGGATGGGGCGGCTTTTTCATCGCAAGGAGTGCCTTGAGATCCTCATCTGTAGCCGAGACCTGAGATGCCGGGGGTGATGGCAATGATGTAGGTGAGTTCCCCGGCGCTGGAGATGCTTTGGGGCCTGATGGCAGCGGGGCGGAAATCATTCCGACTTCCTGGCCCAGAGGAGACGCCTGCCTCTTTGCTATGCCCATCACGAGGAAGAGGGAGAGCAGACTGCCGACGGCAGTACCCGCGATCATGACCTGCCTGCGACGCGGAAGCGCCCTGAAAAGGGCTATGGCATGTGGAACGGGTCGGTTCCTGTCAGGTGCTGCTGTTACAGGTTGAAGGTGAGGGGAGGGTGGCTCGGCAATTGTGTCCGCCTCGGGCGAAGGGTCAGGCTCGGGCATTGTGCCCAGCTTGCGGAACGGAACAGGTTCGATGCCGCGATCCGCGCTGAACGGATCCCGGGACGTCGTTGCGGTTGCGGCTGAGGTCATGGTGAATGCTGCCTTCTGGTAGAGAGTGCAGAATTCGTCGATATCATGCGACCGGTGCCCGAAACCTTAGCAGCCTGTCGGGTTAGGGTACCCTGTGAAGAGGTGAAGTTGTAAGGTGGTGAGATGAGCAGCTTCATCCCGTTTGACCGGTCTCAGCCGTATCTTCTGCCGCCTGATCTGAAGTCGTGGCTTCCTGCTGATGATATGGCGCATTTCATTGTAGCCGCCGTTGAGCGGGTTCCGATGAGTGCGTTCTGCGTGCCAGTGCGCACGGGAGGCAAGGCGCAGTATCATCCGCGCCTGATGCTGGCCCTTCTGATCTTCAGCTATGCGAACGGGTTGTTTTCCTCACGCCGGATCGAGCGGGCGACATATCGCGACATCGGGGTGCGATTCGTGGCGGCGAACCTGCATCCGGATCATGATACGATTGCGACCTTCCGCCGGACGAACCGGACAGCCATTGAAGCTGCATTTGCGCAGGTCCTGCTTCTGGCGCGCGAGACGGGTCTGCTGCGTCTGGGCGTGGTGTCGATCGACGGCACGAAAATCGATGCTGACGCATCGAAATACCGTTCGGTGCGCTACGACCGGATCAGGGCGCTGCGCGAACAGCTGGCTGTGGATATCGCGAAACTGATGGACCAGGCGGAGCATGCGGACGTCACAGACAGAGATCCGCAGGCATTGCCGGAAGAGCTTGCCCGGCGGGAAACGCTGAAAGCGAAGCTGGACGAAGCCTGCGCCCGGCTGGAAGCTGATGCGAAGGCGCAGGCTGAAACGGCGCGACCGGCCTACGAGAAGAAGAAAGCCGCTTATGATGCGAAAACAGGGCGTCGCGGCCGGGCGCCCAAACCGCCCGATGATGAACCACCACCCGACCGACAGATCAGTCTGACCGATCCCGACAGCCGCCTCATGCGGCGTTCGGACGCCCACGAGTTCCGGCAGGCTTACAATGCCCAGGCCGTGGTGTGCGCCGAAGGCAGCCAGTTGATCGTGACAACCGACGTTGTCGCCACATCAGCGGATGCGCCGTCCTTTGCCGACACGGTGCTGTCGATGGAAGACACAATCGGTCTCCCAAAGACAGTGCTCGCCGATACCGGTTACGCCAGCGGGCAGGCGGTCCGGAAACTGCGGGAAAAGGGCATTGATCCGCTGGTCGCCATTGGACGGCCCTGTGCCCGCAGACCTTACGACTTCCGACCCCGGCCCGCAGAAAGGGAGCCACGCCGGATAACCGAACCCTGGCGGCTTGCCATGAAGGACAGGCTGGAAACTACAGAAGCCGGAGATCTTTACAGACGACGAAAACAGACCGTGGAGCCGGTCTTTGGAATTATCAAAAGCATCATGGGCTTCAGAAAATTCAGCCTGCGTGGCCTTGCAAAAGTCACGACCGAATGGACACTCGTTGCTCTCGCATACAACTGTAAAAGAATGGCGCGGCTTCAGGCAGCATAAGCCAGGTCAGCCTTGGCGTTATCAGCCGCAAAATGCCCAACCCGACAGGCTGTTAGAGACTGTTTGAAAAGTCAGCACATCATAGCATTTTAAAATTAAAGGAAGTTTTTGGTGAAGCTTTTTGCAAAAGCTTCGAAAGAACGCCGCCTTTTTGAAAAAAGGCAGCACCCAAAAACTTTTATTATTTTTTATCAATGGGTTGTTTTCAAACAGTCTCTTACTTCTTCATGACGACGTCCGACATGAAGATCACGCCAACACTGACCTGAGCGGCAAGATTTACGCGCGGCTGGGTCGGCATCTGCTGCATGAGCGCGCTGTTGACCTGCGAGGCCGCTGCACCGGCCGCCACGCCCAGTTGTTGCGGGAAATTCAGTGACTGGACGTAGTTGACGTTGCCGAGGGCTCCGATCGAACCGGTCGTGTTCGACGTCATCTCGATCGCCTGCCCGAGCCCCTGGACAAAGGCGGCTGCGGCGGGAAGAACAAAGCGCTCAACGTATAGCTGGTCAACGCTTGAGGCCACCGCAGCTTCCATGGTGTCCGGCGCAACCACCATACCTTCGACCTGGATCGGGGTTGGATCATTTTTATGGAAGACCTGATCAACGCGGACAACCAGCCTGTTCAGATGTCCCCCGGCCCTTCTGACGGATGCTTTCATCCTGTCGCCAGCGAGTGGACCTGAATCAGCTTCCAGGATGATTTCTCCCCCGAGATCGCTGTTGGTTGCTGAAACCGTATGGGCGTAAATCCCCCGCCCGGCAGGAACAAGGACGCGGGAGAGGGCCGTCTGGGAATTTGCTGTCGCCGCCGAAGTTATTGAAGGGGAGACCATCGGTTTCTTTGTCTGCTCCCTTCCGGTTTCCGTCTTTTCATACAGTACATTTGTGACAGGAAAGCGTCCATCAAGACGGCCTGCAAGATCCATGATCGCATGTCTGTATGCGGTGATGGCGTCCTTCTGGAGCTGCGGGTCACGTGGCACGGCGGCGCGGAAGGCTGCATCCGTCTGCACTGGTACGACGGGAACGCTTGGTACGACCTCAGGCGCGTGCGGGGCTGGCGCCGCGGCGGCCTTGGCCATCGCCGGGTTGACGTCCGCCCCGACCTCCTGGGCGACTGCGGGCGGGGGAGGCTTGTCGTCGGGATGGGTGGGCGTGCCCGGTGCAATATCGGGTGAATACGATTGTCCTGCAGTCTGTGCCCGGTCTGCCTCGTCGCGGATCTGATCTTCGCGGAGTTCCTGCTGGCGCGGATTGGAATTCAGGCCGCCGGGCAGGGGGTTGGCGGCGGGCGGCCTGCCGGGGTCCGAGCGTGGAAGCTCCTTACGGTGGATGGTGGAGATGAGCAGCGTGACACCCAGAACGGTGCCGATACTCCCAAGGATTGCGAGCAGACGCCGGTTTCCGCCCCGCGACGCATCACTGAACAGCTGGTTGAATCTGGGTTTCATCACTGTGCGTCCCTGATATGGGCCGAGACCGTCCGTCCCGCATCGGAGAGAAGGACAACGGGGGACTCATGGAAGGCATAGAGCGTGTATCCCCCTTCACCCTGCTCCATGCTGTCCGAGGAGGGCGTCATGAGATGAAGGCGCGTGCGAAGATAGACCTCGTTTCCAATCCGCCAGGCGCGCACGTCGTCGGGTGAAATACCCTCGACGGCCAGCGGAACGGCTGACGCTGGTGGAATGCCGCTTAGCATGGCGTTCATGTAGGGCTCGCCTGTCGCGGGCACTCCGGGGCGGCTGTCGACCGGCTCCCGGGCATTGGGCCCTCCCTCGGACATGCGAACGGTCAGGTTGTCATCGTAGGATCCACGTCCCGCGATCAGCAGGAAGGAGACCGGCTTTGGCGCGTTCTGAAGCGTTACGAGCAGTCCGCCTCTGGGCTGGAGCGACATCGGTTCGACATTGATGGTATTGGAGCCCTTGAACGGGACGCAGGTATAGAAACCTGTTGTCTCAACCGCAGGATTCCCGGCTGATGCGCCGCTTTTGCCGGAAGCACAGTTCGTGCTGCCGTCCGGGTTGGCGGAATTGCCAGACGTATTCCATGCGATCGGCCAGGGCTGTCCCGTGCTGTCCACGAAGGACAATGCGGTCGGATAGCCTTTTGTCGTAAAGATCAGGCTTGTCTGCTGACCAGGCGCAAAGGAGACACGGATCGCCGGGCGCGCATTAGGGGTCGCGAATTCCGTACCGACCTGCTCCGTGGCACGACGCACGTCCTTCAGGCGTTCCCCCAGTCGAAGGATTTCTTCGGGCGTGAAAGGAATGGCCTCATGCTCGGCTTCATCTTCGGCTGCCTGATCCTGATCGTCTGCAGGTGTCGTTGCCGCAGGCCCGGGCTGTGATGGCTGCTGTGCGAGTGCCGCAAGTGGCAGGATGGACAGGGTCAGCGGAAAGAGAGAAAGAATTCGCACAGTTGTCACTCCCTCCCCGACGAGACGACAAGCTGTTCGATGGCCAGTCCATCCGGGTGATCCAGGTCCTCCACGCGATCAATCGTCACGGTTGCCATCAGCATTTGCGTATTCTGCTGGTTGACGTTTTCGCAGGTCTGGATGAAAGGGAACTGTATTACGTAGCGCGCGTGTCCCTGCACGACAGTCTCGGCGCGTACGGTCGCGGCCCGTGTCGGCTGCGCGTAACAGAGCAGTTTTGCATCCCTGAGTTTCGCCAGATTCCCCTGCGTAATGAAAGACTTTGCAAAGGTGTTCCATCCGTTGAGCGTGTAGTGAGCGCCCGCGGTGTTCATCTGGGTTGGAAAATCACGATAGTTGATGTTGTAGGGTGCGATCGCCCATTTGACGGCCCAGCCGAGAAGCTGGTCCTGGCCAAGTACCGGACTGGTGAGCGCCACGGCCGGTCGGGGAGCATTTTGGCCGTCAACGTAGAAATAGAGGGGTGTGGGCGGGTGTGCACGGATATAGGCGTCGTGCGCCGAGAACACGATGACCACGCCCGCCAGTGCGATGTTGAGCAGCAGTGATCTGTCTACAACAATCCCCTGAAAGTCGGGGTCGGTAAGCCGCCTGGTTACTGCGGAATTAAACAGCCGCATGGCGCGCCTCCCTTACGGGGGCATGAAAAAAGGTGGTCATCACTCTACTCTCATTTCCCGACGGTGATGAGAGCAGGCTGGAAGTCTATCTTGCGACCAGCACGTTTTTTCTTTGACGGTTCCCGGCACTACTCAGGCGGCAATGCCATGCGTGGCGGCAATGCTGCGGCGGTATCGTCTGCTGACCCGGTCACCACCCTTGCGGGTGGTCCAGAAAAAGCATCCGCTCTTGCAGAGGCATTCCCGCCGGATGTACTGGTGTTCGCCGATATAATATTCGGCCCTCGCGTGAATGAACCAGGGCACTTTGGCGCCGCGTCGTGGCGGAAGCTGCTCCCAGCAGCTTTGGGATTTCAGCGCGCTTTCCGAAATAAGGAAGTCCCGCGCAATTTCACGCGGGTTCTGAAATGCAAAATGGCGGTAGGCGATTTCAATGTTGGCGGCCTCGTGCCACCGTACCTTGTCTCCTCCCTTATGTCCTGTGAGGGTCAGCCTGTTGAGGCTGTTCCTGACAAGCCATGTCCGTCCCCGCCGGGCTTCATGAGGCAGCAGGGAGGCCTGTTCCCATGTCAGGACAGCTTCGGGATCTGCGGGAATGGCGCTCCGCTTTTCGGCAAGTATGGTCTCCGCCTGTATTTTTGAGAGCCTGATGCGCGGTGGCAGGCCAAGCTGCTTTCTTTTTGCACGCACGCTCCCGGCCGAGCGGCCAAGCATCTCAGCTATGTCGGCGGTTTTATCACCACAGAGCCAGCGTTGGCCAAGGATGAGCAACTGGGTCCTTGTCCATGCTCCCCTGCGTGCAGGCGCTTCGTAAAAAACATTCTGGGGTCGGTCGGCCCATTGCGCGACTGACTCCTTCACCTCCTGCACTGTCAGGGTGAGCATGGTCGCCACAAGGACCTCGTCGCGCAGCCTGGCATAAAGGGCGCGTATCATTTCTGGCGTGGGATAGGTCTGAAGCCATGTAAACAGACCGTGTTTTATGACCTGGCCGAACGATGCTGACTTCATGGCGGTATGCCCTCGTCATCGCGTTTTCGGGATAGGCTGCGTGTTTTGGGAATAATATCTCTTAAGCGTTATATAACCGTCAAGAAATAAATAGCGCAGAACGCGCTAATATGACTCCGGACGCGGTTTCCGGTCCGCGTTGGTGATCAGCCGGGGCACATCACCTGGAATGGACAGTCCAAGGCACAGGGGCTGCCATAAGAAAGGAGACCCCTTTCCTGACAGTCTCCATACCTTCATGCACCCGGTCAGTGGTTTGCGATATCGTCGAGGTGACCAATAATGGACTCGAGATCAGCGAGGGCTTCGAGTTGTGATTGCGCGGACATTGCCCACGCGGTCATGTCCAGGGAACGCAAAAGGTCTGCGTCGTCATGTATTCCGGGGATCAGGTAATAAACGGAGACGGACAGTCCTTCGGCAATGCGATAAACCGTTTCAAGGCTCGGATTTCTCAGCCCTGCTTCAATCAGGCTCAGGCTGGTCAGGGAAACATGTGATTTATGGGCGATCTGGCTCGCTGTTGCCCCCTGAAGCGTCCTGAAGATCTGAATCCTGCGCCCAAATATCTCGAGGAGGTCCTGCCGTTCCCCCGAGGTGAAGGCGACACTGTGTGAATAATGATCGATCGGCAATCTGGCCGGTATTTCCGGCAGGTTAAACGTTTTGGAAATATTGCCAATAATGTCGCGTAATTTCTGGATTGCCAGATTGTAGTCCGAACACTGCTTCATGGTCTTTTTCAGCTGCGTGGCGGATGCCGCCAGATTCAGATGGGCAAACCATGTTCCTTCCGGTGCACCTTGCGGAAGAATATCGCGCGGATCTATCTCAAACACCCGTAGCAGCGCCGATAATGTTTCCAGGGAAACCGGACGACCGGCTTCGATGCTCCGTATGACCGATACATTCAACCGTGCCAGTTTGGCGAGGTGCACCTGCGTCCAGTCAAGCGCAGTCCGCCTGTCATAAATGATTTCCCCGATGTCTCTATATAATTGGCCGGATGCAAATAAGGCCTCGGCTTGCATCTTGCCATTGTCATGGGACATTTTCGTTTACTCTCACGGCGGGCGTTTTCCTCAGCAAAAGAAACTTCCAACATCCAGAAGATATCGACTGGCCGCGTCCTGACAGGGGATCAGCCGTGACGGAACGTCATGATAGTCGAGTTGGAGCCCGCAAAAAAGGTGTCTGAGGTCGCAAAGGCCTCTGCTTTGGTCAGGAGAGCTTGATGGAGACACTCATATGCCTGTTATGCCTGCCGTGGTTATGGCGCTGGCCTCTGGCCCCATATCTGTCACACCTGCCGCGTTTCATCTGGTCCAGACAACCTCTCCGGACACTCCGCCCCAGTCGGCATTGATGTTGCCCTCAACGGGGAGAACTGGCGGGGAGACCTTACCCCCATCGGGAGATGCTGGTCAGGAAGGGCCGGGCGTATTGCCGGGTACTGGTACGGATCCTCGAACATCCGGCAATGTTCCAGCCCGTCGATATTTCCATATCGCCAGTGGATACGGAAAGCAGGTTCCACTTGGCTTCGCCATACGCCAGATCGTTCCGCATGGGGTGCGTGTCGTGTTCGCGGCGGACGTGGACACCAGCGTTCCTGTTGACTGGCAGGGCGGCCGGGAATGGAACAAAGTTCTGGCGACCACGGTAGCCCAGGCGGGCGACGTCATTGATGTCGGTCATAATAAAGTCGCGGTCCGACGTCGAATTCGCTGACCGGTCGCATGATGGCCCGACACCTTCGTCGTAATCACCCGAGGAAGGTTCCATGAACAAGCCCTCATCCGTCCGGAAATCCGGACCTTCTTCCCCGATGCCCAATGTCGCCCTTGCGCTGGATGCGCTCGGCGAGATCTGGCGCATCAGGGGCGGAGAGGACGTCATTGCGATGTTGGACAATGATATGACAGCGAGGACGGCCTGGCACGCCATCCTCGCTGGTGTTGCGCCGCCTGAATGGCCTGATCTGGTCAGCTCCCTTGACGCGCTGATCCCCTATCTGCGCGGCCGCAGGGACCTGTTGTCGGCGGACAGCCCTTTTGGACGTGGCGTGATCTCGGAAAGCAGGCGCCAGGCGCTTCATCGCCTTCTTGCTCCGGAAAGGATTGCCCTGCTGGAGGCTGTGACGCGTCCGGCTAGACGTCAGGAGGCCGCATGATCCGTCTGCGCTTCCGTGTCCTGTTGTCAGTGGCTGCCGCTCTTGTATCGATACAGGGGCATGCGCAGACCACGTCATCAGGCGCCTCTGGCGCCACGACATCGACGGGAAGCGTCGGCTGCGCCGCCCTGACCCAGGCGGCGGCAACAGCCGTAAACGAACGCGTCCAGGCCAACGACGCCTATGAAAAGCAGCCGGATAGCGTCAACGGCCTGTCCTGCCTGAGCAATTTTTTCAACGGCACCGGATTGAATCTCATCACGAACGGCCTTGACCCCGCGGCCCTGCTGCAGGCCGTCGAGGGCCAGATAGGTGGCCAGGTCTGTCAGGCAGCACAGGCCGCATGGGGGAACGCCATGGGGTCGACCCAATGTGGACTCAGTCTGTCAGGCGTTAACCTGGGGCTTGGTTTTGGCTCGAGTAGCGGACTCATGTGCCCGAGCCTGAGTTTCGGTGGTGGTGGTCCGCCAATTGCGACCGCCATTGCGGGGACGTCGAGCGGTACGACTGACCTGTATATCAACGGATCTCCCCAGCTTCCGACCGGATACAGCCTGAGCAATCTCGTGGACGGAGTGTTCTGATGCGCAGGCTGCAGATGGTTGCCATTGGTGCTGCTTCGTGTGTCTGCGTGCTGGCAGTCACGCCGCGTCCGGCATACGCGCTTTTCAGTGATGCCGCGGTCGTTGCAGCGATCAAGCTTCTTCAGGCGTTCACGGGCAATGCCCTCAATACGATGACGAAAAACCTGACGGACAGCATCGATTCAAATCTCAGTAGCCTTACAAACCCGAATTCCGTTGCGTCTCTCCTGACGAAGGGTTTCACGCAGGTTGCCAATTACGCGAAAGCCCAGGTCGGTGCCCAGTCGCAACTCATGGATGCCCAGGACGCGGCGATGGCCGGATTTCTACGGCGTCAGCAGGAAACCGGAATCCGGGATGAGCATCTGATGAACCCGGAATTCTGCGCGGGCCTTGATGCCCAGCAGTCCACCGTGGCCGCGTCCAAAGCGGCGCGCTCTGCAGTGTACGCCATTGCGACCGTGAGTGATCCCCGCGGTGAGGCAGGTCAGGGGACGCCCTCCTATTACGGCAAGTCACAGGGCACGGATGCGAACATGTCCCTGCACCTCAAGCGCTACTGTTCATCCGACGACGTGGCGCAGGGGCTCTGCTCTTCCGTGTCTCGGCTGCCGAACGCCGACCAGCGTGCCGCCAGCCTGTTCGGCGCTGATACCCTGTCCGCGGATGGCGCAGTGGATGCAGCCAATGATTATGCGACCACGCTCATCCAGCCGGTAGCACCGGCGGCCCTGCGTGGCGAGCAGCTGTCCAGCCTTCGGGGACGTGAAGCCGCAACCCGGCGCCGGTCGTACAACAGTCGTATGTCTCTTGCTCGCTGGGTCACGGGCTACGTCACATCTCTTGGTGTTCCGTCTGTCACGCTCACGCGGGACCAGAAGGCCGAAATGACGGCCGAGGGGCTTACGCCGCTCGACAAGGCGTCGTGGCTGCAGGCCATGGCGCTGGAAGTCAATCGCAGGGTCTCCAGCGTAAGCTGGAACGCCTCGCTCCAGGCAATGCCTCCCGCATCGGTCATGCGCGAAGTTGCCACCGAGATGGCGCAGTCCAATTACCTTGCGCTGCAGAACTACCGTCTCGGGCTCTACCTGGCGACCATGGGAGCTGCCCGGGTTGCGCAGGAAGAAGAGGTCGCCTTCAAGGACGGCCTGACACCGATGCCTTCCCCCACGATCAATCCCTAGAGGTTTGCCATGTCTGAGGCCCAGCAGAAAACAGGCGATATCGAGGATGTGCTGAAAACCCTTGATCGCGTGCAGTCCGAATACAGGAAGCAGGCACCCGGGCAGGCCGCCGCATATGATCGGCTACGGCAGGAATCCCGTGAGCCTGACGTTCATAATGATCCCGGCTTCCGTACGCGCGTCGCATACGCCGTGCAGGATGTAGAGCGCCTTTTGGGACCGACGCTTGAAAAGGAGCATCCTCTCCGCACCGAGATGACAGAGCGCGCGGCGCATTACCCAGGTCTGAACGAACCTGTGGTCGCTGCGATGATGCGTGAAACGCATCGCCTTCAGCAGCCAGAAGTAAACGCGATCCGGACACTTGCCAGCGAACTGGTTGAAGGACGTCAGGATCCGGACCACCCGGACATCGCGCACACCATCGAGAACCTGAGGGCGACCGTCTTTCCCGAACCAGGGCATCAGCCAGCGCCAGGGCATGACCATGCTGCCGGGTCTGCGCACGATGAGAAAGGTCAGCCGGACAAAACCCGTGGAATGGCGTCGCCGGGGGAGGGCGCTCCGCCAGGACCGGAGCAGTCGGCCAGCAGTCAACCCGGACAGACCCATACGACGGATCCTCAGAAGGACTTTCGAGAGAAACAGACAGGTCCCGCAAAAGATGCGCCGGAAAGCCGATCGACGATGGATGGCAACGGAACAAAGGAAAATGCGGCAGCGAACACGCGGGAAATGAACGCGGCGGCCAGGGATCAGGAGGACGTCAAGGTTATTCGCGGTGGCGGCTTTGCCCGCCTTGCGGAAGCGATTGCCTCGCGCATTGATAGCCAGCCTGCGAGCCCGGCATCATCGTGGATGGAAAAGGCCGCCGATTTCAGCACCCGGCTGCACAACGCGCGTGACGAAAAGAGCCTGGAGGTGACCGAACGTCTGGGAAAGCAGGCGGTGGAGGCCCTGCGTGACCTCAGGGAGCGGCCAGCTTCCTCCATCATGGCGGCGATTTCAGATGCAGGAAAGGGCGACCCTGACGGTGTTGCCGGTGTGTTGTCGGAGATGAAGGCCGGTGGCCGGTATGCCGATCTGCATAGCCAGTTTGTGACGGAGAAACAGAATAACCAGGCATTTGCGGCGCAACTGGAGAATGTCACCAGCAGGCTCGAAGCCTACGGAAAGGGAAGGGAAGCCGCCGAGGCAACAGGCCAGCGCATGGGAATGCCCGGCAGTGTGACGCAGCGCTTCACCCAGATCGATGCCGAGATCGGCAGGATTGCTGCCGAAGTGCCCGGAAAAAAAGAGGGAGCCAGTGCCTTGGAAGACATGAGCGAGAAGGTCCGCGAGATGATGCACAAGGCTGTGACTGCGGTCACGGATTTCATGACGCGGATGCATCCCGGTCCCACCGCCAGTCCTGCGCCGTGACCGTGCTGCTGGAGGACAAACCATGACGCCCTTTCGTCGCCCTGTATTCGCGATCCTGCCGCTCCTGTTTCTGTCGGCTCTTACCGTGTCCGCTGCAGCGCAGACGGTTGTCGCGACCGGTTCGGGAGATGCAGCCAGCAGCACGGGCTATAACGTGACATGGGACCTGCTTGATCCGGGCAGTGACTGGGCGGCGCAGGTCATCCGGTCCGTATTCCCGGTTTTCGGCCAGGATACGGGCGCGCCCAGCATCGGCAACGAGGCGACCGTCATAGGAACCATGATCGGGTGGTTCTCCGGGTTCGTCATGGCATTTGCGATGGCGGTCGTAAGCTATATCTATTTCATGAACATCCACCGGGGGGCAGAAACAGCGCAACTCCTTGGCAACAACCAGACCAGCATGTCGATTGTGCGGATCGGGATTGCAGCCATCCTGATGTGGCCGCTTCCGACAACCGGCTTTAATGCGGCGCAGGCCGTTGTCGTGCAGGGCTCGCTCTGGGGCATCGGTATGGCGAAGGTCGTCTACGACAAGGCGAAGCAGGCAATCGGACCAGACGGCAAGGTCATCGCACAGCCCCTTATCCCCGGCACAAAGGGGATTGTGACCGGCCTTGTGAAAAATGAGTTCTGCCGGGCCATTATTAACATTGCTGCGAATAACACGAACCTGATTGCTGCCCCGACCGGGCAGACCGTCCTGTCCGTGACCGGCGGGAAGATGGGAATCATCAACTATTCTTACAATATGGCAGCCGGCGCAGGAGACGGGACACCGGTTTGCGGGGCCGTAAGTCTGCAGGCGCCCAATACTGACGCAGTGAATCTGGCCGGTTTCCAGGTCGACCAGGCGGGTATGCAAAAACAGGTTCTTGATTCCGTGATCCTTGGCGACATTCGCAGCCAGGTTGCGCAGGTCGCGCAGAATTACTGGCAAACGAAAACGACAGCGTCCCTGGCCCCACTCATGACCATCATCGTTAATGCCACCAACGATTATGCGTCGCGTCTCACGACGCAGGCGGCACAACTGCGGTCTAAGCTTCAGGACACGGTCAACAATCAGACGCTCGCGCTCCACCAATGGGGGATTTCGACGAACGGAGATGCGGTCAACACCAGCAACCAGATGGATAATCTCGGGTGGACCGGCGCAGGAGCCTACTATCTCGAATTCGCGCGCCTCAATGGCCAGACCCTGTCTCTTATGACCGCAACGCCAACCATCACCACGCCATCCTATTCCGGTCTCGGAAACTATCTTGCCTCGGACATTGCGCCTCTTGTGCAGTCTGCGGACACTTTTATGGAAAACATCGACAGCATGGTTGCGACGCAGGATGGCGTGACCGCGCCGGGCGGGAATGCTGACCTGTACACGGGCGCGATACCGGGTGGAGACGGTGCGGGTCTGCTCGACCAGCTGTTCCGCGCCCTGCACCTGAACGATTACGCCCTGCAGATCGTGACCCGATTTATCGAGCCGTCCGGGACGAACGGCTACTGGACCGATCCGTTTGGCAATCTCATGTCACTTGGAAACTGGATGATCACGACCGCCCTTCTCACCATGGGCACTGCGTCGGTTCTTTCTTCTACGGCCGGGACCGTCGGTATCGGCGTGCTGTCGCTTCTGAGCGGGAATCCTGAAGGTGCCGTAGCGGCAGGGGCCGGGCACGCGCTGATGCACTTTTTTGGCGCGCCGATTATCGGCGGCTGTTTCGCCATGCTTATGCCAGGCCTCACCATCGCCTATGTCATCCCGATGATCCCGTTTGTCATGTGGATGTTTGCCGTGGCTGGATGGTTCATCATGGTCTGTGAGTCCGTGATTGCAGCGCCTCTGTGGATGCTCGCGCATATGACCATGAACGGGGAGGGGCTGCACGGTCATGCAAAACAGGGTTATGCTCTTCTGTTCAATGTCATCTTCCGGCCGGTACTGATGCTATTCGGGCTTTTCCTCGGATATTTTATATTTGATTCAGTGTCGTGGCTGATCCACATGTGTTTCGGCATTGCGGCCGGACTGGTGCTGTCAAACGGTTGGATCGTGAGCAACTTCCTCGGCATGATTGTTCTGGTCAGCCTGTTTGTCATGATTCATGTCACTTTGGCGTTCATTTCATTCAGGATGATCTCGATCCTGCCCCAGCGGGTTCCCGCCATGATCGGATTTGGTGACGTGGACCGGGTCGACATCGACCAGTTCAGCCGGGACGCCGCCGTTGTCGGTATGGCGGGCACGTTGCTCTCGATTCAGCAGTCGCTCGGTGGGAGCGATCGAACTGCGACCCAGCCTATGGATGATAAAAATAGTAAGCAAATATATACGGGTGCAAATAAAGCTGTAGATACGACAATGAAAAAGATCCTATAGTGCGTTACACTTGGAGGGCATGAAATGTTTGGTGGCAACGGGATGAGTGGGCCGGCAGGCTTCATACTCGGACGCATGTCGTGTCAGTATAGCGAGAGCTTGCAACGCAATATCCGACAGGCCCTTCATGGTGTTGCTCCGCCGCATTTTAACGAACTCGAAGAGCAGGTTCGGTTAATCAGTCGCTTGACCGAGGCACTTAATCTGGCAAATGCTCATTCCGATAAACTCGAAAGCCAGTTGGAAGACTGGAAAGACTACGCTCATGGCCTGGAATCCCAGATCAGAGAACTGAAAGACCATTTTTGTCGGACGAGTGCTCATGCTGAGCAGCTTGCCAACGATCTCAAAATATCAAGGGAACAGGAAAAAGACCGGGCGCAAGAACTTGAGGCAATCCGTGTCAATTACCGCCGACTCAGCGATGACCATGTCACACTGACAACCAAGGCCGGGAACATGGAACGACGGATTTGGGGCTACCTTTCCATGGAAAATGAATGGAGAAAGCGGCAGCCCTAGTCGCAAGATCTTTGGTCAGGATGGTCGCCTCTACGCGGGAGACCATTCGTGAAACATTTCATTCTGCCTCTTGTCCTCTCCCCCTGGCTTGCAGCATGCAGCGCTGGCAACGTGTCATCCGCTGCCCATGTGCATGGCCCAAAGGCTCCCCCAACCAGGCATGCGCGTTATGATCCGCACGCTGCATACGGATCGACACGTGTAATCTGGAAACCCGCCACGTACGATCGGGCTGGTACGATCGTCCGGCCTGATGATCCACGGGCGATGTTGGGGCGCGAGGATTATGAACACGCCACCTGGGCAACAGGCGCTCAGGGCGGCGACAAGAACGCGCCACCCGGCACGTTCTGAGTGCTCCGCCGATCCTATCTATTCACCAGCGTAATGCAGATGGACTTGCGGTTACGGCCTGCGTGGAATGAGGCTGTCGGCGGTGGCGACAAATTGGCGAGCGGAACCCAGGCGGCGTTCGCGGATCTGCCAGTTGAGCCACGCGTTCTGAAACGCCACGAGTGTCAGAAATGTCCAGAAGGGTGCGAACTCCAGCGCAGCAAGGAGTTGGCTGCCCTTCCAGTGGGAAAGGAGCATTTCTCCGGTCCAGCCAAGCACCAGAACAACAGCGAGCATACTGGCAGCAAGCGCCCGCCTGTATGTCTCATGCTGTCTCTGATCGAGTAAGATCGCCACAACGCGGGGTTCGACGCCGTATTCGGCAGCGACCGCGGCGATATCAATAGGGGTACCGTCTGGCGCCCGCGGGCCCTGCATACCGGCTTTAGGCTTCAGTAATGCCTTCCCGAGGGCTTCAATCAGCGCGGCATTCCTCGTTACATCGGACCAGGCGACCAATGTACGTGGGTCGCCAATCACCACGCGGGCCACCTTGCGCGTTCTTTCAAAAAAACGCCGCGGGCCGGTCTGGTCCTGTCGTGTCTTCATTGCGAGACCGAGGTGAGAAATGTGGCGACATCCGTGGGAACGCCGTCGAGCCGGCCGGTCCCGCCATTGCGGTGCATCCAGACGAACGTTGGTGTCCCTGTGAGCCCTATCTGCCGTGCAATCCGGGTATTACGGGCAAGCTTCTCCCCACTATCCGGTTCAGGTGCAGCCAATCCCGGGTTTAGACGACCGTTGACCCACGCTTGTGCCATCTCGTTTGCCGGGAGCGATAGCATGGTTCTCGCATTGACGGTACTGGCGCCGTTATCCTCGTAATCAAGCAATGACAGCGGGACTATTTTCAGGCGAACTTTCCCTGCATCGATTGCGGGCTGAAGGATATGCATCGCCTTCATCGAGTAAATGCATTGCGGGTCTATGAACATGATGACTTCCGGGGCGGAAGGTATCCCTATAAGGCCTCCCGAGAGCCCCTGGAACTCGGACTGTTCGTTAGCGTCGGATGAAGCGCCAGAGATACTGATTTCTGGGACGGCTCCAGGAATGCCCCTGATCTGGTCTTTCGTGATGTCCTGTCCGGTGGCGCCCCACATCCGGGCCGCGACTGCTGCCTTGCCATCCGGGGTCGCATAGACGACCTGAAAACGATTATCTGCCCGAACAAACATTCCCCTGATGCCATCGACCGGTGCGAGATCGTGGGCGCGCGACCCGGCCAGTGAACGTAGGGTGTCGTAGGGTACCGGAATCATCGTGCCGCTAAGCACGATTGCATGGCTTTCCGGAGCGAAAAAGACGAGGAGTTCGTTCCGGGTATGGGCGATGCCAGCTTCGAACCCGTGGAGATCGGGTAGTTTTTCGATGTTGGCCCCTGCGATCCCAAGGTGGGCGACTGCATCGGTCCTACCTTTATCATCATGTTCCAGGGTCGGCCCTATGGTGTCGCTCCTGGACTCAATCGGAGTAGACACAGAGCATTGCTGTCCTCGCGCTGGCGCGTGCATGAGCAGGAGAAATGGCAACACGTAGAAACAGCGCATGGCGGACTCCGGACAATACCTATGTCCTGTACGCCCTGATCATGCGACTGCGATTAAAAAATCATCCCTTGTCGTTTCCCCTTTCTTGAGACAGGAGATTTTCAAAAGGGGGGGGGATCGGGGAGAGAATAAACGTATCTTCTGCTTCGCTTCCTAACTCCTCGACCGACATCTCGCTTATCATTTTTACAAGAATATCAACGCGGAGTTGCAAATAATGGGAATTCGGGTGGTCGTCTTTCAACTGACGGCCTTTTTCGTGGCAAAGCACCAGAATGGGGTGCAATGATCTTGCCTGCTCACGCCTGGCAGTTGATGTTTTCGCTGGAGAAGCAATGTATTCAATATTGCATCTCAGCGCTAAAATCGCCTGAACCAGCGTCAGACATAGCTGTCCGGATTGTTCGTCATCGATAAGCTCGAAACGCGAGCGAAGTTCATCAAACTTCATATCATCCTCACACGGATCAAGACGAACACACTGAAGCAACGCAGTGCACGGTTGCCATGTTTCTTACGGAGCGCTGGAGCGGCATAACCCGATATACTTTGCCATTATTGACGATTTCCGTAGTGATTTAATCTGGTCACCTGGCTCCACGGAATCATGATCAGGCTGCTCAATCTACACGATTCCGTCTTGTTGTAACGTATATCTCATTATTGTTACCAAGTGTTTCGTCAATATTCTGCGGGCAACGCATGTTCGAAACATGCCCTGCACTTTCTGGCTGATCGAAGGGCAGTCACGCCTGAGTGGCGAGAAAAAGCGTCTTCTACGTCATCTTCGACCGGGTCATGGCTTGAGGCAACCACCAATGTGCTGGATGATTGACGTATCGGAAGACATCCGCATCGTATCATCCGACCCATAGATCGTAGGAAATGATCCATGCATGCTCCACGCGGAGTTGCAAAAGGCTGAAAGAAGTTCAGAATATCTGTACTTGGATAATAGATCATGTTAGCATCATGCGATGCGCAGGACCAATATGACATCCAGAAGATCAAGGAGCGCCGTTCCCCCAGGGAAAACAATACAACTTGGACTGTTCCCGCTATCGGTCCAGTTGCGCCGTATTCAACCCAGTTTCAATGAGTGGCGGTATTACGGACTGTCAGTTCAGCCCGACCTGTTCGGTGGTGCTGCACTTGTTCGTAACTGGGGCAGGATCGGGACAGCTGGCACCCAGCGCGTGGATCTCTATCCCGACGAAGGCGCTGCGGTGAATGCTCTGACCGCGATGATCCGTTATCGCCTGAAACGCGGCTATATCGTTACACAGTCATGACTGGCAGCATTATCTGCAGGATAACCCGGGGTGATCATCAGACAGGTGATAGAGATAAATACTGTATCCGCTCACCACGTCATGGAAAATTCGTGTGTGGATATATTCCGACTAAAAAAACTTATCATCGACATTGAGGTGAGCCGTAGTTTTCGTGAAAGGCCCGCTGCATAAGCCGGTTTACGCCGTCTGATAGCGTAATCAGGGGCAGGCTCCGCCGCATACAATTTGCGTAAAACTTGATGTTCATGGTGCAATGTGATCGATGTAGGCAACGTACCGCAATATATAATTCAGCTTTCGATACGCCATATTTTGCCGATTGCATAAAGACTTACACTCCGGCAATGTTATTCGGCAAAAATATAGCGGAGAGGCTTTATCATGGACCAATCAGACGACCTAACCCCGGCAATTGTAATTGCCATGAGCGACATCGTGGCAGCGCATCTCGGCAATACCAATACCTCTCTGCCGACAGAACATGTCCCGGCGTTTATCCGCGATGTCTACGCCGCTATCCGCGAAACAACACCGGCCACAGAGAAAAACAGCAGCATCCCTGCCCAGCAACCCGCAGTTCCAGTCGCGCAGTCGGTATTTCCTGACTACATCGTCTGTCTGGAAGATGGCAAAAAACTCAAAATGCTCAAGCGTCACCTGCAGACAAGGTACGGAATGACGCCAACGCAATACCGAGAGAAGTGGCAGCTTCCTATGGATTATCCCATGGTTGCTCCGGAGTATGCCAAAATGCGGGCGACTCTGGCGCGAGACGCGGGTCTCGGACGTAAGGTTTTGGTGCCCCAGACCGCTCCCGTGGACGAAGCAACCGCAGCACCTTCTGTCGATAGTGCGACGAAAGAAGTGTTGGTCGACACTGCAGAGGCTGTATTACCCCCCAAAAAAACGATTTCGAAGCGATCCAGGTCGTCGGCAACTGAAACCGGATCTTCCGCGGCATCGCCAAAGAAAACGCCGGGTTCCAAGACTTCAGCGAGACCGCGTGCGGTACGGAAGACCGGCACGAAAGCAAAAGGGGCCAAGGTCTGACTGATCAGCCCAGCCTATCCGGCTTTGTCATAAGGCAGCCAGGCATCACCCGAACGTCAGGATGATCAGATGATGAATGTTCATGAGGAAGATGTTCGAGTTATCATTGCGCCAGTTCGCGCCACACTGCTCAAACTGGAAGATCTCGTCGCTGGGATTACCGATCTGAACGGGCATGATGAAATTGACTTTGGACAGTCTGTAGGTGACGAAAGCTGGTGAACACCAAATCGCAGGTCACGTGGGTTCCGGACTGCGGCGACATTGTCTGGTTGGAATTTGATCCCTCAGCCGGGGCGGAAACGGGCTGTGCATCGGCCTGCGGTGCTTCTCAGCCCTGCAAGTTATAATGCCAAAGCGGGGATGACGCTTTGCTGCCCCATGACCACTAAAATCAAAGGCTATCCGTTTGAAGTAGCCGTAGTAGTAAAACCCGCCAGTGTGGTCCTCTCTGATCAGGTGAGAAGTCTGGACTGGCGGATGCGGAACGCGAAGCTCAAAGGAAAGGTCTCGGCAAAGGAAATTGAGGCAGTTCGTCAGCATGCCAGATTACTGGCTGGCCGAGGAAAACAGGGAAGCCCGAACATTTCAATGTATTCAAACATGTCCTGCCGGACTTCTTAATATGTGTTGTAGGTTCGACGCTGCATGCGCTTGTCTGATGAGCGATCAACCACGTTCTACGCCGACATACAGGGCAACGTTGGCCTCTGCGCCAGAAAACGGAAACATGAGATGTGCAGCACAGCCGAACAGGGTCACGTTCGGTTGCGGCTGCCAGCACATTCCTGGCGGTAGGTTGCTATACGTTAGCAATGGCACCGGGCTGTGGTCGGGTTTTGTACTCTAATTGGGCAGGGGTGTGAAATCACCTGTTTCAGTCTGGGTGCGGGGTGAGTCTGGAGCCTTATCCTGACGCCGATGAGCGTTCAAAACGCCGGGTACCGGCTAGACGAGCCATCAGCCCGCATATGAGTGCGGCTGCACAACGCGGGCCTATGTATGATACCGGTGATCGGGTTGAAAAAGGCAGAGCTGGGTACCGAGGGCACGACAGCATCATGTCCGTCCGTAGCAAGGAACTTTAACAGATGCTCAAATCCGAGATACGAGCCTAGCCAGCTGTGGCAGAGCAGCACAAGTGGGCAAGACGCCACGCTTTCGGTGGGTGTTATTGACAGCCAGTCGGTTAAAACCGCTACAACAGCGGCCGCTGTGGTTATGACGCGAGCAAAAAAATCAAGGGTCGCGAGCGGCATATCTCGACCGGCACGCTGTGTCATGTCGTGGCAGCTGTCGTGCATCCCGCCGACATTCAGGATCATAACGGTGCGCCGCCGGCAGCAAGCAAAATACGCTCATTGTTCGCTTGGCTGCGCCATCTGATTGGTGAGGGTGGATATGCTGGCGAGAAGTTGCGTGGTGTGCTGGTCGAACGTGGCCGACGGACGATCGAGATCGTCAAGCGCAGCGATCGGGCTGAAGGCTTCATCATCATGCCGAAACGCTGGATCGTGGAGCGTCGCTTCGTATGACTCGGACGCTGCCGCCGTTTCACGAAACATGTCGAGGCACCAATCTCGTTATCCTGTGCACAGTTGATGATTGTCCATATCTGCAGGGTGCTGAGACAAATCAATCAAACCGCTTTCTAATTCAGGCTCTAACAGAGCCTTAAATTCACATATGAAATTATCGCTTACTCTAAATATAGAAATGATAATCATTTTCATAATATAAATTTTCTTTTGTAGACCGGATGTTCAGGTTCACGTCAGGTTTCTCTGTTACCGTCAGAAAGTCGTCGTCGTGATGGCAGGAACTTTATGTACGCCGGGGAACAGACGCTTATTATGCAAAGGATAGTGCGGGATAGTCTGTATGCAGCCTGTATTTTCTTCCTAGGGGTGTCGGCCGCTTGGGCGGATGATGGGACAGAGGGCATATGTATGACGGTCCGGCATGGTATACGTTTGCATGTAGATGGCATGTATGGGGGTTATCCCCATTCCGTACTGCGTGACGCCGTGCTGCAGGGCGTGGCGTGCCCCTCTGATGAAGCTGAACGGCATGTCTTCGGTCTCATTGCCGACCCGCCGCCACACCTGCGTATTTCCGTTACGAGGCCCATGGGGCAGGGGCAGCAGGGGGCGATTTCGGCCCGGCTGTTCTCGCAGGGGCATTTTGTCATCGGGGAACGCATGTCCCTTTCGCCCCTGGCGCGTTCGCAGTCCCCGTTTTCGGTCACGTCCGAGATCAATCTGCTGATGGCGCGACTGTGGAGCGATTTGGCCGAACGGATCAGCCATGGTGGTCGCGCCATTCCATGATGGCCTGAAGCATGAACCGCGCCATCCCCCCCATCGTGTCGATCGCCATGGCCTGTGCCCTGCCATGGATGGCCCTGGCCCAGGACGCCCGCCCTGGCCCATCCTTCCATGAAGCCGTCGGCATGGCCTGGGCGATCGATCCCGTCCGCACCGAACTTCAGGTCGGCCATCATTCCGCCCGCGCCCGCGCCAGCGCTGCCGGGTCATGGTTTGCCGGCGGCCCGACCCTGTCGGGTGAATACATGGATGACCACATGCTGGGCAGTAACGAAGGCTATACAACCTATCAGGGCGGCGTGTCGGTGCCGCTATGGCTGCCGGGGCAGGGCAGCGCCACGAAACAGGTCGCCAGCGCGGAAGCCGCGTCGATTGATGAACAGCTCAATGTCGAACACATGGCACTGTCCATCCGGGTGCTTGATGCAGGCGCCGCCGCCCTGATCGCCCGCAGCCGGGTGGATGTGGCCCGCACCCTGTATGATGCGACCGCGCGCATGGCCGCCAGCGCCACGCGCGCGGTGCAGGGGGGCGAACTGGCCGCGACCGACGGGCAGGTGGCGCAGGCGGCGATGGAGAACGCGCGCGATGAACTGGCCCTGGCACAGGAGGAAGCGCAGAACGCGACTACGGCCCTGGAGGTGCTGCTGGGGCGCCCGGTTGTGCCTGACCTGAGCCGTTATGGTGGCGGCGACGTGACGCAGGCCCGTTTTGTCAGCCCGCGCGACATGGAAGACAACGATCCCCGCATAAAGGTCGCGCACCGCAATGTGGAAGCCGCCGAAGCGAACATGAAACTGGCGCGCCGTTCGTTCATGCCCAACCCGGAAATCGGCGTGGACGCCATTCATGAAAAGCAGTACGGCAGCCCGTGGGATGATCGTGTGGGCGTGAATTTCAGCATCCCCCTGCCCAGCGAGGTCCGTAACACGCCCATCATGTCCGAAGCCCGCAACCGCCTGGCCACGGCCACCAGCCAGGAAACGCAGGCGCGGCGCATGGTGCATCTGGAAATGATGCGCGTGCGTGAACGCCTGATCGCGGCCACCACGGCACGACAGGCTACCCGCAGTGCCGCAGAGAATATGGAAAAGCGGGCCCAGGCGCAGGAACGGGCCTGGCGGGTAGGCGAAGCCGGTGTGGATACGGCGCTTGCCGCCCGGCAGGCGGCCGCCAATACCCGACTGGCCAGTGCCCGGGCTGAGGTGGAATGGCATGTCGCTAGCATCCGCATGCTGATTGCAACAGGTGTTGTGCCATGAAGCGGATTGCCTCCATCCTGTTTCTTCTCGGCCTGCCCGCCCTGCCTGCCCATGCAGGGGAGGGGGCGCTGCCCCCGATCGTGAAGCTGGACGGGGCGGCGGTTGCCAATGAAGGGGTAACCATCGTCACGGCCACGCCGGGTCGCGTGGCACCCATGCTGCCGGTCATGAGCCGGGTCATGCCCGATACGACGCGGGTCGTGCATATCCATCCCGCCGGCAGTGGCAAGGTGCTGGCAGTACTGGTACAGCCCGGAGCATCCGTGCAGCGGGGGCAGGCGCTGGTGCGCTATCAGGATCATTCCCTGCATGTTGCGCGCCTGCAGGCGGTTCAGATGCGTGCAGCGCTTGCTGCCGCCATTGCGGCCCGGACCGATGCGGCAGGCGCGGTGCAGCGGGCTAGGGCACTGGCTGGCGAGAGCATATCATTGGCCGAACTGCGCCGCAGGCAGGACGTGCTGGCACAGGCGGATGCCACCATGCGTGCACGCCAGGCGGATGTGGACACGTTGGGCCACCGTTTTGCCGAGGAGTTCAATTCATCATCGGAGCAGGACAGTCAGGGCGCGGAAGACGAAACCTCGACCCTGATCTCCCCTGTCAACGGCATGGTGCAGGTGATCGGTACGTCAGTGGCGGGTGATGTGGACCCGAGCATGGATGTGGCCACCGTCGCGGATCTGTCCAGCATATGGCTTGTCTCCGACATCCCGCCGGACCAGGCGGCGCGGATCGCACCAGGCGGCCAGCAGGTAACGCGGACGGCAGACGGCCCGTTTACATCCCGTATCGATACGGTGGACGGGATGGCCAGTTCCCTGACCGGGCTGGTCCGGGTCATAAGCCGTGTGTCAAACCCCACTGGCGCGCTGGTGCCCGGTATGGTGCTGGATTCCGCACTGGCTCAGCGTGACAGCGTGGCGGGTCTTGTCGTGCCGTCCGAAGCCATCCAGCAGATTGACGGGCGCAGCGTCGTGTTCGTGCGGGTGAACGCGACGGACTACCGGCCGGTCGTGGTCGATGTGGCACTGGATGACGGGCGGCAGGCAGTGCTGCGTTCCGGCCTGACAGAGGGCGAGCCGGTGGTGGGTCATGGTAGTTTTGCCCTGCGTTCCGTCATCGGTCTGGCCGGAATGGATGCAGACTGATGGCACATGCCTACCTTGCCACCCTGATCCGCGCGCGCATGCTGGTGCTGGGCGGTCTTGGCCTGCTGCTGGCCGCGGGCATCATGACTGTCCTGGGCCTGCCGGTGGAAGCGGTGCCGGATATTTCGCCCCGGCAGGTTCTCGTCTCGGTCGTGGCGCCGGGCCTTGCGACGGAGGAAGTGGAAAAACTCATCACCTTTCCCGTCGAGACCAGCATGACCGGAATCCCCGGCATGACTGACCTGCGTTCCGTATCGCGCGGCGGCGTCTCGGTGGTGTATGTGCAGTTTGCCGATGATACCGACATCAACCTGGACCGCACCCGCGTGAACGAGCGCATACAGCAGGCGCGTTCAAACATATCCGTGCCCGGCATTACCGTCAGCATGGGGCCGCTGGCCACTGGCATGGGCGAAATCATGCAGTTCCAGATCCGTGGCGCGGGGCGTTCGCTCATGGAACTCAACCGCATCATGAACTGGACCGTGGTGCCGCAGATGCGTCTTGTACCCGGTGTGGTGGATGTCAACGTCAATGGCGGGGCGGAAGAAACCTATGAGGTGACGCTGGACCCCGCGCGGCTGATCGGCAGCAACCTTTCGGTAGGCGAGGTCTATCGTGCGGTGGATGCCGGCAACGCGGCATCCGGCGGCGGATGGATCACGCACCATGCCGAACAGCAGAGCGTGGTCGGACGCGGGCTGGTCGGCAGCCTGGCCGACTTTGGCAACATTGCCGTGCGCACCAACCCCGATGGGTCCGCCGTGCGGCTGCGCGATCTTGGCCGCGTGCGCGCAGGCGCGCGCACCCGTCTGGGGGCGGTAACGCGTGACGGGCAGGGCGAGATTGTGATCGGCGTGGTGATGATGGAAAGCGGGGCGAGTTCCAACGCAACGCTTGCCGCGATCGACCGCGCCCTGCCGGGCATAAGGCAGGCGCTGCCCGCCGGGGTTACGATCGAACCCTATTACACCCGCGCCACCCTGACCGGGCAGACCATCGCCACCGTGCGTGACAACCTGGTCATGGGCGCCGTGCTGGTGGTGGGGGTGCTGGTGGTGGTGATCGGGAGCTGGCAGGCCGCCCTTGTCATTGCCTCGGTCATTCCGGTTGCCCTTGTCTGCGCGATGGCGGGCATGCGGCAGTTCGGTATCTCGGCCAACCTGCTCAGCCTTGGCGCAATCGATTTCGGCATGATTGTCGATGGTTCGCTGGTGGTGATCGAACATGTGCTGTCGCGGCGGGAGGAAGAACCGGAAGCGGAATTCATCCCGCTGGTCATCTCGTCCGTGCAGCAGGTCATGCGCCCGGTGGGGTTTGCCATACTGGTCATCATCATGGTCTACCTGCCGATCCTGACCCTGCAGGGGATCGAGGGGCACATGTTCCGCCCCATGGCGCAGACGGTCATCATGGCGCTGCTGGCGTCGCTGGCGTACTGCTTCATCTGCGTGCCCGTCCTGGCCGCCCTTGCGCTGGGGGGCGTGCGGCCTGCGGGTGATACGCGGCTGATTGCCTTCCTGCGCCGGCCCTATACCCATATGGTGACATGGGGGGAAACCCATCCACGCATCCTGTTTGGCGGTACGCTGGTGGTGCTGGCCCTTTCAGCGGGGCTTGCGATGAGGCTGGGCGGTGAGTTCATTCCCCAGCTTGATGAAGGGGCGCTGGCGGTCACCACCACGCGGCTGCCCTCGGCCTCGCTCGACACCGTGCTGGCGTCGGTCACGAAGCAGGAACAGATCCTGCGCCGCTTTCCCGAAGTGCGCTCCGTGGTCAGCAATACCGGCACATCCGCCATTCCGACCGACCCGATGGGCGTGAACGAGACCGACAGCTTCATCTTCCTCAACCCGCCCTCTACATGGAAGACCGCCCGCACGCAGGCGGGGCTTGTGGCCGCGATGGATGACACCCTGCGGCGCGAACTGCCCGATGCGCTGTATTCGTGGAGCCAGCCGGTGCAGATGCGCATGGACGACCTGCTGTCTGGCGTGCGCACGCAGATCGCGGTGTCGATCTTTGGCGATGACCTGGCCACGCTGGCCAATCTGGGTGACCGGGTGGTGGCAGCCATGTCGGGGGTGAAGGGAGCGGCAGACGTCGCGGCGGCGGGTGATGGCACCGTACCGCTGATCGTCGCCGATATCGACCGCACGCAGGCCGCCAGCCGCAATGTGGCGGTGCAGGACATTCTGGATACGGTGGAGGCGGTTGGCGGGCATGTCGGTACAAGGCCGGTCATCGTGGACAATGCCATCATCGGCACGCAGGTGCGTCTTGACCCCCGCACTGTTACATCTGCCGCCGCCGTCGCCGCGCTGCAGGTCCGGCGCATGGACGGGCAGGGCAATGTCCTGCTGTCACAGGTGGCGCATGTGCATGAAGTCGATGGCCCGCCGCGCATAAGCCGTGACCGGGTCCGCCGGCGCATGGTGGTGCAGGCCAATGTGCGCGGGCGCGACCTGGCCGGTTACGTGGCCGAAGCGCAGGCCCGTGTGGCGCGGGAGGTGAAACTGCCCGCAGGATATACCATGGAATGGGACGGGCAGTTCCGTAACCTGCAATCAGCCACAAGGCGGCTGGAAATCGTGCTGCCCGTTGCCCTTGGCCTGATCTTTGCGCTGCTGGTGGTGGCGTTTGGCGCGGTGCGGCCCGCGCTGCTGGTGTTCGTCAACCTGCCGGTGGCGGCAACCGGCGGCATCGTGGCGCTGACGCTGCGCGGCATGCCGTTCAGCATTTCGGCGGGGATCGGCTTCATCGCGCTGTTTGGCGTGGCGATCCTGAATGGCGTGGTGCTGGTCAGTGAGATCGCAGCCCTGCGGGCACGGGGAATGGCCGTGGCACAGGCGGCCTTTGCGGCCGCGGAATCCCGCTTCCGTCCCGTCATGGCCACAGCCCTTGTCGCCAGCCTTGGCTTTTTTCCCATGGCGTTTTCCGACAGTGCCGGGGCGGAGGTCGAACGCCCGCTGGCCAGCGTGGTGATCGGGGGACTGGTTTCGTCCACGCTCCTGACGTTGCTGGTATTGCCTTCATTATACGCCCGGGTCATGCGGGAAAAGGATCAGGACTGATGCGTATCCTTATTGTCGAGGATGAATACGATCTGGGTGTGGCGGTGCAGGAGCGCGTGGGTCTGGACGGGCATGCCGTGGACTGGTTCACGACGCTGGAGGACGCGCGCGCGGCCATGGCAACGGTGGATTATGATTTCATACTGCTCGACCTTGGCCTGCCCGATGGAAGCGGGCGCGACCTGCTGCGTGAGGTCCGCCGGACATCGTCTGACATCGCCATCCTCATCACCACGGCAGAAGACCAGATCAGTGACCGTATCGCGGGTCTGTCCGAAGGGGCGGATGATTATATCGTCAAGCCCTATGACCTGAATGAACTCGTGGCCCGCATTGCGGCGGTAGCCCGCCGGTATGCATCGCCGCGCAGGCAGGCGCACTGCCGCGTGGGAGAGATTACGATAGACCGGGAGAACCGGTCCGTATCGCGTGATGGCGAGCGGCTGGACCTGACCGCGCGCGAATGGAGCATCATGGAACTGCTCTCGCGCAGTCCGGGCCGGATCTATTCGCGCCAGCAGATCGACACGGTCCTTTATGCGCTGGATCGCGAAGTGGACAGCAATACTGTCGAGGTCTTCATCAGCCGCCTGCGGCGCAAGCTGGGCAATAACGTGATCCGGACCATACGCGGTCGTGGTTACTGCCTGGATGGAAAGAACGGCTCATGAAAAGCTGGAGCCTGTCCACCCGCATCATCAGCAGCGTACTTATGGTCGTTATTCTGGGGCTGCTGATCCTCAGTATCGCCGTGGGCGGATTTACCCGCTACGAGGTGACGGAACGGCTGGATAACTCGCTGCAGGAAGTGGCCGAGCGGTTGCAGACGGCGGTGGCCACGCGACTGCACGAACCGGGTGCGGCGTCATCCATCGCCTGGCTGCCCGAGGCCGGACCGCGCACACTGGCCTATCAGGTCGTGGACGTGAGTGGACATGTCGTGCTGCGTTCCCAGAATGCCCCGCAAACCGCATTTGTCAGCAACTGGCGGACCGGGTTTGCCAACGTCCCGCATTTTCGCGTTTATGTCGCGTCACCCGTGGCGGAGAAATACCGTGTCCTTGTGGGGGAACCGACCTTCCACCGGCGCGAGGCCGTCCGGCGCGCGATGCTGATCTCTGTCGTGCCCATGCTGCTTTTCATGCCGGTGATCTGGTGGCTGGTGCGCCTGATCGTGCGGCGCGCCCTGCGCCCGCTGGACCTGCTGCATGACGAGATGCGCGCACGTGGCAGCGGCAACCTTCAGCCCATTCCTCCCCTTGATCTCCCTGACGAACTAGTCTCCATCCAGCGCTCGATCAATACGCTGTTGGCGCGGTTGGAGGCAGCGCTCTCTACCGAGCGCGCCTTTGCCGCAAGCGCTGCGCATGAACTGCGTAACCCGCTTGGAGCCCTTCTGGCGCAGGTACAGATGCTGGGCCGACTGATGCCGGCGGGTTCGGATACGGGCCGGCGGGTGGAGGTCATTGCCGACCGGACCCGCAGGCTGGGCCGCACGGTGGAAAAACTGCTGCAGTTTTCCCGCGCCTCGTCCGGCGTCGCTTTCCGGCGCGACCGTTTCGACCTGATGACCGTAGTGCGTGTCCTTGTCGATGATCTTGGGCATAATCCGTGTGACGGGCAGGGCATTGTCATCGCGCCAGACGGGATTCACCACATATTCGTACATGGTGACATGGATGCGACCGGCATCATGTTGCGCAACCTGCTTGAAAACGCCCTGCTGCATGGAGGGCACCATATGCCCGTGCGGGTGGCCGTGCTACCAGATGGTGGAATCGACATCACCAATGACTGCCCCGCGCTGCCACCCGGCATATTCCAGCGGCTGACTAGCCCATTCGTGCGCGGCGGGACCGGTAATCATGGCAGTGGCCTGGGTCTCGCCATTGCCAGTAATATCGCTACCCAAATGGACGTTACTCTGCGCTTACGTTCCCCACTTACAGGATCTGCCAGAGGATTTGGTGTGTGTGTCACCTTTCCAAACTCGAAGGTAACCTAATTCATGACTGTAGAGGAACAGACGCGCAGGCAACTCCATTTTGCGTACTCTACTCCCCTATGTCACGAATGCCCTACGTCACGGTTGCCTGGTAGCAGCCCGTTGGCAATATTCTGAGAGGCTGCTTGGGAAAATCAGTCAACACGTGCCTATGGGTGGTGGGGTTGATGCGTCTTTCGCTGCGTACCGACTACGCTTTCCGTGTGTTGATCCACTTGGCGTGTAATCCTGATTCGCGTGTTACCGTCAGGAACATCACTGAGTTGCATGGCATTTCGCACAATCATCTTGTGAAAGTTGTACAACACCTGTGTCATGCCGGGATCGTACAAGGTACCCGGGGACGTACTGGTGGCATCCGTCTGGCTGTGTCTGCCAGAAACATAAACGTCGGTCATATTATGCGGCTCATGGAAACTGAAAAAGAATCCCCTGGTGCCTGTCACTCATCTGGCAATAACCAGTGTATACTGGGCAATGCTTGTCAGTTTCGCCATCTCATAGTACAGGCCGTTGATGCATTTATGGCATTTTCCGATGGGATGAGCTTACTGGATCTCACTAGTGGTTCAGGATAATGTGTTTGCTCACTTTTCCATCCTGGCATGATGCCTCCCTCAAACACTTGATAGAACATTTGAAGCCGTCGATGAAAAAAATATCACTGTAGTCATAGTGAATCTCGTGTGAAGTAAGATTCATATAATCTTCAGGTGAAAAGTTCACTTTGTTGCGGGTAATATAATGATAGCGGACGTTATTATTATTACGGTGTTGAAAGATTTTTACCAAAGTACGGACGGCTTCTAGGCTCGGGACACATAGCCAGAACATGACGGTTGCGGTGAGACAGATGGCTGAGAAGAAGACGGTCGGGCACCTGTTGTAGCGGGTTGCAACCCGCCGCCAGCCCTTGAGCCTTCCGAATATGATCTCGACGCGATTGCGGCGTTTATATTTTCTCTTGTCGTATCTGACCGGTTTTCCGCGAGATTTCTGTCCTGAAATGCAGGGCTTTTATACCTTTTGCTTCCAGGGCGTCCCTGAACCAGTCGGCGTCATCCCCGCGATCTCCCGGCATCCATTGTGCTTCAGGAAGACTATCCAGCAGGGCAGCGGCATCGGTATAATCGCTTATCTGTCCCGCAGTCATGAAAAAGCTCAGCGGTCGCCCACTCTGGTCGGTGATCGCATGCAGCTTCGTGTTTATGCCCCTCTGGTGCGGCCGATCAAGCGACCTGGATCCCCTTTTTTAGCCGCACGCTCGAAGCCGTGCGGTGTGCCTGGAGATACGTCGCATCAGTCATGATGGTCTGGGGCTCTGCCTTTCCGGCAGCCAGACCGTCCATCATCCGGGCGCAGATCCCCATGGCGCCCCAGCGCTTCCAACGGTTTTAGAGCGTCTTATGTGGACCGTATTCCCGGGGCGCATCGCGCCAGCGCAAGCCGTTCCGATTGACAAAAATGATGCCGCTCAGCATTCGGCGGTCATCAACGCAGGCTCTACCATGGCTCTTAAAGAAAAAGGGCCGCAGACGCTCCATTTGTTCGTCCGGCAGCCAAAACAGGTCGCTCATCTCCAGTCTCCTCACAGAGCCTGAATCAGATTCCCGCACTCAAATCAATGGGTTGTTATCATAGGGGATGAAGCCAGTCTGGAAAGCACTCGGGGGCTCAACTCGCGTTCATCACCATTTTCCCATTCGACCGCGAAAGTGTGTTGCCGCCATGACACGGACGCTGCGGCTTCATGGGCTACGTGGGCGAAATGCACCGTGACATTTGCCTACCGCGCTAACTGACTACTGGCGGAGATCACCATCATGACACCCGCCACGACCATGGCGGCATGACCAATATGGTGAAACAAGCGATCATGTAGGTGCGGCAACAGGTACTTCATGATTATTGATGACAGAACCGCCGCCGCAGCAACAGCGATACCCGCAATGCTGGCCCGGGTATTCAACAGGCCGAACTCAGCGTAGAGAGCGATCTTGAGCACATGCAGCATGATTTCGTTGGCCGCGCGGGTTGCGACGATTTCTTCCTTCCGCAGACCAAGTCGATAATAAAACCCATTGAACACCAGGCCGACCGCTCCGGTAAAACCGGAAATGAAGCCGGCGGTAGCACCCAGCACGTGCAGTTCGATAGCGTGGGGCGTTTTCACAGTGACCTGGGGTGCAGGCTTGCGAAAGAGAAGGGGAAGATTGCCCATCAGGAATACGCCAAGAAGCAGCGACAGATAGGCTGGCTCCATACGGCTCAATGCCCATGCGCCCAGGGCGGCGAAGGGCAACGCGGTGGGCGCAAAATGCCGGACGATGTCCCACCGGATCGCCTGCCGGAACGAGATGATGCGCGTCGCCGAACTGGCAACTGTCCCGATCGACAGGGCGGCTGGCACCTGAGTGCCAGGCAGCACCAGCCCCAGCAGGGGCATTAGGAGCAGCCCGGCACCGCCTCCCGACACGGCGCTCAGGCCAAATGCCGCGGCTGATGCAACCAGAATCAGGGACCAGAGCAGCATGGTTTGTATGAATCCCGATTTGGATCCCTGCTCGCCGGGACCGTTGCAGGCGGCCACATCGCATGGGCGCGCGGCATCATTATTTCTGGCGAAAGCTCACGGGGATGTCAGCTTACAATGCCCCAATCTTCAGTCGTATTTGCACATCTCTAACCAGCCAGGAGGTCTGCTGTCTATGAGGCCGTGAAGGCTAGATCTCTATGGGTAATTTAACGATACACCTTACGCCAGGGTTGTTGTGAGACAAGACGATCGTGCCCCGGTGCAGTTGTACTACGGCTTTCACCATGGTAAGCCCTAGCCCGTTACCGTCATGCGTACGGCTTGTATCAAGACGGACAAAGCGGTCGAATACCCGAAGCATGGCTTCGTCCGGAATGCCTGGACCATTATCGGCTATTTCTATCGTGATGGTCTTGTCCGAAAGCATTATGGTCGCTGTGATGGTGGTCTGGTCAGGCGTATGGCGTACGGCATTCTCGATCAGGTTGGAGAATGCCTGCCGTAAAAGGACTGGATGACCGGTGACGGTAGGGCAGGCGGGAATGATTTCGGTTTCCAGGCGCTGTCCATTGTCTTCGATAACGGAGCGATACGGTTCTAGAACTGATTCCAGAAGTCGTGCGGGATCGAGGGGTTCCATTTCGTTGTTCCATGCCCCGGACTCAAGTTGCGCCAGCTTGAGCAGCGAGGAAAATATTTCCAATGCGGCATCCAGATCCTCGATTGCACACTCGACCTGCTCATGCATGGTATCGGAAGGTCCATGTGCCCCAATGGCGCGCTCAAGATTCTGGCGCATACGCGCCAGCGGGCGGCGCATGTCGTGCGCGATGTCATTGGAGACCTGTTTCAGACTTGCAATCAGGTATTCATTCTGGTCGAGCATCGCATTGAGGCTCTCCGAGAGATGATCAAGCTCATCATCCGTGCCACGTAGCGGGATGCGGCGAGACATATCGCCCTGCATGATGCTCCGTGCCGTCCTGCTTATCGTCTCGATCCATTTCAGGATCAGGTTGCTCAGGAAAAGGCCGCCCGCTACCCCTATCAGACCAAATCCTGCAATGCCCCACAGGATCGTTGTCCATAATGCGCGTTGGAGATGCGTCAGGGGCGAGGCATCCATGCCCACGAAGTAATAGCCGCCGTCATCAAGGCGATAACCTATTCCATAAACGATATCCTGGTTGATTTCTTTCGGCAGGCGATGGGACCATGCCAGCCAGCGTTCGCCCGGCACTGGTCGCAGATGCAGCATGTTGCCTGCGACAATGACCTGTCCGGAGTCCTGAAGCAAATAATGGAAACCGGGTTCATGTTCGATCAGTCCTTGCACAACTGGCAGGAGATGTCGGACATCCGCAACACCAGCATCTGCAAATGTCTCATGGCTCTCGTTCTCCACTTCCCGGCGGATCTGCTGGCGCATGGTTGACTGGCTGTAAAGGCCTGACGTTATAGTCATGACCATGCCGCCCAATATAAAAAGACCGGCGAACAACGTGACGATACGAAACGACGTCGTGGCGATGATACGTCGTGTCTCCACATTTCGGCGTCGGGATATCCTATTCCACGACATCATTGGACATATTTATCATGTAGCGACATCCTCTCAGGATATGGATGACCGGACAAGATCCACCCGTCCCCGATCATGACAGGTCCGGTTGGCATAGGCTCCAGCCCTGTGGCCTGACTTTACCCTCAATGGTCTTTCCGCGTTAACCCCTTTGCCTTGTCCTGTCCGGAGAGAACTTACCGTCTTTTATTTTTTATATGCCTGCGCGTACGTAGTATTTGTTTTAATACCGTATAAAATATAATACATATACATCCACATTTATGATATGTATCACATGAAATATTGATATTATTTATTCTGTATTCAATTTGGAGACATGGTCGATACATTAAAAAATGCCAATAATTGTCTATCCATCGTCATGGATGGTGTCATGTAACAATGATTCTGATAACCTGATCAAGAACTCAGTCTCGCTGGGCGGGACATTAAATTTGTTGATTGGCCTGCTTCATGACGCTGGTAACACGCCCCCGCCTGCTTTTGGTTGAAGATGACCACGCAACTACGGATTACGTGCGGCAGGGACTGGAGGAAAGCGGAATTGACGTGGTTTGTGTCGCTAACGGGACCGATGGATCGCAGCATGCCCTGTCGCAAACGTGGGATATCGTCATTCTAGATCGCATGCTGCCTGGTCTGGATGGACTGACAATTCTCATGCGCATGCGCTCTTATGCCATCATGACGCCAGTCCTGTTCCTGACGACGATGGATGGCGTACCAAGCCGTGTCGCCGGTCTGCGGCATGGTGCGGATGATTACATGATCAAGCCATTTGCATTACGCGAGTTGGTCGCGCGCGTGCAGGTACTGCTTCGTCGATCATCTTCCTTCCAGCATACAACAATAATGAATGTGGCTGACGTTGAACTCAATCTGCTGACGCTTGCAGTGACACGGAATGGCGAAAAGGTTCTTCTGCAGCCTCAGGAACTAAAACTTCTGGAATATTTCATGAGGAATGCAGGCACGGTGCTTTCCCGGCAAATGCTGCTGAAGGATGTCTGGCATATGGATTTCCCGGTTCGTACGAACATCGTCGAAACGCATATTTGTCGTCTGCGGGAAAAACTGGGGCAGGACGGCCAACCTCTGATCCACACCGTCAGGGGTAGCGGTTATGTCATGAGTGCGTGACTCCCTGGCGGTATAGGATGATCTTGCATGCATGCCCGGTTCGGCCATCCTGGATGAGATGGGTACGCAAGCAGGATGACCATGGCGTGTAGGCAAATGCCTTTCGGTCCGACATCGTAGTCGGCCATTAACGATCGCAGCGACAACGGAATAGAGATCACTGCGCATATAATTCGCGTCCCGCAGGAGAAGCGGGGTTCCCATAGCCGCCTTGGGAAAGTCTTCAAGGAAGTTGATGCCCACTATCTATTGCCGGGATAGCATTATCCCACAGACCCATTTCTATGTAATATTATATTGTTTTTGTCACGATATAAATGAAATACAAGTCGCATGCAGAGCACTGAAACGAAAGCCTTTGATAGCACAATTACAAGAAGTACATTCACGATATCATTCCATTCGTTCAATATACAGAAATATTTAATACATTATGTCTGTACCCCGAATATCCGGCCGATGGCAGCCGTCACGGCCATCGCTACGATGCCCCAGAATATGACCCGCATTGCCGGACGCCATGGTGAGGCCCCACCTGCACGCGCACCCACGACTCCCAACACCGCCAGACCAATCAGGGATACAGCGGATACACTCCACGAGACCACGCTGGCTGGCGACAGCAGGGCTGCCAGCACGGGCAGTATGGCACCGGAAGAGAATGCGCTAGCCGATGCAAAGGCGGCCTGTACCGGGCGCGCCGCAGTCGCGTCCGAAATGCCGAGTTCATCGCGGGCGTGCGCCCCCAGTGCATCATGCTTCATGAGCTGAAGGGCAACCTTGCGTGACAGAATATCATCCAGGCCACGCTGACGGTATATCCCGGCCAGTTCGCTCACTTCAGCGTCCCAGCTACTGCCAAGCTCCTTTTTTTCGCGGGCGAGGTCAGCCTTCTCAGAATCCGCCTGCGAGCTAACGGACACATATTCCCCTGCGGCCATGGACATGGCCCCGGCAGCCAGACTGGAAATTCCAGCCAGCAGGATGCTCCCCTGTGTCGCATGGGCGCTGGCGACACCAATGATCAGGCTGGATGTTGACAGGATACCATCATTCGCCCCCAGAACAGCGGCCCGCAGCCAGCCCAGACGGGAGGTCGCGTGGATTTCTTTGGGGCGCAGCGGTATTTTACTTTCCATATTCATCGGATACATTCCCTGTCAGCAGCATTCTCTGAAAAACATTGTCCCGGAGAATGAAGTAATGAAAACACGCGGCCAGCGCATGACCCGTGGCAAGCACGATGATCAGCCAGCCATTCCACTGGTGCAGCCAGTGCAGAATGCCGACTGTCGATGTCGGAAACCTGCCAAAGGGCGGCATGATCTGGATGGACAGGAAACTCATGGCCTGCCCATTGCCCCATCGCCACAGATATCCCAGGAGGATTTCCAGCAGGACTAAACCATACAGGCTGTATTCCACGCAGCGCGCCAGCATGGCATCAAGCCAGCGATCGGCGGCGCGGATCTGCCGTCCCCAGCCTAGTCGCCATAGCAGGCGTGCGGGAAACAGAACGCTCAGTACCATGCCTGCCGTCAGGTGGGTCACCACCAGTTGATGGTGTAGCGGGTTCCGGAACAGGCCCCATAAATTCGCGGTTGCGAACTGCAGTATGATAATGGCCGTGCATCCCCAGTGGAAAATGATTGTTGGTGCGTCATAACGTGCTGGGGAAAGGCCAGATTTGTATTTCATCCGAACGATCATATCACTCAAACATGACGCGAACCTGAACGATTGGCCGCCTTGCCGATACCTGCGGTCCGTTGGTGTTCAGACTGTAAAAAAAGAATGGAGATGGTAAACCCACGACGACACCGGCAGCGAGCAAGGAACCTGTATCCAGATAACTGTGTGGCGCCCGTGACCTAATGACATCGCAGAATATGTGCAAGCTACGGCCATTTTCGGTAAACCGGATCGCAAATGTGATGGACTGAGCTTGTTTCCCCGTTATGGAATGGCACGCTTCCCCTGTGCGATCCGGTTCGCCAGATCGCCCCATAGGCGTGCTGTTGCAAGGTTGATGTCTGCCTTTACCGAAAAAGGAGACTGGGTGCGTGAGAAAGGAGAGAGGGACATCCGTTCGCCGATAACGAAATGCCCTTGTGAAAACAGCATGATGGACAGCGATCCCTGCTGGCCCTGCCCGATGGGGCGCATGACGGCAATACGCATATGGGGCGGCGGTATCGCAATGGTATGGAAAGCGCGTAGTTCTGCATCCCCCGAAGGACAGGCTACGCTCTCCAGCACCGCATCACGCAGGACGGAATGGGGATATCCGCCATACGTGCCGTCGACATGCAGCCGGATACCCTGTTCCACTGTCTCGCAAATACCGTTTGTTTCTGTTTCTGTTTCTGTTTCTGTTTCGGCGCGCGCCACACAGCCGGATATGCTGACTATCATCAGGATTGCCAATCCGTAATGCACTATCGATCTCATAATATTTGTCCGGCCTCCTGGCACCTGACCCTGGCCATGCCATCATGCCGATGCTCGCTGTTCTTGTAACACGCAGACATGACGTGAACCTGAACACGGAAAATAAGGTCACGGGGGAGACGCTGCTAGCAAGAGATCAGCCGTTATGAGCAATGGTAGGGCGGCCAATCCTTGTAGCAGGCAGCATGGTACTCAGTATTACCACGCATGCCGGCGATCATTTTGTGCAGGCAGCCAAAGTGAAAAGTCTGAATTGTTTTCCATAGAAGCGGCAGCCGCGATAATTTATTTTCCGCTATGTGTTTTCGTCCATCGCCAAAGCAGAATAGACACCTTTTTATGACCTTCAGGCATATTTTTTAAAAATAATAAATTAAATTACGAGAACGATATAATATCACAATTCTCTTTTATTCACATTGTGTCTTTAACAAAAACATCATGTTGTGGAAAGAAGACCGGGTATATGATATCTGTCTGGATTACGACCTTTTTTACGATAATATGAGAAACATTTGCGACCGTGCGAACTGACATCACGCAGGATTCCGGCGGTTTGCGTTACCCGATTGTCCCGGCGTGTATGTGAGGGAATTTTCTTCTGGGGCATCGGCGGTTTCATCTCCGTTGCGGGGCAGGCCCAGACCGCCATTGCGGGTGGGCAGGCCCATCTGGGCGCCAGTACACCTTTCTTGGCCCAGATTGACCCGGCGACCGTGCGTGATTCCTGGCAAGCAGGCGCAATCACGACCAGCCACAGCCAAGATACGCCGTCTGCCGGTGGGAGCCTGCTGGGGAATATGGGGGGATTGCGTCCATGGCTGGCCCGCTACGGCCTGACGCTGAGCATTCAGGACGTCAACGAGTTATGGGGTAACGCCACGGGCGGGATCGGCAGTACCAATGGCGATGGCAGGGGATCGGGCACGGGCCCTTCCTATATCGGCATTACCATGCCGACCCTGATGGCGGATCTGGAAAGGATGATCGGGCTTAAAGGCGCGACAATCAACATCAGTGCCCTGCAGATCCGGGGACGTGCCGTCACTCAGGACCATCTGGGCAATTTCAACCCCATCAGCGGATTTGAGGCGGATCGCTCCACCCGCCTGTTTGAACTTTGGTACCAGCAGTCCTTTCTCAGGGGCGCGCTGGACGTCAAGATCGGCCAGCAGGATCTCGATACGGAATTCCTGATCAGCGATTACGCGTCCCTGTACCTCAACGCCAATTTCGGATGGCCAATGGGTCCTTCGGTCAATCTTTATGCTGGCGGTCCTTCATGGCCGCTTGCAGCTCCCGCAATCCGGTTGCGCTACCGACCCGGTGAAAAATACACATTCATGTTCGCGGCGGCGGATGACAATCCGTCGGGTAATCAGGATAGCAGTGTCTTTGGCGTGACCGGAAACCCGGCGGACCCCACCAGCCAGACCATAAGGGATGGAAGTGGCACGCAGTTCAATATGGGAACCGGCGCGCTACTGATTACCGAAATTCAGTATGCCTTCAATCCTCAATCTGGCGACAGTGGACGCGCGGCCAGTCATCCGGGCCTGTCAGGTGTTTATAAACTTGGAGGCTATTATGATACGGCACGATTTCCGGATTATCGATATAACACACAGGGACTGTCTCTTGGCGCGGATGGTGGTACACCCCGCTGGGATCGGGGAAACTGGCTGATTTACGGGATAATCGACCAGTTGATCTGGCGTCCGTCGCCTGATGCATCACGCGCACTTGGCCTGTTTGTCCGGGCGACGGGTAATAGTGGTGATCGCAATATCATAAACTTCGCCATTGATGCCGGCCTTAACCTGAAGGCGCCCTTTTCAGGCAGGACGAATGATACACTTGGTCTGGGCTGGGGTATCGGTCGCGTCACATCAGGCGTGCGTGCCTATGATCGCGCGCGCGGTGCGCTGGTGCAGGGAAACGAAAATCATTTTGAACTGACCTATCAGGCCCAGATCACACCATGGATGGTCGTGCAGCCCGATTTCCAATATGTCCTGAACCCCTCGGGCGGCACGGGAGATCCATCCTGTCCGACGCGCCTGATTGGTAATGAAGCCGTATTCGGGTTGCATACCAATGTGAATTTCTAGCTGAACCTAGAATGAAAAGGCGGGGCAACACAGTCTGGTCGGATCTTTTCAAAAAAACCTTGTACAGAATGGTTCAGAATGTTACGCTGCTATGCAGACCGAAGATGGCTTCGTCATGCACATGCTGCCCTTTATTATCGAGAACACCACCACTGGGCGATATGATGCCCTGAATATCAGGCTGAAGCATGAACCATGGCGTGATTGGGATCTGATAGGTCAACTCCAGATGATATTCGGTGCCCTGCATGGGCAGGCCAGAACGCCGGTCCGCCTGGGCAAGATAGGGACTAGCCGCCCCCAGGCCCGCACCAAACCCCGCCATGTCGCCTGCACGTCCAAACGGCCCCTTCAGGGTAAACCCAGCATCTGCGGCATAGACGATCTGGTTGCGGTCGGTGTCCGCTGTCCAGTTCCCCCGAATGAAAGCGTCAAGCTCCGTTATTCGCCCGAAATGCTGCAGCGTCTGATCCGCAATGGCGTAGACGGCCCAGTTGGTTTTATGGTTTTTTCTGAGATCGGACTGGTCGGGAAAGCGTCCGGTATCAAAGTAACCGCCAAGTTTATATGTGCCCTGCCTTCCGTACAGGGTCCGCCGGTACTGGACCTCCCCGAAGAAAAGAGCGCCCGTGCGGAAACTGAAGCGCGTGCCACCGGGGTCGCGGTTTTGGTTCCACGGGTCCTTCGCGTTGATGAAGGGGCCGCCCACAGGATTGTCATCGGCTGCCGCGAACAGGAAATTCCAGTGTGGGGACAGGGTATAGCGCAACCGTATCGCAGGCGTGGCCACGGGGGAGACGGGGCCTTGGTCATACAGGTCATTATCGGGCATGATGGGCCAGGAAAAGGACGCGTTGAGGAAGTTCAGCCCGACGCTGCTGACCATGAAGTCATGCCCGAGATCCAGCTTGCCAATCCGGAAGGCCAGGCGTTCTCCCATGAATTTCTGGCTGTACCACAGTTCATATAGCCGCCCGTTATCATCCGCTTCGATATTCGATGTCTGGTTGAAAACATACAGGGGCGTATTACTGAATGGTCGCCCACGGATTTCCATGGCGCTGATGTCAAATGTACCCAGTGGCAGGCCCGTCAGGGTGTGCAGATCCGTCACCATTTCAACCGCGGCGGACCCGATGTAGTTGCTGGATGCCTGCGCGCCCCCCACCGGGTTGGACCAGAATTCATTGGTATCCGATATACGGATATCAATTCCCTGTGCCAGCAGCCGGTTCCGTATTCCGCCCCAGTTGCCGGACAGATGGGTGCGCGGGTCAATATGGTCGGGAATATTCTGCTGTGGCGTAACGCCCGCGCTCAGCACGCTTACGGGAACAGGCTGGGCATATGCAAAAGAGAAGGTTTTCAATAATATGATTGTAAATAACCATATATGATGATTATGCCAGATGCGCCTCATTTTTCGAGAAAATATCGTATAATAAAATTTAAAACAAATTATTTATTGAACAATTCTTTTCATTAATTCAATATATATTTTGATAAGTGGAATAGCTTCGTTATGTCGGAATTTATACGAAATGCGCTTTAACAGGCAATGCATATTAGCGCTTTTATTGTACATCATGCATACTCCTTCATCTTCCCTTAACACGGTTTAGACTGGCACGAGTTCTGCCTTGACATGACGTACAACGGGCGGCACGTGCCAGCGGCCCTGGTCCACATCCGCGATCTCGCGGTCGATCTCGGCAATGACCTGGCGCGAAAACGGGCCGAGATGCAGGTAAAGCGCGCTTGTCATCACCACATAGGGCAGCGCGCGCGGGTTATGCAGGGCGCAGTCCAGCATCATGCGCCAGAACTGCCCGGCCGTTCCCGGCCCCGCACGGTGGATGCGGAACATGAGCCGGACAAAGCTGCGCAAATCACCCTTTATCATCCGGTGCGCGCGCTTGCGCCCGAGCATCCGGCCCAGCCTGCGCACGCGGCCGAAATAGGCGACTGGGTCATAGATGGCCGCAAGCACCGTCCTGTAATCGTTCAGCACGTCGCGACGCGGGCGTTTTGTCTCGAAATTCAGCCCCGCCGTGCATTGGTCGCCCGACTGCGTCTGTTCACTGCCGGAAAAAAGGCGGCCTTCCGCCAGCAGGCGCCGCGTCAGCTGCGTCGTGGGCAGGGCGTAAAGCAGGCCGACCATGCAGACTGGGATGGACGTATCCTCGATACAGTCGATCATGCCCTGGGCGACACTGCCCTTTTCGCTGTCGAAACCCACGATGAAGCCCGCATTGACGAAAATCCCGGCCTTGTGGATCGTCTCGATGCTCTGCTGCAGGCTGCGCCGCGTGTTCTGCTTTTACTGCATCAGCACGAGGGAGTCTGTATCCGGGCTTTCGATGCCGACGAATATGGCGAAGAAATTGGTATCGGCCAGGCTGCGCAGCAGGTCGGCATCATCGGCAAGGTTGATCGATGCCTCGGTCGAGAACTCGAATGGAAAGTTCTTCTCGTTCTGCCAGCGTTTCAGGTCGGGCAGGAATTTCTTGAGCGCCTTCTTGTTGCCAATCAGGTTGTCATCGACAAAATCCACATGTCCGCGATAGCCAAGCGCGTACAGGGCATCGAGTTCGGCCATGACCTGCGCATTGGTCTTGGTGCGCGGCACTCGGCCATAGAGTTCAATGATGTCGCAGAACTCGCAACTGAACGGACAACCGCGCGAGAACTGGATGCCCACGTGCAGGTACTGATCCAGCTTGAGCAGGTCAAAGCGCGGCAATGGGCTTTTGGTCACATCCGTCTTGCCCATGGGAGCCTCAAACATGCCCTGCCGCACGCCGCTGTGCCAGACGGCGATGAAATCATCCATGATCTCTTCGGCCTCGCCCAGAACCTGAAAATTGGCGGCGCTGTAAAGCGATGGGCTGGAGGTCACGTCGGGGCCACCCACCACCACCGGCTTGCCGCGCGCGCGGCAGGTCTCGATGATGTGCAGCGCATCATTGCGCTGCGGCAGCATGCCGCCGGTCATGACCATGTCGGCCCAGTCGTAATCGGCATCCACAAGGTCTTCGGTATTGCGGTTGACCAGCCGGACTTCCCAGTCCCGGGGCAGGAGGGCTGCGACCGTGACCAGGCCAAGGGGGGCCGCCGGATAGCGTGCGCCCGCAAGATCGCAGGCTTCCTTGTAGTTCCAGAATGAATTGGCGTTGAAAAGCGGGAAGATCATCAGGACCTTGCAGGTTTCGGTCATCATGCAAGGATCCATTGCTGCAAGGACTGGTCATGATCAAGACAGATGCCTTCCCGTCCATTTCGAGACGTGGCAGCCTCAGGCAGGGCGCAACTCGACTGTAAGGGTGACATGGGGTGAACCCCTTTCGTAGTGGTGTCGGTCAGGTGGGCCGGTACAATATCGGTGACCGCCACTATTGCTTTTATCCTGGTAATCTCGAACGACCGTGGCCAACGGCATGAGCAGGCTATGATGCCCAGGCACATCAAGGCGGTATAGGAAGATCGCTATATGCGAAATCAGGACACGGTGTTTGTCTTCACGTCAGGAGGGTGTTGACCACAAGAACCGTGGTAGTTTCTTGTGGATCGTGACGGATTTTACTGTTTATGGAGGTTTTCAATTGGAAAGATTCCATAACGCTATGTTCATGACAAAGTATTTCTTTTTGTTTTTACAAGAGCTTTGATAAAGCGACAAGATGGTCGCACGAAGATTGGGGTTTATTAATCCAGATCACAGGATCACGGATATGGTAAGCCTGAAGTGTTTCCGCTTTGGCGTTGGCTGGAGCGTAGCAGGCTTACGGCCCCGCAGCATGGCCGCCATCCGCAATCACCACGTTGAACGGTTCCGTCCCGTCCCGGCCTCACCGCGCTTCAGGCGGGCGATGGTCCTGCCTGCGCTCGCTATAGCGATCAACGAGGTAATCGGCCCGGTCCCGCAGCAGCCATGTGAACTTCATCAGTTCCTCCATGACATCCACCATGCGGTCATAGAGCGGGGAGGGCTTCATCCGGTCATCATCACCGAATTGCGTATAGGCCATCGGCACGCTGGACTGGTTGGGGATGGTGAACATCCGCATCCATCGGCCCAGAACCCGCAGGGCATTGACGGAATTGAAGCTTTGCGATCCGCCTGAGACCTGCATCACCGCCAGCGTGCGGCCCTGCGTCGGACGGATCGAGCCTTCGGACAGTGGCAACCAGTCGATCTGGTTTTTGAACACAGCGGTTATGTTACCGTGCCGTTCGGGGCTGCACCAGACCTGGCCTTCCGACCAGAGCGAGAGTGCGCGCAGTTCCTGCACCTTTGGATGGGTGGCAGGTACGGAATCCGCCACCGGCAGGCCGGTCGGGTCGAATATCCGCGTTTCCGCGCCGAGGGCTTTCAGGATGCGCTCCGCCTCCAGCACCAGCAGGCGGCTGAACGAGCGTGGTCGCAGCGAGCCATAGAGCAGCAGGATGCGGGGCGGATGGTCAACCCGTGGGTGTGGCTCAAGCCGCGCGAGGTCAACCCGTTCGAGATATTCCGGATGCAGGGCGGGCAAGTCAGGTGCGGTCATGGAGCGGTTCCCTTCATGCGTTACGGGTGGCTGACCCGGGGCAGCCACAGGGCCAGCGCGATGAGCGTGGCCAGCAGGACCGGCGGGGTGATGGCCAGCCCGACCTTCATGTATTGCCCCCACGTGACCCGATGATTCTTGGATGCCAGCACATGCAGCCACAGCAGTGTTGCGAGACTACCAATGGGCGTGAATTTCGGCCCGAGGTCGCAGCCGATGACGTTGGCATAGATCATCAGGTCGCGTGTCAGCGGCGTGATGTCGTGAGCCTGCTGGATCGCCAGCGCCCCGACCAGCACACTCGGCATATTGTTCATGATGGACGACAGAACAGCCGCTAGAAAGCCGGTGCCGATGGTGGCCGTGAACGTCCCTTGATGACCGAGCCAGACCAGTGCGGTCGCAAGATAGTCGGTCAGCCCGGCATTGCGCAGCCCATAGACCACCAGATACATGCCTAGGGAGAAGATCACGATCTGCCACGGGGCACCCCGCAGCACCTTGCGAACAGAGATCACCCGGCCATATCCGGCGACGAGCAGCAGGATTGCAGCGGCCAGGCAGGCTACGACACAGACCGGGATATGAAACGGCGCGGTCAGGAAATAGGCCGCCAGAACCAGGGCTAGCAGCGGAAATGCCGCTCGGAATACATGAGGGTCACGAATGGCCGTGGCAGGTGCGGGCAGTTCGGCGACGGGATAGGTCGCAGGCACCTGCCGCCGGTACCACAGCCACAAGACGGCCAGCGTTGCACCAAGTGCTACCAGATCGACAGGGACCATGATCGTGGCATAGCGATCGAACGCAATGCCAAAGAAATTGGCGCTGACGATGTTCACCAGATTGGAGATGACCAGCGGCAGGCTGGTGGTGTCCGCGACGAAGCCGGTCGCTATGATGAAGGCCAGGGCTGCAGTATGGCTCAGGCGGAGTTGAGTGAGGATGGCGATGACAATGGGCGTGAGCAGCAGGGCCGCGCCGTCATTGGCGAAAACCGCTGCAATGGCCGCTCCCAGCACCACGATCAGCGGGAATAGCGTCCGGCCTCGCCCTTTGCCCCAACGCACCGCGTGCAAGGCGGCCCAATGGAAGAACCCGGCCTCGTCCAGCAACAGCGAGATAACAATCAGCGCGATAAAGGTGAAGGTCGCGTCCCAGACGATGTGCCAGACGACCGGAATGTCGTGCCAGTGGATCACACCAGCCGCCAGAGCCACGGCGGCACCTGCCATTGCGCTCCAGCCGATGCCCAGCCCCCGAGGCTGCCAGATGACAAAAACCAGCGTGACAACGAAAATCAGAAGCGCCAGCATCAGACGATCCGCTTTCCGGATTCATCGACGGTTTTCTCGTTGTCCACTTTGACGAATGCGCCCTGCTGTGGGTTGGGCAGGATGTCCAGAACCGTCTCGGACGGACGGCAGAGCGCAACGCCGAGCGGGGTGACGACGATCGGTCGGTTCATCAAGATTGGGTGTGCGATTATGGCATCGATCAGCGCGTCATCGCTCAGGGCCGGATTATCGAGGCCAAGTTCGTGAAAGGGCGTGTCCTTTTCCCGCAGGACCGAGCGCACCGGAACGCCCATAAGGGCAATCAGATCGACCAGTTCCGCACGATTGGGAGGCGTTTTCAGATACTCGATAATGCGAGGCTCCTCGCCGCTGTTGCGGATCAGTGCCAGCACATTGCGCGACGTGCCGCAGGCCGGGTTGTGATAGATCGTGATGGTCATGAGCAGGATTCGGGGGACGGACAGCAGGAGGACAGGGTCGCGATCAGGGGCGCACAGAGTTCGGGACTGCCCGCACAGCAGTCCCTGACGAGGAAGAGCATCAGGTCCTGCAGGCGAGAAAGACAGGCGCGATAGACGATCTGCCGACTGTGGCGTTGCGCGCTCAGCAGGCCGGCACGTGTCAGGATCGCGAGGTGGGTCGAGATCGTGTTCTGCGGCATATCAAGATGGCGAGCGACATGTCCGGCGGGCAGGCCGTCCGGTTCATGGCGCACAAGCAGGCGGAAGATAGCCAGCCGCGTGGACTGGGACAGGGCGCTGAGCGCGGCAAGGGCCGATTCCATATCCATATATCTTTGATTGTGGATATATAAAATAATGTCAATCCCTGTCCTGGCGCGGGGGGGGGGGGGCGTACGTTCATGCATAAGCCATGAGAGCCTGTGTTCCTTACCCTGCTTGCCGATGGAGGCACCATGATAGATCGATTTCCGGCCGCCATCCTGTCAGCCTGCCTGATCCTGACCAGTGCGACGGCCCGTGCGGATCCGCCATGGGGGCATGGCGGTCATGACCGTCGTGGCGGGGAGCGTGGCCATGGCCATATGAGGGACTGGCGAAGGGGGGAGTATTATGTCAACTGGCGGTCGCGGCAGTGGCGGGGCCGTGACTGGCGGCGCTACCATGGCCTGTGGGCACCGCCATCAGGCTATTACTGGATGCAGTCCGGAGCGCAGTACCTGCTTGTGGCGGCGGTAACCGGACTGATCGCGGGCGTGGTTGCTGCCACTACAGGCGTGGCGATGCCTGTACCGGTCGTGCCTGCTTACCCGACGGCGCCCTATCCGGCAGCACCAGCTTATACGCCACCTTATTGAATGGGCCGTTGATCGTGAATGACCTGTAGCCGACCTCGAACCCCTTCGTCCCTTGCGTGGCGACCGCGTCGGCGCCCTTTCCCAGCCGCTGGAGTTCGGCTACCGGGTCGCCCGCAAGCGCACCCACCGCCATGTCGCCGCCACGGCTGAAGAATGGCGCGAATTCCTTCAGCACAAGGAATATCTCGCGGTCATGGGCGCCAGGATTATCCTTCGGCTCGATATAGACCAGCCCGACCTGCCCGGTATAGGTACCACGGTTGAGATCGCCCCCGGCCATGCCAATGCACCAGTTCCGGCGTATCGGTATCATTGAAGATGTCGATCACGCTGAGCCTGCCTTCCTCAAGCCGCAGCAGGGGGCCGGGAAACTGGCCATTATAAAGCATGGTTGAAATGATGCGCCCGGGGGCAAGTTCGACCTGTCCCGTGGCGATCCGCAGCGTATGGTCCGCTTTTCCACCCATGACGGGGCCAGCGCCACGGCCCCGGCGCGGGATCATGGCCGCCGGCGTCGTTCGTCCGGACAATGCCAGAAAGGAACGGCGATCCAGCATCATGGTAATATCCGATTATGGGCAAACAGGCAGGGTTCCCAACGCCTACAGCGTTGGCCGGTTTCATCGGGCTGGCGCGGGGGCAGGCCGTCCTGTCGCCGGGACCTGTCCATAAATGGACCGTAGCCCGGGCCATGCACACCGGCGCGATGCCGGTCGCCATGTCCGGCGAGGATATAATATTTCCTCATATCGAGAAATTCAGATATGAGAAAAGGCCCGGGACTGGACGCAACGTGGCTGATGTCTTCGCGCGAACGGGCAGGGATGGCTGTTCAGGAGGATGGATGACTGTAGCGACAGATCAGGCCAGGCCTGTGGCGCTGGAGGTACTGGCCTTGCGCAGCGTCCATGGTGGCCCGTTTGCATTCACTGTCCCGGCGGGGGCGTGCGTGGCGATCACCGGGTCATCAGGCAGCGGGAAGTCGGTACTGCTGCGCATGATCGCGGATCTTGACCCGCATGAAGGCGATGCACGCATCGATGGACAGGCCTGCTCGGGCATGCCTGCGGCGCAGTGGCGCCGCCTGGTGCAATATGTCCCGGCGGAACCCGCGTGGTGGTCCGATATCGTGCTGGACCACATGGTGGATACGGACGCGGTGCGCGCGCTGGTCGCGCGCCTTGGCCTGCGGGAAGACTGCCTGCGCTCGCCGCTGTCACGCCTGTCCACGGGGGAACGCCAGCGGCTGTCCCTGATCCGCGCCCTGCTGCTGCATCCCCGTGTCCTGCTGCTTGATGAACCCTGTTCGGCGCTGGATGCCGCCACGACGGACAGGGTTGAAGCCGTTCTTCAGGAGGCAAGGGCGCAGGGGACGGCCATTGTCCTGGTCTCGCACGACATGGGGCAGGCGGGGCGCATGGCCGGGACGCGGTTCCGGATGGCACGGGGACACATGGAAGAAATCGCGCCATGACACCCATAGTGCTGACGACCGGGGACATGCTGGTGGCCGCTGCCCTGATCGCCATCGGCAGCGCGCTGTCGTTCCTGCTGTCGCTGGGGTTGCAGCGGGTGCTGCTGGTTTCCGCCGTGCGCATGGCGGTACAGCTTGCGCTTGTCGGCAGTGTGCTTTTGTTCGTGTTTGGTCATGCCTCCGTGTGGCTGACCATCGGGCTGCTGGCCTTCATGTTCACCGCCGCCGCCCGGGAAGCCGGGTCACGCCAGCAGGTCCGCCTTGGTCTGTGGTGGCATTTCGGGATCGCGGGTGCCTCCACGGTAACAGGGACGGTCATCGTGGTGCTGATCGGGCTGTTGACCGGCCTCCAGCCCCACCCGTGGTATGTGGCCCGCACGGCCATTCCCCTGACGGGCCTGCTGCTGGGCAATGTCATGAATGCAACAAGCCTGTCGATGAATACACTCCTGTCCGCCATCACGCGCGAACGGCAGGCCATCGAGGCGCGGATCATTCTCGGCGCGACCCGCGCGCAGGCAATGAACGGCCTGATTCGCCAGGCCATCCGGACGGCCCTGCTGCCGACGCTGAACCAGATGGCGGCCGCCGGGATCATTACCATGCCCGGAATCATGACAGGGCAGATCCTGGCGGGGATGAACCCCTTGGCAGCCTCAAGGTACCAGGTCCTGCTGATGTCACTTATCGTCAGTGGCAACCTGATCGGCGCGACAGCCGCGGCCTACCTGGCAGCCTGGCGGCTGACGGACAGCCGGGGGAGGCTGCGGCTGGAACGCCTGCTTCCCCGATTGCAGAAGGGGTGAGGCGGTGGAACCACGTATCATGGCATGACAGCGCCGATCAGGGTCATACAGATGCGGAGCCTGTTTCCAGATCATGATCCGGGCTGCACATATGAACTAATTGGACGAAGGATAGCGCCGCATCAGCCTGAGTTGCCGCCACCATGCCGTGGCCAGCGCCATTGCGCTGATCGGGACCGCGCCATCGGCCCGCATCCGGGCCGCCAGCGCGAACAGGGCCGCCTGCTTGGCGAACACGCCACGATAGGCATCCCGCAGGCGCATCGTCGGGTCCCAGAACTGGATGGCTTCGGATCCGGCGCCGTTGATTTCGATAATCCGGAACTCTCCGCGTTGCAGGGCCGCCTCGCTGCCAAAACGTACGTCCAGGCGACCGAAATGGAAGCCGTGCATGGAGCGGGCTATGGCATCGACACGGTCTTCAAGGGCAGGGGTATTGAGCCGCATGGCATCCTCATAGCGGCCGCCCACCCGCAGGGACGCGACCGTGCCAAGGATGACGCGTTCGCCACGCATCGGAACATGGTCAATCCCTCTGGTGGAAAGGGCGCGCCGGTAATGCCCGATCCGCGAGCACAGCCGTGGGTCGGCGGCCATCAGGGCCGCGATGGAACGCACGCCGTCGCCCGTGACCTGTGGGGAATGCCGGATGGCGAGACCGATAAGGCGGCCATGGGCTTCGGTCGGGCCACGGCTGTAGAACAGTCCGGCCTCAAAGGGGCCGGGCACGAATTCCTGCAAGAGGAAGCTGGCGTCGGGGGGGAAGGCCGCGATGTAGGCCGTCAGCCCATCTACGACATCGATCCGTCGCACGCCATGGCCGCACCAGCCGATATCGGGCTTGGCAACCAGCGGGTAGCCCAGTGTCCGCGCCATGGACGCTGCCGCCGGGATGTCAGCGGGGGAGACGAGGACGGTACGGGCGACCCATGGCGCATGCGCCTGACCGATCCGGGCCAGGCAGGCTGCTTTTGATTCGCCTGCCAGTCCCCCGGTCTCGATCGCCGGATTGACCACCGATGGCAGCGTCAGGCTGCGATAGCGTAGCCCCAGCCATAGCCACTGCAGGACAAGGGGTATACACAATACCGGCTTCGGAAGCTGTTCCATCGCACCAAAGCTGCAGGCGTTGCCAGCATGGTGGGAACAGGCGTAATTCGTGCTGCGTTGGGGCTTCATCATGGACAATCCTATCTTCCCCGCGGCAGTTCGGGATCACGCAATGCAACAGGTGGGGATCACGCTGTTGCGATCAGGCTACAGGTTTGTCTGCCCCACGCCAGAGACCCAGCGCCGCGTCAACGCGCGACCAGGTAATGGGTGGGCGGCGAACCCCGTCGATATCTTTGGCTGGAGCCGGCCCTTCCGGCGTGATGCGCTGCCCGTGTCCCTCTTTGCGCAGGCGACGGAAGCAGGGATGCTTGTCGCTGATAACGGGGCCTGGCGCAGCCGGTTCCGGTTCTCCACGCTGGGGGGCAACGGGTTCTTCCATTCCGCCTTTCCCACCGTGGCGGCGGATGCGGTGTTCTTCGGCCCCGACAGCTACCGGTTCGGCGCGGTGCTGGCGGCCCACCTGCGCTCCGCCCCGCCGCCCGTGCGGGCAGTGGACATTGGCTGCGGCACGGGACTTGGCGCGATCATGATTGCACAGGTCTGCCCGTCAACCGAAGTGGTGATGGTCGATATCAACCCCGACGCATTGCGGCTGGCGCGGATCAACGTTGGTCTTGCCGGCGTCGGCGGCATCATGGCGTGGCAGGGCGATCTCCTGTCGGGGCTTTCGGGTGCATTCGACCTGATCATCTCCAACCCACCCTATCTGCCCGATCCCGGTTGCAGACTGTACCGAGATGGCGGCGGCAGGCTGGGGGCGGGCCTGTCACTGGCGATTGTCAGAACGGCCATGGAGCGGCTGACGCCCGGCGGGACGTTGCTGCTCTATACCGGGACCGCAATCATCAATGGGGACAATCCCTTCCTGCGCGATGTGGTGGCCCTGCTGGATGGCCGGGAGTTTACGTGGGCGGCCACTGAGCTCGATCCGGATGTCTTTGGTGAGGAGCTGGAGAATGGTCCGCTATCCACGGCGGAGCGGATCGCGGTGATCTGCCTGACCGTGACACGGCGATAGCAGGAGAGGAATGGTGTCAATGAACAATATCCTGACGGGCAAGAGTAGCGACCGGGCGCAGCGGGAACTCCATCTGGCACTGGCCGGGCTCAATCGTCTAAGGCTGACGCCGTGCCTGCCCGAGGAGGACGGTGCGGCGGGACTGGATCTGCCCCGTCTGCTGGCGGAGGAAGCGGGTTTTCTGCGCTCCCTGCGCGAACAGGTCGCACCGATCGCCGCCCAGGCTCCCCGGGAGCCCGCGGCTTTCCTCGCATGGTTCGAGGAACTGGAACAGACCGGTCCCGGCCAGCACGACAGCCTTTTCCCCTGGCTGGCGCATGATGCATCCCGTGAGGCCATGGGCTGGTTCCTTGAACAGGAAGCCGCAGGGGAAGCGGGTTTCGAGGACCTGACGGCACTGGTCCAGGTCCGTATGCCAACGCGCCCCAAGTTGGAATTGGCGCGCAATTACTGGGACGAAATGGGTCATGGCCGGGAAGCCGGCATGCACGGTCCGATGCTGGCGCATTTGGTCCATGCCCTCGGGCTGCGGTCCCAATCGGAGACGACGGTGTGGCAGTCGCTGGCCCTAGCCAACACCATGTCCGGTCTGGCCTGCCGCCGGCATCTGGCGTTTCACGCGGTCGGCGCGTTGGGCGTGATCGAACTGACCGCGCCGGGTAGGGCGGCCATGGTCGCGGCAGGGCTGAAACGATTGGGCGTGCAGCCCGATGACCGGCATTATTTCGACCTGCATGCCGTGCTGGATGTGCGCCATTCCGCAACATGGAATGCAGAGGTTATCAGCCCGCTCATCGCGGAAGATTCGCGTCGTGCCCCGGCCATCGCCGAAGGCGCCCTGATGCGGCTGGAATGTGGCGCGGCCTGCTTTCGCCGCTATCGGGATCATCTGGGCCTGAAGTGACCCTACCCCGAGCGTGCCCTCAGTTTTAAGTTAGGGTCTGTGGGTTGCTGTATGCCTTGTCGGTGTGTTGAGCGAAAACCTCTGGGGTCATGCCCCCGAGGCTGGTGTGGGGCCTGACGGCATTGTGGTCAGGCCGCAAGCCCTTGATGACCGAACGGGCGTGGGCGAGGTTGCGGAACAGGTGCTCGTTGAGGCATTCGTCACGGAACCGGCGGTTGAAGCTCTCGATGAACCCGTTCTGCTGCGGATTGCCTGGTGCGATGTAGTGCCACAGCACCGACCGTTTTTCCTGTCAGGCCTCGATCGCGTTCGAGGTCATCTCGGTGCGGTTGTCACGGACGATCATCATGGGAAAGCCGCGCTGTTCCCCGATCCGGTCGAGTTCGCGGCCGAGCCGTTCGCCTGACAGCGACGTATCCGCTACCAGCGCCAGGCACTCTCGCGTGTAGTCGTCCACCACTGTCAGCACACGGAAGCGTCGTCCGTTGTTCAGCGCGTCCGAGACGAAGTCCAGGCTCCATCGCTGGTTTGGCCCGTCGGGCAGCATCATCGGCGAGCGCGTGCCCATCGCCCGTTTACGGCCGCCATGCTTACGGACTGACAGCCCTTCCTCGCGATACAGCCGGAACAGCTTCTTGTGGTTCATCACCAGCCCCTCCCTGTCGAGCAGGATCTGCAGGCGCCGATAGCCAAATCGTCGTCGCTCTGCAGCCTGTTCACGCAGCCCCCCCCGCACTGTGGCATCATCCGAGCGGCGTGACGCATAGCGCCAGGTCTTCGGATCCATGCCAATAAGCCGGCAGGCCCGTCGCTGCGAATAGTCTTTCTCCCGGATCGCGCAGGCCACGGCGTCCCGCCGCAAACCGGGCGTCACGAGTTTTTTGCCAGCAGGCCTTCAGCGTCGAGACGTCCATTACGCTCTCCGCCAGGAGCCGCTTCAGCTTCGCGTTCTCTTCTTCAAGAGCCGTCAGCCGACGCGCTTCCGACACTTCCATGCCGCCGTATTTCGACCGCCAGGTGTAGAAGGTCGCGTCGCTGATCCCGTGCCTGCGGCACAGATCCGCAGCCGTCGCGCCCACCTGATGCTCCTTCAGGATCCCGATGATCCGCTCCTGTGTGAAACGTGCTTTCTTCATCGTCTGTCTCTTATGGACAGACCTTACTTCAAATCGAGGGCATTTCAGGGGGCAGGGTCGATATTCCCGAACTGGGAACACTGGGAAATGGACAGGTTGTTGGGCTCGCAGACCAGGCAGTGTGGAAAGTGGCAGGGTAAAAGCTTTATTCGGGTTGGTCGGATTCATGTCAGAAACGCTCTGTACATGCCTACTCTGGTTGCCATGCGGCATAACCCTGACCTTCGAAGCATCTATCTTACGGCGTGTCGTCAGTTAAGCCCTGAATGTGGCACGTGTGGGTTGTACTTTATGGCTGCGTGTGCTGACTGTTTTCCCAGTTTTGGGGGAGACAGAGGGATGCGGCGCTATGGTTTACGCGATGACCAGTGGGAGCGGATAAAGGATCTTCTCCCCGGTCGTGAGGGTTATGTCGGCGGCACTGCGGCGAACAACCGTCTGTTCGTGGAGGCGGTACTGTATCGCTATCGCGCGGGCATTCCATGGCGCGACCTTCCTGCCCGTTTCGGGGACTGGAAAAACGTGCACCGGCGTCTGCGCCGCTGGTGTGAAAGCGGTGTCATCGAACGGATATTTCGTTATCTGGCCGCTGATCACGACAATGAATACATGATGATCGACAGCACAATTGTCCGGGCGCATCAGCATAGTGCCGGAGCTCTCAAAAAAGGGGCACGGATCAGGCCATCGGACGATCACGAGGCGGGTTGACTACAAAGATCCATGCCATCTGCGACGCTCTGGGCAATCCGGTGGAACTCGGCATCACACCGGGACAGGACGCAGATATCACCCAGGCGGAACCGCTTCTGGAAAACATCGACCCGGATGCTTTCCTTGCTGACAAGGCGTATGACGCGGACAGGTTGATCGATCGGCTGATACAGCGCGGGATTACCCTGGTCATCCCGCCAAAACGCAACAGAACAACACGACGGAAAACCGATTTTTCCCTTTACAGCGAACGAAACCTTGTTGAGAGGTTTTTCAATAAACTCAAGCAGTTTCGCGCTATCGCAACCCGCTACGATAAACTGAAGTCAACATTCCTTGCAGCCGTGCAGTTCGCCTCAATCATGATCCTGCTTAACTGACGACACACCGTAGCTGGGCACTTTTAAGGTGCGCCTTGGCGAAGCGCTTGCCGACTGTATGGACGAGGTCGGAAGACATCGAGTAGCCGCGTGTATGGCTTGCCCGAGCACCGTGGCTGACATCCTACAGCGCGGGGCACGGCGATCACGGCTTCATGGGACACGAGAGATGGGCGGACGGCCGTGTCGTTGAGACCGTGCGCGACTGGCGTACCGAGGAGATGTCGCTCCACGTCGTGCGCCTGACATATGCCACGCGCCCACGCGTGCGGAACTCGTGCAAAGCTTCATGGTCTACCTGACGAGACGCTGGATCGAAGGTTTCGTCGGAAGAGATGCGATGGACTAAGACCACGAACGTCCGCTCCCGAGCAGGTTAGACGGGCGGCGGCGCGTCTTAGATGAGGGAGATAGCGGACCAACTATATGGAACCAGCATGGTGCGGGTCCGTAGGGCGCCGAGCCTAAGCGCATTGGTGACGACCGTGAGTGGGATGGCAAGAGCGGGGGCCACGATCAGGCGGTGCGTGAAGTCCTTCAGCTCCGAATTGTCGTCAGGCTGTTCGGTCGGTTCCTCCGCCTCCAGCGCAATGCCGCAAAGCGCGCAGTTTCCAGGATGGTCCTGCCGGATCTGCGGACGCATGGGGCATGTCCAGATCGTGTGGCCACCAGTAGGCGGCCAGGCAGCGGTCTGGGGCGCATGGCGGTTCTGATCATGGCAGGCCATATCATGAATCGCCTGGTCGTGGCCCATTCCCTTCTTTGGTTCCATAGTATCGGGGCTGCTCATCGGCTGAAGTGTCATACCGCATATCGGGCATTTGCCGGGATGCGCTTCCCTGATGTCCGGATGCATCGGACAGCTCCAAACGGCACCAGATGTGGACGTATGCTGACCGTCCATCTGCTGTTTTCCTGACATGCGGTCTCTCCCGATGGACGCAACGGGTGAAGACGAGGAAGAAGAGGCGTCTCGGTCAGACATTTAGAATGTCATGGTACATCCGCAGTCGAGCCGAAGGAAGAGTAAAGGGTCTGAAGCCGTTACCCTATTGATTGGATATGAAAACGTGCCTCAAGGAGGCGTCATCGGTGTGGGACCCGATTTGGTCATGGCCAGTTTCTGCGACTGGATCTCTGTCTCTAACCATCAGGGGTTACGTGGCGTCGCCACGCGGGATATACTGTTGGGAGAAGGGCAACGCGGATATGCCGAGCTAGTGTCTGTACAGAAACTGCAGGCTTGTTCTCTACATTCTCTTGTGTCACCCGTTTAAAAAAGGGGATTAGCGGAGTTCCCACAAACTAGTGTATGAGTATAGCTGGTACTGTAACAATATTCGGGGGCTTTTGGCATTCTGTTGGGCGGGGCAGTCAGCCCGTGATCATTGGGAACTGGGACTTGATCAATGACTGAGACGTGGGTTTCGGGTCCGGGAGATTTGTATGATTTACAAGATAAAAGAAAATAACTTTCTGATATATGACTTATTAAATGGTGTAAAAAATAAAAGGAGTGGAAATCAATGGGTATTGAGCACGTAGTTGTATTAATGCTAGAAAATCGGTCATTCGATAGTATGTTTGGACAGTCGCCATCGTCCACCGATCCGATCGACCGACTAACGGGAACGGAGACTAATCCCTGGCATCATCCGGACGGCTCCGTCGAATCGATAGCCGTGTGGACTACGGACGGAACCGACCGTCAGGTGGTGCGCATTCCAGATCCTGATCCCGGTGAATCATTTAAAGACATTTACGAACAGATTCATGGACGCCAGGAAAAGGGCAGCTTGGCTTCGAAATTACCAGACATGTCAGGATTCGTAGATAATTATATGGCCCAGCCTGATCGCCCGGGTTCGCGTAGTCCTGAGTCAGTCATGCATTTCTTCACCCCCGATCAGCTACCTGTATTGACGACGCTGGGTCGGGAATTCGGCATTTCAGACCGTTGGCATGCATCTGCGCCATGTCAGACATGGCCAAACCGTATCTTTGCGCATACGGGCACGTCTGGTGGATGGGTCAATAACTATCCGGACAAGCTCCCGTTTGAAATGCCCACCGTATTCAACAGATTAAGGGAGGTTCATAAGGATTGGAAAATATATTTTCATGACTTTGCGCAATCGACGACTTTGTCCTCTCTTTGGGAATTCTCGCTCTCGAATTTCAAATATTTTGAGGAGTTTGAGAATGATGCGAGAAAAGGGACTTTACCCGCGTATAGTTTCATCGAGCCGCGATATTTTGCTCACCCCATTTTGAGAAAGATGCCCAATGACCAGCATCCGGCGCACGATGTCGTATACGGGGAGGAACTCATTGCATCGGTCTATAATGCGGTTCGCAATGGTCCCTTATGGGATAAGACACTTTTAATCATTACCTACGATGAACACGGAGGATGTTATGATCATGTGACTCCACCAGCAGCAGTATCACCCGACGATAAACATCAAGATGGTTTTAATTTTGATTACTTCGGTGTCCGTGTCCCTGCAATAATCATCTCACCATATGTAAAGCCGGGTCACGTATTCAGGCCACAAGGCAATACCCCTTACGATCATACGACAATAATAGCGACACTTAGAAAACTATTTGGTATTCGTTCTCTAACCAAACGTGACCAGGCAGCGCCGGACTTTCTTGATGAGCTTCTTAAAACACCTGACAATCAAGGTCCAAGCAGCGTTCAGGCTTCAACGTCTTATTCGATGCGTGATTCGATTGATGCCGTCAAAGAGCCTTTAAACAGCCTTCAGATCAGTCTGGCGCAGGCAGCTAGACAATTGCCAACCGCTGGCGCTGATCTCGCGCTTCACAACAAGCGCGTCGCGGCGATGACTACTGCTCAAACGTACCCGTCGACCGTTGGAGAGGCATCTCTCGAAATTCAGGCTCATATGAACGCATTTACAGGACGGAATGCATAATTGCCGCTTGGTTGTTTGTCGCTCCTCAAAAAGAGGGGCGCCCGTTGTTATGGTTGGTGGTCGACGTGACGTAATGGTCCCAATGGCTTCCGTTGGGACTTTTAACCGACTAATATCGTCGCAAGTCCTTCATTTATTCTCGGTTTACAACCATGACGTTGCGGTTGCTGGCAAACGCTTTTCATCGTCGATGACGGTTACGCGGGAGGGTAGACTGTCTGACCACTGCCAGAAGACCAGCTTCCTGTCATTTTCCATTGCTCCGGGGGCAAAACTCGGGACGATGATGCCAGCCACACCATTGGCTGTGAGCATTTTTGCGAGTTCCCACGAGGGCGGCATCTTGCCCTGATCGGCAAGATCTTCCCAGGGGCAGGGGAGGAGAAACCGAGATTATCAAGATTGGACGGGTCGGTCAGATCGAGGACGGGTTCGCTATCGACGTCATAGCCACAGATGGTCAAGGGCTGAGGCTTGAACGGGAAGCCTTGCTGGGCCTCGAGCCAGGCAGTCTCCATCCGCAGAGATGTGTAAAGGGTAGGTGTGCCGTCCAGGTTGAACCGGCCTCCATGAAGCGCCGCACCGTCGCCTGACAGTGGGGTGAAAGACCAGCGGGGATTATGAGCCCGGAACACCCGTCCGGTAAACCTCGCGCGTAACCGCCGGTTGCAATCCGATCGAGATAGCGCGCCGGACGGCGTCGGCGTATCTTTCCCGAACGAGCGCCTCGGCAGTCTGATCACCGAAGGAGGGCAGGGGCTGTGACCGATACCATGCAAAAGCCTGTTGGGCTGAGCCCGCCCATGGCCGGACACGATTGAGGATCTCGACCATGTCGCGCAGCCTCGCCTGGGTGGCGGGGCGGCCGAGGTGGGCACTTTTGGAGACGGCGTCGCGGGACAGGCCCAGGGTGGCAGCCAGTTCGCCACGAGTGATATGCAGCATGCTACTCAGCCGTTCGGCCGCGATCAGTCCGGACGGATCGTAGGCGTCAGTAGAGAAACGTGGTTTCGGACATGACAGGTTGCCTCATATATTGACCATAGAATGGGATTATATATGAGGCGGTCTGTCCATGACAAGGATTCCAATTGGGTATGCCCATGCGTTTTGGCATGATTACCTTGTCACGCGGCGAGACGGGGTATCTTGCTGTCCGCTAATCGCAAGTATCATTGGTTGCCTTCCCGAACAATCAAACTTGTAAATCCCATAATATTTGTTATGCCAACAAACTGACAACTTGTAGGCTGCTGGTCTAATGCTTTTTTTTGGCGGAACGCACTGAGAGCTATGCAATCGAAGACCTCCATAGGATATGCCATATCGGTGCAAGCCTGCACACGATCGCCCGCTCAAAGTGATCGAGGCTTAATACCTTTTTGAGTTAATGATACGTTTGTTCGTTAGGCCATCGGGCCTTGATTGGGGCAGCAAAAAACCTGAGCAATGAATCGGCAGGTGGATCGGACAGGTAATCTCTCTCTTCTGCAATGGAGCAGTACTCGCCAATCAGTTAAACTTCCATCCCAAGCATATGCTGGTTTGTCTGGTCACAGATACGCTAGACGGACCCTTTGCCATGCGGATCCGCATGGCTGCAAAGCGGGCTGCTAAACCATGCATAGTTCGACGACGCCAGTTGACCCCGCGCAGTGTAACAGTTTCCGGCAGCTTATAGGCATAAACCGGCAGCTGCTGCAATAACGGATGAACGCGGAATGACCCGTATTTCTCGCTTGGAGACATCGGATCCTGTTGGCTGGAGTGACGCGCGGTAACCGCCACTGCCTGGCTGCAGGCTCCCCCCACTCAGCACCTAGTAGCCTGCATCCACCGTAGCCGAAGCCGATACCTGCGGCACAGCGGTGGTCGATCTCGTCGATACCGATCTCCGGCGTGGTTTTGGAGCCCTGTTGTTCCATTGGAACGCCAACTTGTCTCAGACGTGCCAGATATACCGTCGAAATATCAAGCAGGAGCAGATGGAGTGATAGCACCAACGGCTCTGTTTTCCTGTCTAAGTAGTGCTAGATAATGGCAGACTTGCCAAAATGATGATGGTAAAAAAACATAACGCTAGATAGACATAAAGAGTGAAATTGTAAAAAAGGAGAACATATGATGAATGTCTACTCAATTAATCTCATCGTCCCGGAATCAATAGAAATATATCTTTCCGATAAGTCTCCTGCCGGAACAATTGATGCAGGGAAATATGTTGCTGAATTAAACAATGGTCAACAATCTGGTTCGTATTCATTATATGAAGCTGACGAAAACTTTGTAAAGGGCGCTCTAAAAAACGCGAATGTGCGTCTTTCAGTAAATTCTACGGGTCAGGTAAAAATTTTAGAATAAAATGCGGTATGACAGGATGCAATCCTTCGCCAGTCTGTTTTCTGCGATGCACTTCGGCCTTTGCGTGATGGAATGACCAGAAAAATACCGTGCAGTAGCAGATCCCGACGGAAACTGTCGCTTGTCATACCCCGATCAGCCAGCATGGCCCTGGGATTTGAAGTCGGCAGTTTCACCAGGGCACATTTGGCTTTACAGTCTGAGACCTGCTCCCCTATGAGATCAGAGTTGAGCGGACGTTCCTCATCGTAACATTAGGCATGAATCTTGCTCGTAAAGCCACCGCGTGATCGACCACAACCTTCCGGATAAGCGCCCTTTTGCTCCTGCGGCCTGCGAACTGGCGCGGACAACGGTGCTGTCGAGCATATGCTGCCGGTCGTCGGTCAGGTCCAGATCCACCAAGGTTTGCAGTAGGGCGTCCCATCCTTCCCGCTGTTCGGCCTAACGGCGAAACCGGACATACAAGGAGTTCCACTTGCCGTAGAGTTCGTGCATGTCCCGTCGGGGGCATCCAATGCGCGGGACACGCAGAATGCAATTCAGGAACAGGCGGTTGTCTCAGGCTGGTCGAGCCCAACGCCCGCATTCAGGCAGAAGAATGCGGACCAATTATTGTCCATTCCTAATCCGGTAGATCGTCTTGTACCACATCTGTTACACTACGCTGCTTTGCCAAAGCAACCAGTGAAACAGATCTTTCTCCAGACCAATCGGTCTTTTGTCAGCGCAACCTAGTCATGCAATGTCTGGCGGTTTATACTATCCACGCCAGCCGCATCCATCAGGCTGGCCACGTCACAGATCGCTGCGAGGGCCAAAAACCGGTATGCAGGGTTTACATTCCAGCGGCGTGCCGCAAGCCACCTCAGGTCAGGGGATCAACAGAGTCCTCTCGGGGCTTTACCGGTGCAGTCATCGGTCAAAGCCTAATAAAATCAAGAGAATTAAAACCGACGCCAATCGTTACTTTACACACGATTCAGCGTCTACGCCATTTGGTATTTGATAAGTGCCATTTATACCCCACTACGCTTCAAACGTTAGTCGTAGAAAATATAAATTACGTATATAAATATAATAACATAAGAGGTTCTTGAGCGAGGTTGTGGAGCGCCGACATGATTGTTAAAATAGACATTATTTCAAAACGACAGGTAATAAAAATATGATGATAAGAAAACTATTCACGTGGAGGCCAAACGATGTCCCATTTGGACAATGGTTAGGGGATTTTAGTCCAAAGCCAAATAGAGTTGAAATGGCTTTAATCAATGCGTGCGTGCACGGAAAACGATATAGTGTTGCAGAGACATGCCCGAGGGAGAACGAGGGTAGCGATGGTAATGTGATTCGTGCGTCTATTATCCGTTTTTTAATCCTCGGTGGTGATATATTATATCCGGCACATCAATGTGGCGTGTTCCTTGAGGGAGCGTGGATTAGCGGTCAACTCGATTTAACAAATTGTATTGGATCAACAAATATTCGTTTAGTCCGATGCTACTTTCATGAAAAGGTTCTTACTACAGGCTCCAGTTTTACAGGATTAAATCTTAACGGTAGCCGTGTTCCTTGCATTAATGCTGACCGAATGAAAATATCCGGAAATGTTTTACTAGGAGAGGGATTTGAAGCACACGGCACTGTCAGCTTTGTCAATGCTATAATTGGTGGCAATTTTGACTGTCACAGGGGATATTTTACCGCCCCTGGTGGGGATGCTCTTAATGCCGCGCTTATCCGCGTAAACGGTAGTGTTTTTCTAAATGACGGATTTATAGCATCAGGAAGGGTTGTTTTCCAAAGTGGGAACGTCAAAGGTACATTTACTTGTTCGAATGGAAAATTTCATAATTCTTACGGTTACGCGATTTATGCGGACCGTATAGTCGTAGAAGGAACCGTAAATCTGCTCAATGGTTTTGATGCGACTGGCGAGGTGCGCTTTCTAGGGGCTAGCATTGGAAGTAACTTCCAATGCAACGGAGGTAATTTTTTAAATATTGATAACCCTTCTCTAACTGCAGACGGGATAAAAGTAAATGGTGACGTCTTTTTAAACGAAAAATTTAATGCAAAAGGAGAGGTGCGGTTTTATGGCGCTATAATTGGGGGAAATTTCGAATGTTACGGAGGAATATTTAGTAAATCTGACAATAGCGCGGAAAGTATTGCGCTGAATTTGCGGAGCGCCAATATTAAAGGTATATTTATGTTATGTAAAACATCTACATCCAATGAAAAAAAAATAAAAAACGAGTATTGTTATTGCATGGGTGATATTGATCTTACGTCAACTCATGTAACCACTCTTAGAGATAGTAACGAAAAAGATAAAAAAGATCTTCCTGAGTGCTGGTCTGGAGGACAAAATAAACTTGATGGTTTTACGTATGACTATATCGATGGATCATATGATGCTGCTCTTCGAATTAAATGGCTGAAAACGCAACTTCATCGTGATGATAGTCATGATGGATTTCGGTCTCAACCGTGGGAATTCCTAATAAAAGTTCTCCGCGATGATGGGCAGTCTGAGGAACTAAAAGCCGTGGCGATCGAGAAGAAGAGGCTGTTACGTAAGACAGTTTCCAATGATGCGTGGAGAGAGCCTCATGGAATTTACGACGCCGTATTACAGATATTTCAGCATTTATTTCGCAAGATATATAGAATAATAAATGTATCTTATGAACATTTATTGGATATTTTGATTGGATACGGATATAAGCCACTGCGAGTCGTCTTCGTATCAATTAGCATAGTTGTCATCTGTTCATTATGTTATCAAAATGGATATTCAAATGGATACTTCGCTCCTACAAATGCGCAGTTGATCCTTAAAGATGGTGATCGATGTGGGCCACCGGGTGACTTTGGAACAGATCGTTCCGTAGATCCGCGTATGGGACCAATCAAAAAACATACGTGGAATGAACCCGGTTGTCTTCCTCCTGAATACACTAGTTTCCAACCTTTTTGGTATTCACTTGACCTTCTTCTACCCGTAGTAGATCTTGGCCAAGACGGTGACTGGTCTCCGTTAACAAGTAATACAACGGGAGAGACCTTTTGGTGTGGTGTATTTTTGCGTTGGCTTGGGTGGTCGGAGATTCTTTCTGGATGGGTGATAATATTGATTTTTTCTGCTTATTTAAGTAACATAATTCAGCGTGATTAATTGTAAAAACTAAGTCAATATGTGGCGATAAAACTAATTTAATATTCCGGCCTCTATATGAAATAAAAATACCTCGGTCTTACGGACTACCTTGCCTTTCTCGGCGAGGAATAGTGGGTAATATCGAAATGAGGCTGCTAAACAGATCGTTGGTGGTCTAAGAGCCTGAATCAGAAAGCGGTTTGATTGACTTTCCGCAGAACTCTGCGGATATGGGCGATCATCAACCACGCGCAGGATGACGAGGGTGTTGCCTCGACATCCTTCGTGAGGCGACGGCAGCGTCCGGGCCATGCAAAGCTGCGCTCCACGATCCAGCGTTTGGGCAGGACGACGAAGCCTTTGGTCCGATCGCTACGCCTGACGATTTCGATCGTCCATCGGCCGAGTTCAGCCAGCGCGTTACGCAACTTCTCGCCAGCATACCCGCCGTCACCGATCAGGTGGCGAAGCCAGGGAAATAATGAGCGTATCCTGGTCGCTACCAGCGGCGCACCGTCACGATCCTGAATGTCGGCGGGATGCACGACGGCTGCCACGACATGACCCTGCGTACCGGTCGTGATGTGCCGCTTGCGGCCCCTGATTTTCTTACCCGCGTCATAACCGCGTGGACCGCCGTTTTCAGCAGTTTTAACCGACTGGCGGTCAATAATACCTACCGAAGGCGTGGCGTCCCGCCCGTCCTGCCCACGCGACAGGATCACGAGAATATGGTTCATCGCTTCCCATCGTCCCTCGCGGATCCAACGGTAGAAATAGCCCTGCACTGTCGTGAAAGCGGGAAAGTTACGAGGCAATTGTTGCCTCTGGCAGCCCGTAGTGACGATATGGAGGATCGCCTCCATGACCCGGCGCAAATCCGTACGTCGTGGTCTCCCCAGTCGTTTCCTCTCGGGCATCAGAGGCGCAATCAGCGCCCACTCCGCATCGCGAAGGTCGCTTGCATATTCCAGGTCGTCCCTTTGATACGTAACCGGCCGTTTGAGGCCGCCTTATGATTGAGGATTGTGACTGGTAACTTACCGTCGTTAACGACGTCGTTATTGACGTCATTTGAGAGGTAAGAATGACCCAGGAAATCCTGATTGGCGTTGAACGCCGCCGCCGCTGGTCGGATGAACGGAAGCTGGCGATACTGGCTGAAGTTGGTGTGGATGGAGCAAGTGTATCGGATGTGGCACGTCGACATGACCTGACCCGCCAACATCTTTACCAATGGCGGACGTCATTCCGTCAAAGACTATCTTCCCCAGATCAGTCTGTGGCGTTTGTTCCTGTTGCTTCAGTGACGACACCTGCTGTGGCATCTGGCGGTGATCCTGACGAACTGGCCATAGTGCTGCGCAATGGCCGTAGTATCAGGGTGACGGGACATCCTGCCGAAGATCTTCTGGCCCGGGTCATCCGGATTGCGGAGACGGCATGATTGGCGTGGGCAACGGCGTGCGTGTCTATCTGGCCTGCGGGGTGACCGATATGCGCAAGGGCATATCGGGTCTGGCAGCACTGGCACAGGACGTGCTGCGTCAGAACCCGACATCAGGGGCGCTCTTTGCCTTTCGTGGTCGCCGTGGGGACAGGATCAAGCTTCTGATGTGGGACGGTCAGGGGTTCTGTCTTTATTACAAGGTGCTTGAGAAGGGACGTTTTCCATGGCCGTCTCCGGCAGAGGGCGTTGCACGCCTGACGACAGCACAGATGGCCATGCTGTGGGAAGGCATGGAGTGGAGACGCCCTTCCTGGTCTGCACCACCGTCTCGCGTGGCCTGATTTTTATGGCGTGAGAGTGCAGAACATTTTGAATTTTCTTAGGTTTTCTGCTATTTTTTCATAATGACGTCTGCACCTGCGGTCCTGCCTGATGATCCGGATACCCTGAGGGAAATGATTGTTTCCCTGCAGACCGAAGTGGCTCGGCTTTCTGCGTCAGCCCGTGCGTATGAAGCTCTTGTCCAGTCTCTCAAAATCCGGATCGCACGTCTTCAGAAACAGAAATTCGGGGCCAGTTCAGAAAAGATAGACCGTGAGATTGAACAACTCGAACTGCTCCTTGAAGATGTAAAAATCGCCATCGCGGCAGCCGATCCTTCTCCTGATATCAGGGAGCATGATGTCAGCGATGATGCACTCTCTCCCCCACGGCAGCGTGGCAAACCAAAGGTTTCTGACACGACACCACGGGAGCGTATTGTTCTCGACCCAGGTGAGGCCTGTCCTGCCTGTGGCGGTCCCCTGCGTCTTGTAGGCGAAGATGTCACCGAAATACTGGACTTTATTGCGGCAAAACTGAAAGTTGTCGAAACGGCACGGCTGAAGAAATCCTGCCGTCACTGCGAAACACTGGTGCAGCCTGAAGCACCGTCGCGCCCTGTCCCACGGGGGATGGCTGGCACCGGGCTTTTAGCCCATATCCTGGTCTCGAAATTCGATGACCACATTCCGCTTTATCGTCAGAATGAGATCTTTGCCCGTCAGGGTGTGGACATTCCCCGTTCAACCCTGATCGACTGGTGTGGTCAGGCCGTTGCCGTTCTGCGTCCTCTGACAGATCTGATCCGTCAGGATGTCGTAAAGGCAGACCTGCTACATGCTGATGATACACCCATCCAGGTTCTTGACCCCCGTCTGCGTCAGGCTGGCAAACCCCGGGGCGTGAAGGAAGGGCGGATCTGGAGCTATCTGCGCGATCCCCGCCCATGGGGAGGGAGTGATCCGCCCGCCGTGGCCTACTGGTTCTCTCCCGATCGCAAGGGGATCAATCCCCAGACCCATCTGGCACAGTTCCGGGGCATTCTGCAGGCTGACGCCTACGCCGGGTTCAGGGATCTGTATAAACCAGACGCAACAGGAACCGTGCACGTGCGCGAAGCGGCCTGCTGGGCTCATCTCCGCCGGGCCTTCCATGATGTCTGGAAGGGCAGTGATTCGACAATCGCAAGGGAAGCACTTGAACAGATCGGAGAGCTCTACGATATCGAGCGCCAGATCACCGGACACCCGGCCCCGTATCGTCTGGCTGTCCGACAGGAACAAAGCCGCCCCCGTGTCACAGCATTCCACGCATGGTGCGAAACACAGCTTGCCCGTATCCCTGGAAAGGGGGAACTGGCAAAAGCGATCCGTTATGCGTTCAACCGGTGGAAGGCCTTTACCCTGTTCCTCGAAGATGGTCGTGTCGCCATCGACAACAATCCTGCCGAACGCGCCATACGGCCCGTATGCGTGGGGCGAAAAAATTATCTCTTTGCCGGATCCGACACCGGGGGCGACAACATCGCTGATGCCATGACGCTTATCGAAAGCGCAAAACTCTCCCGGCTTAATCCGCACGATTACCTCGCCGACGTCCTGGCCCGTATCAACGAGCACAAGATCAACCGGCTCCACGAACTGTTGCCATGGAACTGGAAACCCGTGAATACACTGCACAGACAGGCCGCATAATCAAGGCGGCCCAGAGCGGCCGGTTACTTTGATACTGCGCGCGGGTGATTTCAGTCCAGGCCATCTTGATCTCATCAGGTTCTCGCAAACCCATGAATCATAACCCGCCGAAATCACTCAACTCATTTTCGGTCAGACACTAAGTGATGCGTAGCCATTGGAATCTTCGAAACTCGCGACGTGTAGTTCGGAACTGGCTTCATCGACCATGTATTACGTATAGAGGATAGCAACATGTTGGCTGCAGCTATCCAGACATTAGGACCGATCGACATTCAGGATTTTCTTTTTGCGGAACGGATGTTTCATAGATCACCGTGTCAGGGCACGGAGTGTGAGATAAAAATCAAGCGGTACGAGTTGAGTGAAGCACAATGGCAACGGATTGCGCCTCTGCGCCCAGGCAAGGGTGGGGATGCAGGCTGCTGTGAGACGGATAACCGCCTGTTCGTGCACGGCTGCCTCTGGATTTTACGCTCTGGAGTGCATTGGAAGGATCTGCCTGAGCGGTATGGCAAATGGAAGACGGTGCATCGTCGCTTCAGCAGATGGAATCATGCCGGGGTATGGGACAGGATTTTCGAGATGCGGACGACTGATCGGAACAATCAGTATCTGATGTTCGATTCAGCGATCGTTCGCGTCCATCTGCAGGCTGCAAACGGAAAAGGGGGAGCAAGGACCAGGCGCTAGGTGTTTAGTCCCAGGGTTTGATGGTGTGGTATTTTCACGCGAGTGGAAGGAAGCATTATGGGACAGATACGTCATGGCAGCGCCACGACCACGCACGCGGTGCGAGCAGCAATACAGCGATCGCAGGCTTCGCTCTCGGCGCTGAGCGAGAAGTTTGGGATCAATCCAAAAACGGTGGCGAAATGGCGGAATCATCCGACTGTCGAGGATCAGAAGACCGGTCACCAAAAGCCGCGCTCAACGGTTCTGTCCGAGACGGACGAAGCGATGGTCGTAGCTTTCCGGCGACATACTTTACTGCCGCTGGACGATTGTCTTTATGCGTTGCAGGCCACCATTCCGCATCTGACACGCTCAGCCCTGCATCGCTGTTTTCGGCGTCATGGGATGTCACGTCTGCCTGACGCAGCCATTCCATCTCAAGAGCCATGGTCGTCCCCTAATGGATGACCGCCATGTGCTGAATTGGATCATTTTCGTCAACCGTGCTCGATCGTCATGTCGTCTCGGCGCAATTAATGATGCGCGGTCCCAGCATTTTACGCATGCCCGTCGTGTATGGTTATGTGATCGGTCACAAGCTACTATTGTAGATATCGCAGAGGAAGGACATGAATCCTATTAAATCAGTTACAGATTTCGTCGGGATCATCCTGAACCGAAAAGTTACTAAAAACGCGGTCGTGACCTATCGCGGCCATGGCAGTACCGATTTCAGATTGACCCCGTCCATTTTTCGCAAGACAGCCACATGCAAAAATGAGCATATCCTTTTGCGTGAACTTATCGCTGCTCATCCCGAGGATTTCGACCGAGATACAAGCGCGTTGGAGATGTTAGTACGGATGCAGCACTTCTCTCTACCTACGCGGTTGCTTGATGTGACGATGAATCCACTGGTGGCGCTCTATTTCGCGTGCGAGAAGGTCAAGCAGATTATACCTGTCCTAGGCGAGAAAAGTAGGAGGAATATGGACGGGCACGTCGTCGTGCTTAGCGTCCCTAAGCAACGGGTGCGATACTTCGACAGCGATACTGTGAGTTGTATCACAAATCTAGCACGTCTCTCGTGGAATTATAAAAACGAAATAGACACTAATTTAGACTTGGAAAAGTTCAATAATAGCACATCTATCAAAAGACTGCTTCATTTCATCAGGCAGGAAAAGAATGGCTTCCTGGGGGAGATCAACCCTGCCGATCTGGATTCGATTATCCTAGTAAAGCCCAAGCAGAACAATAAACGCATTCTGGCGCAGGCTGGAGCTTTTTTTGCATTCGGCTTAAAAGACGAAATTGGATCAAGATCTGGCGACCGGATTAGAGTGAATCACATCGTCATCCCTGCCGATGCTAAGAGAAATATTCTCAATGAACTTGATAAGCTGGGTATAAATGAGAAGACTATGTTTCCGGACATTGAACGTGCCGCACGTTACATCACGGGAACATTATCGTCTAGCAATGCGGCGACGAAGCTGCTGCGGCGTCCTGCTGAATAGAGCTTGTTCGTATAAAACTGATTGCGAACTACCGAACATGCCACTGAAAACAATGGCGGTGACATCGGATAAGTTTATTCTAAATCAGACATTGCGCAACGGGCCGACGTTGCCTAATTTACTATGATTTAACTGACTTACACTATTAAAAATATAGGCTGTCGTGTTTTGTGTCTGCTGCTAAGAGTATCCGTTGTGGTCAAGCGGCTTTTGGCGTCCAAAGCCGATCTTTGTGAAGCAGGGCGTTTGCGAGGACAACGAGCTTTCGCATGATTGCGGTAATGGCGATCTTGGCGTATTTTCCCTTTGCGATAAGGCGATCGTAAACACGCTTGAGGTCTGGGTTGAACCGCATGGCGACGATGGCCGGCATGTAGAGAGCTTGTCTTACGGTGGCACGACCACCCTGGATGAAGCGTAACCGGCCGCTCTGGGCCGCCTTGATTATGCGGCCTGTCTGTGCAGTGTATTCACGGGTTTCCAGTTCCATGGCAACAGTTCGTGGAGCCGGTTGATCTTGTGCTCGTTGATACGGGCCAGGACGTCGGCGAGGTAATCGTGCGGATTAAGCCGGGAGAGTTTTGCGCTTTCGATAAGCGTCATGGCATCAGCGATGTTGTCGCCCCCGGTGTCGGATCCGGCAAAGAGATAATTTTTTCGCCCCACGCATACGGGCCGTATGGCGCGTTCGGCAGGATTGTTGTCGATGGCGACACGACCATCTTCGAGGAACAGGGTAAAGGCCTTCCACCGGTTGAACGCATAACGGATCGCTTTTGCCAGTTCCCCCTTTCCAGGGATACGGGCAAGCTGTGTTTCGCACCATGCGTGGAATGCTGTGACACGGGGGCGGCTTTGTTCCTGTCGGACAGCCAGACGATACGGGGCCGGGTGTCCGGTGATCTGGCGCTCGATATCGTAGAGCTCTCCGATCTGTTCAAGTGCTTCCCTTGCGATTGTCGAATCACTGCCCTTCCAGACATCATGGAAGGCCCGGCGGAGATGAGCCCAGCAGGCCGCTTCGCGCACGTGCACGGTTCCTGTTGCGTCTGGTTTATACAGATCCCTGAACCCGGCGTAGGCGTCAGCCTGCAGAATGCCCCGGAACTGTGCCAGATGGGTCTGGGGATTGATCCCCTTGCGATCGGGAGAGAACCAGTAGGCCACGGCGGGCGGATCACTCCCTCCCCATGGGCGGGGATCGCGCAGATAGCTCCAGATCCGCCCTTCCTTCACGCCCCGGGGTTTGCCAGCCTGACGCAGACGGGGGTCAAGAACCTGGATGGGTGTATCATCAGCATGTAGCAGGTCTGCCTTTACGACATCCTGACGGATCAGATCTGTCAGAGGACGCAGAACGGCAACGGCCTGACCACACCAGTCGATCAGGGTTGAACGGGGAATGTCCACACCCTGACGGGCAAAGATCTCATTCTGACGATAAAGCGGAATGTGGTCATCGAATTTCGAGACCAGGATATGGGCTAAAAGCCCGGTGCCAGCCATCCCCCGTGGGACAGGGCGCGACGGTGCTTCAGGCTGCACCAGTGTTTCGCAGTGACGGCAGGATTTCTTCAGCCGTGCCGTTTCGACAACTTTCAGTTTTGCCGCAATAAAGTCCAGTATTTCGGTGACATCTTCGCCTACAAGACGCAGGGGACCGCCACAGGCAGGACAGGCCTCACCTGGGTCGAGAACAATACGCTCCCGTGGTGTCGTGTCAGAAACCTTTGGTTTGCCACGCTGCCGTGGGGGAGAGAGTGCATCATCGCTGACATCATGCTCCCTGATATCAGGAGAAGGATCGGCTGCCGCGATGGCGATTTTTACATCTTCAAGGAGCAGTTCGAGTTGTTCAATCTCACGGTCTATCTTTTCTGAACTGGCCCCGAATTTCTGTTTCTGAAGACGTGCGATCCGGATTTTGAGAGACTGGACAAGAGCTTCATACGCACGGGCTGACGCAGAAAGCCGAGCCACTTCGGTCTGCAGGGAAACAATCATTTCCCTCAGGGTATCCGGATCATCAGGCAGGACCGCAGGTGCAGACGTCATTATGAAAAAATAGCAGAAAACCTAAGAAAATTCAAAATGTTCTGCACTCTCACGCCATAAAAATCAGGCCACGCGAGACGGTGGTGCAGACCAGGAAGGGCGTCTCCACTCCATGCCTTCCCACAGCATGGCCATCTGTGCTGTCGTCAGGCGTGCAACGCCCTCTGCCGGAGACGGCCATGGAAAACGTCCCTTCTCAAGCACCTTGTAATAAAGACAGAACCCCTGACCGTCCCACATCAGAAGCTTGATCCTGTCCCCACGGCGACCACGAAAGGCAAAGAGCGCCCCTGATGTCGGGTTCTGACGCAGCACGTCCTGTGCCAGTGCTGCCAGACCCGATATGCCCTTGCGCATATCGGTCACCCCGCAGGCCAGATAGACACGCACGCCGTTGCCCACGCCAATCATGCCGTCTCCGCAATCCGGATGACCCGGGCCAGAAGATCTTCGGCAGGATGTCCCGTCACCCTGATACTACGGCCATTGCGCAGCACTATGGCCAGTTCGTCAGGATCACCGCCAGATGCCACAGCAGGTGTCGTCACTGAAGCAACAGGAACAAACGCCACAGACTGATCTGGGGAAGATAGTCTTTGACGGAATGACGTCCGCCATTGGTAAAGATGTTGGCGGGTCAGGTCATGTCGACGTGCCACATCCGATACACTTGCTCCATCCACACCAACTTCAGCCAGTATCGCCAGCTTCCGTTCATCCGACCAGCGGCGGCGGCGTTCAACGCCAATCAGGATTTCCTGGGTCATTCTTACCTCTCAAATGACGTCAATAACGACGTCGTTAACGACGGTAAGTTACCAGTCACAATCCTCAATCATAAGGCGGCCTCAAACGGCCGGTTACGATGAAGCTGCGGCCTCGCCATGTGCCGGACTGGCGCGTGATGGGTGCCAGCCCGGCCAGTGCAGCTGCCTGACCTTCTTCCATCATGCCGAGTTCGGGCATGTCGGCCAGAAGCGCATGAGCCGTGACCCTTCCCAGTCCCGGAATACTGGCCAGCACGTCCCGGCGTCGAGACAGATGCGCATCTTCCGCCTCGAGCGCGTCAGTTGCCGCATCGAGGGATGTGACCTGCGCCTCGATCTGCCGCAGGCGATGACGCGCGTGGCGCTGCAGCAAGCCGATCGTGAGGGTCCTGAGACGATTGAGCGTTGCCGTGCGGTCTCGCATCAAACTGCGGCGCGCAGCCATCAGTTCGGCTAGACGGTTCTGTAGATCCGTGCGGACTGGACGCGCCACCGGATCCAGCAGGGCACCATAGCGTGCCAGCATCAACGCATCGACGCGATCTGTCTTCGCGAGTTTGCCGGTGGCTTCGGCGAAACGCCGCGCCTGTCGTGGATTAACCTTGACCTGCGGGATACCAACGGCCGCCAGGCGTTCCTCCAGTGTGCGGTGATAGGGGCCGGTTGGCTCGAACACCACCCGGGCAACGGCTTTGATGTCGCCGATCCAGCGCAGAAGAGCGGTCTGGCCCTTGCGGGTGTTGGCGACACGGACGGTATCACCGCCGGGGTGACGGGCGGCGTCGAGATGATCCTTGGATACATCGATCCCAATTGTGATCGATGCGGGTGGCAACTCGGCCTTGGAAGCCGCAACTGGATGCGTCATCTTTTCCATGTCCTATGCTTGTCATCCGAGGCCGAACCTCGGGTATCCGTTCAGGGCACAAGGAAAAGAAGGGGTGGTCATACTCTCAAGACGACCCATTACGGTCTGCCTGTTGCCGACCCGTCCCCTTCCTGATTTTTCCGGGGTGGCCACCCCGGAAAAATCAGTCCTTTGTCGCACGCCGCGACACGGAATGCATAAGACAAGCCTGTTTGGAAAATCATGGATGAGCATTTCTGCGCATGAGATTGGCGCCCATGGCGACGAAGATCATGGCCTGTGACACGTCGACGCGGCGCTCGTAATCACGCACGAGCCGGCGCCAGCGGGTCATCCAGCCAAAGGTCCTCTCGACCACCCAGCGTCGCGGCAACACCTCAAAGCCCTTTGCTCCGTCACGGCGGCGGATAATTTCGACGATGAAATCCATGTAAGTCGCCTTGTCCATCAACTTCAGGCGGTCATAGGCGCCATCGGCGAACAGATGCTTCACCCACGGCCAACGCTTGCGGATCGCATCCAGGATCATCTGAGCACCGGCACTGTCGGAGATGTCGGCTGGAGTGAGGTTGACCATCAGGAGGCGCCCGTCCGTGTCGACGGCGATATGCCGCTTGCGCCCGACGACTTTTTTGCCGGCATCGTAACCCCTTGTCCTCGCATGAGGTGCCTTGATGCTCTGGCTGTCGATCACCGCCGCTGTCGGACTGGCCTCGCGGCCTGCCTGTTCCCGGTCAAGCATCAGTTCAACATCATGGATGGTCTGGAACAGGAACCGTCGCGCCAACTCACGAAACCAGCCATAGACCGTGCGCCAGTGCCCGAAGTGGATCGGTAGCATCCGCCAACCGCAGCCTGAACGAACGAGATAGCGCACCGCATTGATCACCTCACGGAATTCGACCTCTCGTGGGCGGCCACGACGCCCAGGACCTGGCATCAACGGCGCGATCCGCTCCCATTCCTCGTCTGTCATGTCAGACGGGTAGCGTTTCGTCTTGCGGGTGATCCTAGCCATCCGGCCCCTCTGCTCTGGCGTCCACATCCAGAGCTTGAAACACATCAGATCGATTTTCCAAACAGGTTCTAAGACGCAAAAGAACGTCACAAACAAGGATTATCCTTCTGACACAACATTCAATGGAAATTCCGCGGCTTCACCACGATATTCTCTCGCAAGCGACCCTGCTCAGGGTCGGGGGAAGCGTGCAACGACCGATTTCCCACATCGGCCAGGAGAGGGGAGAGATCAACAATTTCACGCGTCACGAGATGCACCACCTCCCCTTCCTTCTGCAGCCGTCCCACAACCCCCAGCATCTGGCCTGACAGGACCACACGACGAAAGCGCTCGAACATATCAGGCCATATGATGACATTGATCGCTGCCGTTTCGTCCTCCAACGTCATGAACACCACGCCCTCGGCTGAACCGGGCCGCTGGCGGACCAGCACCAGTCCAGCCACCGACAGGCTGCTCCTGTCCCTTGCCTCAAAGGCCTGCCGGCACGTCACCATTCCGCGCTCGATAAGATCGGCACGCAGGAACGCCACGGGATGGTCCCGCAGGGTCAGGCCGGTGCGGTTGTAATCGCGCGCGACTTCGGCCCCGTCCCGCATGGGCTGGAGCAGCACGTCGGGTTCTTCCGCCTCACGCACAACCGCAGCCGCCGCAAACAGCGGCAGGGGTTCGTCACGTAGTGCTTTGATCGCCCAAAGCGCCTCACGCCGGGCCAGATCCAGCCCTGGCCGGAAGGCGTCCGCCTCGGCCAGATGGGTCAGGGCTGCCCCCTTCACCCCTGCCCTGCGCCACAGATCGTCGACCGAGGCAAAGGGCTGGTCGCCCCGCGCCGCCACGATGCGGGCGGCCTCCTCATTGGCCAGCCCTTTTACCAGGTTCATGCCCAGACGGACGGCAAACAGCCCGTCATCCCGCTCCGGGCCTTCGAGCGTGCTGTCCCAGCGCGAGGCGTTGATGCAGACCGGCCGGATCTCGACCCCGTGCTCGCGCGCATCGCGTACAAGCTGCGCCGGTGCGTAGAATCCCATGGGCTGGCTGTTCAGGAGTGCTGCCAGAAACACATCCGGATGGGTGCATTTCATCCACGATGACGAATAGGCCAGAATGGCGAAGCTGGCGGCATGGCTTTCGGGAAAGCCGTAACTGCCAAACCCCTCCAGCTGCTGGAAGATGCGTTCTGCAAAGGTCGCGGGATAACCCCGCGCCGTCATGCCTTCGATCAGCCGCGTGCGGAAACGCGAGACCGTGCCGGTATTCTTGAACGTCGCCATGGCCCGGCGCAGCTGGTCGGCCTCGGATGCCGAAAACCCGGCACACACCATGGCCACCTGCATCACCTGTTCCTGGAACAGCGGAATGCCCAGCGTCTTCTTGAGCACCTTTTCCAGTTCCGGCGTCGGGTAGATTTCCTTTTCCTGTCCGGCCCGCCGGCGCAGATAGGGATGCACCATGTCCCCCTTATGTGGACGGCCTTTATGGTGCAAGAGATCACATTGAGCGCATTGTTACATCTTCCTTCCTGCGTATTTTTGCTCCAGCGGAACACACGGATACTGTCATGATGTGGAGATCCGGTCAGATGCGCCCTTATGTCCGGCCTGTGCATGCGAAATCCTTCGCTGGCCATCATGGGTGTGCGCTTGCGTGTCAGGCACCAATCTGAATCTCGTGCTCAAGGGCACAGGGCGACATTCGGTATTGCCTGAACTGCTTCTGATTACAGTCTTTCCCATCACGCGGTCAGTGCATACTGCCGGATCTACCGGGGTTTATCCCGGTATCCATCATCCTGGTGGTGCATGTCAGACTGTAGCGACACTGCGACCGGCCGGACGATAGATCTCTTTGCGCGACAACAGGGCCCAGATGATCCGGGCCAGCTTGTTGGCCAATGCCACGGTTGCCAGGCGGCCCGGGCGACGTTCCAGAAGTTTGCAGAGCCATGCTCCCGCAGCGCTGTTCCACTTCTGCGCACGATAAAGCATGGATGTTGCGCCCAGAACGAGCATTTTTCTTATTTCCCGATTGCCCGTTTTTGTAATCCTGCCCAACCGGGTCTTTCCGCCGGATGAATGCTGACGGGGCACCAGTCCGAGCCAGGCCGCAAAGTGCCGGGCCGTATCGAAAGCTGCAATATCGGTAATAGACGCGACAATCAGGGAGGCGGTTACCGGACCGATGCCGGGGACGGTCAAAAGACGGCGGGCATCTTCATCCTGTTTGGCATGGGTACGGATACCTCCTTCAAGGCTTTCGATGCTCTCGCTCAGCCGGCCATACTGCTCAAAGAGCAATATGGTTGTTTGTTTCAGGGCGTCAGGCAGATTGGATGAGGTTTCGATTTTCGCCAGAAGTTCGGGCAGACGGGCATTTCCAAGGGGAACAATCAAACCGAATTCCGCTGCAAGTGCACGCAATGCATTCACCAGCATCGTTTGCTGTTTGACCAGAAGGGTACGAGTTGAGTGCAGCGATAACAGGCTTTGCTGCTCCCGATTTTTAATCGGGACGAACCGCGTATCGGGATGGATCGCGGCAAGACAAATCGCGGCGGCATCAACAGCATCGTTTTTCTTGCCACGTTTGACAAATGGTTTGACCATTTCAGGAGGAATGAGTTTTACCTCATGACCGGTGTCACGGATGACACGAGCCCAGTGATGCGACGTGCTGCAGGCTTCGATTACGACCTGGCAGCGCTCCAGCTTTTCAAAGAATGGGACGACCTCGCTCCGACCGAGTTTCTTCTTGAGCAGACACTTTCCGCTTGCGTCTGTGCCATGCGCCTGAAAAACAGACTTGGCGATATCCAGGCCGATTATGGTAACTTTCATCCGGGCGGTCTCCTCTGAATGGTCTTCCGACCCCAGCATGGCACATTGATGCCGCATGGAGGCCGTCCACCCCATCTGGATGGGACCGGGCCGGACGATGGCCACCTCGATCACCAGATCATAGAACACCCGGGGCCTGAGACGCGGCAGCATGGACATCTGCGCGCGGGATTCGATCTGGAACACCCCGATCGTGTCCGCCTTCCGGATCATGGCGTAGGTCCGCGGATCCTCGGCCGGAATGGTCTGCAGCGTGTAATGCTGTCCCTTGTGTTCGGCCAGAAGGTCCAGCCCCTTCTTCATGCAGGTCAGCATGCCCAGGGCCAGCACATCGACCTTCATGAATTTCAGGACGTCGATATCGTCCTTGTCCCATTCGATGATCTGGCGACCATCCATGGCCGCCGGTTCGATCGGCACCAGTTCATCCAGCCGGTCACGGGTCAGGACAAACCCGCCGGGATGCTGCGACAGGTGACGCGGCACGCCGATCAGGCAGCGCGTCAGATCCAGCGTCAGCCGGATGCGCCGGTCGGACAGGTCGATGCCCGTCTCATTCAGCGCGCCCTCATCCAGCTTGCGCCCCCAGCCCCAGATCTGGCCGGACAGGGTGCGGATCAGGTCTTCGGGCAGACCCATGACCTTGCCGACATCGCGCAGCGCCCCCTTCGCACGGTAGCGCGTGACCACGGCCGTAAGGGCGGCGTGGTTGCGGCCATAATGACCATAAATCCACTGGATCACCTGCTCCCGGCGCGCGTGTTCGAAGTCCACATCGATATCGGGTGGCTCGCGGCGCTCTTCGGAGACGAACCGCTCGAAGAGCAGCGACGTCCGTGCCGGATCGATGGCGGTAATGCCCAGCACGTAGCAGACAGCGGAATTGGCCGCCGATCCCCGCCCCTGGCACAGGATGCCCTGTGAGCGGGCGTAACGGACGATGCTGTGGACGGTGAGGAAATACGGTGCGTAATCCATGCGCCCGATCAGGGCGAGTTCATGGCTGAGGGTCTTCCTGACCTCGGGCGGAATGCCTTCGGGATAGGCCGCTGCCGCCCCTTCCCATGTCAGGGCTTCCAGCGCCTGCTGCGGTGACTGGCCCGGGACGGAGACCTCGTCGGGATACTGGTAGGCCAGGTCATCAAGGCTGAAGCGGCAGCGCTCCACGATCTCCATGGTCCGGGCCACCGCTTCGGGATAGCGGCTGAACAGCCGCGCCATTTCCGCGGGCGGCTTGAGGTAGCGGTCCGCATGGCGCTCCCGCGCGAACCCGGCCTCGTCGATGGTGGTATGGTTGCGGATGCAGGTCACCACATCCTGCAGGATGCGCCGGTCATGGGTGTGGAATAGGACGTCATTGGTCACGACCGCTGGCACCCGCGCCTGATGGGCGAGGTTCGCCAGCTCATACAGCCGCATCTGGTCATTGGGCCGGCGCCGCAGGGTCAGCGCCATATAGGCCCGGTCGGCAAAGGCGTCCTTCAGCTTGCGCAGATGCAGGGCACAGGCATCATCCGCCGTATCCGGGAGCAGGATGACAAGGAGGCCTTCGCCCCATGCCACCAGATCCTCCCAGAGCAGATGACACTTCCCCTTCCCGGCCCGGGCCTTGCCAAGGCTCAGCAGCCGGCACAACCGGCCATAAGCGGCCCGATCCGTCGGATAGACCAGCACGGGCAGAAAATCGGCCAGATCGAGACGGCACCCCACGACTAGGCGGATGCCGGTCTCTTTGGCCGCGACATGGGCCTGCACCATGCCCGCCAGGGAATTCCGGTCGCAGATCCCCAGCGCTTCAATGCCAAGAGCCTTTGCCTGCTCGAACAGTTCAATTGGTGAGGACGCGCCGCGCAGGAACGAGAAATACGTCGTCACCTGCAGCTCGGCGTATGGCACGCTCATTCAAAGAGACCATGCAGGAACCAGCCCTGCGAACCGGTCTCGCCATGTTCGCCATCCCCGGTCCGGTAAACCCAGAATGTCTCCCCGCTGGTGTCTTCCACCCGAAAATAGTCCCGCACGGTGGTCAGTTCGGCATCTCCTTTCCACCATTCGCCAAAGACCCGCTCGGGGCCATCGGCGCATCTGATCCGGCGGCGGATGCCACGCCAGATGAAGAAGACCGGCGGATGGTCGGGCAACACCGCCATGGTCTGGATCGGCTCGGGACGGGGCAGCAGGCGCGTGGGGCGCGGCCAGTGATCAGGCCACTCCCTTGCCTCCTCGGGTGCGAGGGCAGGCACGCGGCAGACGGCCCGCTCTGGCACATCGCTTTCCACCGGGGCGAAGCGATACAGGGCCTGCATGCCGACGCGGTTGGCCAGGGTATCGATCAGGTCGGAGACATCAGCTTCTTCTTCCTCGATCAGGGCGGATACACCCTGACGATGCAGGATCGGCTCGGCCAGCGACGCCGTCAGCACCATGCGCTCGATCCCAAAGCCCGGATCGATGGTCTCGATCCTGTCACAGAGCAGACGGGTCAGGCGTCTGACATCCCGCACCGGCATGGCCGTGGCCACGCGGACGGCCTCGGTGCGGCTGTCCACCCGGTGCAGCAGCAGGTCGAGGCGGCGCACGCCCTGCTCGCGTTCCTCCAGCCCGGCGCACAGGGGCGGCACGAGTTTGGTGATGTAGCGAGCTATGGTCTCGGCAGCACTGATCGGTTCGGCAAAGTTTCGGCTGACCTGCACCGGCGCCTGCAGCCGGACCGGGACAATGGCTTCTGCCTGTCGTCCAAAAGCCTGGTCCAGCCTGCGGGCGACATCCGGGCCGAATCGCAGGGCCAGCGGCGCGCGCGGCATGCCGGCCAGCGGGCCGATGCGTGATACGCCCAGCCCATGGAGGCCATCAATGATATCCGCTGGTAAGCGCAGGGCTTCGATCGGCAGATCGGCAATCACTGCTGCCATCTCACCCGGCGGCACGATGGTGATGCGTCCCCGGCCATAGCGCGCCAGCGCATGGGCGGCACCCCATGTATCGGCAATCGCGGCCCGGGCCGTGATCCCGGACTCCTTCAGGCGTGTGACCATGTTCTCCAGCATGACGGCCTCGCCCCCATGCAGGTGATCGGCACCGGTCGTATCCAGCACGATGCCGTCTGGCGGATCGGGGGCCACGATGGGGGCGATGCGGTGCTGGAACCACAGGGCCAGCCGCTCCAGCCCTGCCCGGTCACCGTCCGGGTCGGCATCCATGATGAGCAGATCGGGATGAAGCGCCTGCGCTTTCGCGACAGGCGTGCCGGGACGCAGGCCCAGCCTGCGGGCGGCGAGATCGACCGACAGCACGACCCGTCGCCGCCCTTCCCGCCCGGCCAGCACCAATGGGTAGTCAGGCGCGGGCGCGTCGGTCCCCAGCCGCTTCCTGAGCCGGTCTGTCGGCCAGAGCGGCAGGTAGAGCGAGACGACACGGCACCAGTCTCCCTTTGGCATCACAGGCCTCCACTTCGAAATCGGCGCATTCGCCCGCGCGGGCACGGATCAGTTCCAGCAGCCAGCGGGACCGGCCGACGCCGGGGACCGGCAGCGGCACGGATGGCAGGACCGAGACCCGCCACCGGGTGACCGAAGCGGTAGGCTGGCCGAAATCGGCCGCATCCGTCTGTCGCCGCCAGCGCCGTATGGCGATGCCCAGCGCGCCGGATGTCTCGGCCGCCAGCTGCAGGCGGCGCGAGGCGGTCATGGACAGGCGGGCCACCTCGGCCACGACCGCCCCCAGCCCCTGATGGCGCAGTGCTTCCTCGAAACAGGCCAGGACATCGACGTCCGAACTGGCCGCGACGTAAATGGTCCGTCGCGCCGACAGGCCGACCTGCTGCAGTGCCGGGGCATACAGGTCCTGGCGGGTGGCAATCCACAGCACCTTGCCCCGTGTCCGCGCTGCGATCCCGGCGGAAAACAGACCGGACGCTGCTGCATTCAGGGCGTCATGGCCGCCGCCGGCCACCTCATGCAGCGCGCCCAGCGCCAGGCCGCCATCCGGCAGGCGACCGTCAATCTCGGGCACGCCGAAGGGAAGCGCGCCCCGCCTGCGCCGACCCTGGCCTTCGAGGCGGCTGACCTGTGCTCTCAGCGCCTCCAGCGCGGGACGGGGTTCGGGTGCGGGCATGGGGGTGGACAGTCCATTCGGGTGTTTCTGGCACGAAATCAGTAATTATGTTCGTTATTTGTTCTAGGGCGGTGACGAATGTCAACCCGTTTCGGAAAAGCGACTGTGATCCGGACGCGGACGCAGGGCTGCCACACGGTCCAGGCTCGATGAAAACTGTCTGGATTGCAGGGATTTATCAGGAACAGTCCGGCCATCCCCTTCCTGCAGGGTGGATACCGTCTGGCAGGACACCCATATCCAGACTCGCGAAAGGACGGCGTGATGTGCAACCTCTATGCGATGACCAGCAGCCAGCAGGCGATCCGGGAGGCGGCCAGGGTCATGACCGACCGCACAGGCAATCTCCGGCCCCTGCCCGAGATCTGGCCCAACACCATGGCGCCCATCGTGCGGAACGCGCCGGATGGTCGCGAACTGGTCATGGCACGCTGGGGCATGCCCACCCCGCCGGGCTACCTGAAAGGGCACAGGGTCGATCGGGGTGTGACCAATATCCGCAATCCCACCTCGACCTGGTGGAAACGCTGGGAAGGTGTCGCGCATCGCTGCCTGGTACCGCTCACGGCCTTTTCCGAACCGGAACGCCTGCCGGATGGGACCAGCAGGCCCGTCTGGTTTGCCCGTAGCGATGGGAAGCCGCTGGCTTTCTTTGCAGGGATCTGGTGCCGGTGGACGTCAGTGCGGAAACTGGCGGATGGCGAGACGACGGATGATCTGTTCGGCTTCCTGACCACCACGGCCAATCGGGAAGTCGGCGCCATTCATCCGAAAGCTATGCCGGTAATCCTGACCCGGTCGGAAGAACTGGATCTGTGGATGAAGGTGCCTCTGGACGAAGCACTACAGTTGCAGCGCCCCCTGCCCGACAATGCCCTAAAGATGGTACATGCTTCCCCGACAGGCAGTTATTAAATGTCGCCTTTGGGGGGAAGCAGAAAGCCCGGTTATTGGGAAAAGAAGACCGAAATCAGCCATTTGCAGCGCTCACGTTCATAACGGCTGCCGGTCAACTCAAGCCGTTTTGAGGTGGTCGTAGGAATGCCCGTTCACGCAGGGACTGATCGTTCGCGATCTTAGAGAGCTGATTACCCGCTACGCAGCCTAAATCTCCCAGTTCAATCCGATGTGGCACGGAATTAAAAACTGCCCTCAGTGATCCGGCGACGCAGAATTGAGCTAGAACGGGAAGTGGAAAATCCTAGTTAGCAGCAAAGGCACGAAGACATGCAGATATCAGAGACGGCACTCGCCACGAGTAAGCCATTATTCGTGAAATTTGTTGAGTGCATGCGAATCATCAAGGACTACCACTTTCAAGTTTTTACAAAAAATCCGGAAAAAACCTTGTATTCCGAGACGCTGCGGGTGCTGAACCAATTTCAGCAAGACCGCACTCAAGCAGCATATTGTCTTATAGTAAATGGGCTCGTCTGGGATGCCGAGGTCATAATCCGGGTCGTTTATGAGACGTTCGCTAAGGTGGCTTTTCTGGCAACTGCTTCTGAAGAGCAACGTCCGGAATTGCTCCACGAGTATTGGGAGCTACTCGGCGCTGTCTATGACAGGCAGGCAGCCTTAAAAGCCGAGCCATGCGAACGTCTCTTCAATTGCTCTGACAGCGATGGCAGTTCTCGCGTGATGGCAACGCTTCGCGATAACCGCGTCTACAGGACCAACCCGCTTGGGGATAAGCGCTTCCGGAAACAATTGGAGCAACGATGGTCGTTCTCTGGAATACTTGAAGCGTTAAACAGTGGTCGTCACGGTATCATTCCACTGATTGGCATTGAGGTTTTTGCACACAACTATAGCATGTCTAGCCACGTTGCTCACGCTAACTCGAGGGCGCTGGACCTCTTAGAAGACCGTGCAACCCGGGGAAGCGACCTCGTCCCGTTGGAAATGGGACATATTTGCCGAATGCTAAGCGACATGGTTTCACTTACTTCTTTCAGCCTGTTCCTGAGTGAACGGTCATGGGCAGGCGGCGAAAAGATGCCAGCACCGTTGGCCGCCGCCGTCACGGCGATGACGGAAACCATCAAGCCATTCCATACCGAATTCGAGATTTCGCAAGAGGACCTGTATAGCAACTGGCCTCGGAAAGAGTAGGATGGTCCCTTGGTGGTATTCCTCTCGCGTGTTTAGCTGCGTGAAGGTTCGCTTTAAGGCTGATCACGTGGCAGTATCGGTTTTCGACACCGCCATGCAAAATGCAGCGCCGAGAGTGGTCGAAGTGTAGAAACAACGTCGCACTGCTCTGGGTGACCGATAAGCTCCGAAGCGACAAGCGCGAGAGGACTTTGGCGCCCTGGGCCGCGAAGGGAAAGCAGACGTTCGAGGAGGAGCGCGTCAGCACGAATCTCGCCGCTGCTCGCCATGATGCGGCCGTTGTTGGAAAGCGACTCACATTGTTGAGGTGCATCACCTTGATGTAACGTTATGCATAGCGCAAAGTGAAGCACACATAGGTAATCGAAATATGAAGACGGGCCACTACGACCTCATATGGAATGACGAGAGTAGCGAACATTCCGCAGCACTCGCCCGTCTTTTCAAGAATGCCAGGCACGTGGATGTCGCAGTGGCGTTCGCCAAGATGTCAGGCTGGGGGCATATTAAGGACCACCTGCTGCACCATCTCGAACAGGGCGGTTCGGCACGATTCATCATCGGGTTGGACTTCTGTCAGTCAGAGCCGACGCTATTGAAGTTGTTGCTCCAGCTATCACGGAAACACTCGCTGTCGGTCTTTGTCGGAGACGAACTCGACGGTGTTTTTCATCCGAAAGTCTATCGGTTCGAATACGTTAACAAGTCTGTTTCTATGCTCATCGGCTCGGCGAACTGGACGAATGGCGGCATGGTGGATAACTACGAATGCTCAGTCCTGTTGCGCCTGAATAGCGAGACCAAAATTCGGAACCGTCTAGACGAGCTGTGCAAGGACGGACTCGTTAGCGCGCTCAACCCCTGCATCCTCCGCGACTACTCTCGGAGATACGATATCGCCAGGGCCACCCGGGCTACCGAACAACGGCGGCTGAAGCGCCTGCGCACCGCAAAGCCCACAACATTCGCAGTGCTGCGTGAATTACTGCGCGAATTCCGCCTCGATAAGTCCGAGCAAGGATTCGACGCGCAAGTGCGCAATCGCGCTGAGGCGGCCGAGCGCGCGAGCAAAATTATGAAACTCATCGCTACGTCAAGGCCGACCGGAGAGCGATTTGATGACCAGCTCCGTAAGCTGGACGCTAGCTTTCACTCGGCGATCGTTCCCATTTTTATGAAGGCCATCGCGGACGAGCCGGCCGCCTTTGCGGAGCTATGCACGAGAGCATTGGCATCAGGCGATCTCAGCCCGGAACAGGCCTTCGAGAAGGTCAGAGAAGTGAGCATCCGGGGCGTGGGGCCGAATTGGCGCACGGAGATGCTCCATAGCGTCGATCCATCGAAATTCGCGGTCCTGAATCGAAATAGCTCAGCAGGAATGCGGCTGGCCGGTCCTGAATTTCCCGAACGGCCCTCTAACAGCAATATCACGCCTCAAACATACGCACAATTTTGCTTGGACGCTCGGCGCGTCGCCGCGGAACTTGGTCTAAGAAACCTAAGTGAATTGGACGCGGTGTTCAACGAGGCTTACTGGCAGAATATGGACGACGAATGACGTGCCCTCCTTTTTGTATCCACTCAAAAGGAGAGTTCCCGGTTTTTATGTCTTGGGGTTGATGGGATGACAAGGGCCTCGGGGGCATGCCCCCGAGGCCCTTGTCTGGCGACCTGATCCGGTGTCCTGCCATTCAGTTGGGAATGTGGGCGTACCGTATTGTAGTCTTCCCGCCAGTCAGCCAGAATCTGGCGGGCATGCGTCAGGGATGTGAACAGCGTTTCGTTGAGACATTCATCCCTGAGTCGGCCATTGAAGCTTTCGACAAACCCGTTCTGCTGCGGCTTCCCCGGCGCGATATGGTGCCATTCGATCTGCATCCCGTCGGCCCATTTCAGAATGGCATGGGATGTGAATTCCGTCCCGTTGTCGCTGACAATCATGAGAGGGTTGCCATATCGCTCCACCAGAGTTGTCAGTTCCCACGCTTCACGTCCGCCTGACAGCGATATGTCGGCAACCAATGCCAGGTTTTTCCGGCTGAAATCGTCGATAACAGCCAGAATGCGGAACCGGCGGTCACAGATCAGGGCGTCGGACACAAAGTCCAGGCTCCAGCGCTGCCCAGGTTCCTGGGGGACGGTCATGGGAGAACGCGTCCCCAAAGCTCGCTTTCGGCCTCCCCGATGACAGACTTTCAGCCCCTCCTCCTGATAAAGGCGGAACAGCTTCTTGTGATTGGGTGTGAGGCCTTCCCGCGCCAGAAGATAGCTCAGGCGGCGGAATCCAAAGCGGCGCCGCTGGCCCGCCAGTTCCCGCAGACGCTGGCGCAGGACGACATCGTCCGCCCTGGTCGAAATATAGCGCGCAACACGGCGGGCAAGACCGACAAGCGCACAGGCACGGCGTTCACTCAGGGCCAGAACACCGCGAATATGGTCGACCGCCTGCCGCTTGGCGACAGGCGTCACCACTTTTTTCCAACGATTTCCTTCAGCGCTGCATTATCCAGCATGGCATCCGTCAGAAGACGTTTCAGGCGGCTGTTTTCATCTTCCAGCGCCTTCAGCCGTTTGGCCTCAGACACTTCAAGACCACCATAGCGGGTCTTCCATTTGTAGAAGGTTGCGTCACTGATCCCGTGTCTTTGGCAAAGATCAGAGACCTTCAGCCCAGTTTCCTGTTCCTTCAGGATCCCTATGATCTGCTCTTCCGTAAAGCGACTGCGTTTCATCCGTCCGTATCCTTCTCGATCGGACTCTACTTTAAAATGGGCACATTTTCGGGGGGCACGTCATCGCCGGTGGACGTTCTTCCAGTCACCGAACCGAGCAGGCAGCTCACACCACGGAATGCCGGCACGGTAACGATACAGAACCGCTTCCAAAAACAGACGGTTATCGGCAGCCGTTCCGCCGACATGACCTTCATGACCCGGGAGAAGATCTTTTATCCGTTCCCACTGGCTGTCACTCAGGCCATATCGTCGCATTCATTCTCTCCCTGAAAACAGAGAGAAAACATCACAGATCAAACGGGAGTACAAGCCTCATGGCACCAGATGCCAACTGACGACACGCCCTAGCGCTACTTTGGCAGAAAATTTGGGATAAGGATTCCCAACGGATGCGATCGGTGATTCATGGAAGACCAGTTGTAGTGGGAGCTGGCGATGAACACCGACTGGCGATCGGATCTGGAAGTATGGCTTGCGCCATTTCTGGCGGCCCTGGGTCACAAAGCGCAGCGGGCGATGTGTCCGGCTTATATTGCAGGCCCGATCGGACCTGGTGACCGTAAGAGCGTGCAGCCCATGGCTGCACGCAATGGCGATATCCCTTATGACCGGCTGCATCATTTCGTCAGTTCCGGTGTGTGGGACAGTGCGCCACTTGAGGCTGCTCTGGAGACCGGGATATCGGAGATCGATCGCCTGCTGGCGGCCCTGGCAGCGTCCGAGGTGGCCCGTCAGGAAGCTGAACGGCGCGCAACGGGTGCCGAGGCGATGGTCGCGCATCTGAAATTGCTGATCGCAAAGATGCGGCAGGATCGCTTCAGTGCGTCCTCTGAGCGCGGCCGACGCCTGCTTGAGCAGTTGGAACTCGAACTCGAGGATCTGGAAACGGCGATCGCCGAAGACGATCCCGCCAACGCGCCAGAGACCATGGCCAGGGCATCGGAAACGGGTGTTGAGCGGCAGCGCCCGGCGCGCCGGCCATTCCCTGCGGCTCTGCCGCGTGAAAGGGTCGTTATCCCAGCCCCCGTGCACTGCCCATGCTGTGGCTCATCCCGTCTGGCAAAACTGGGCGAGAGCATGACCGAGACGCTGGAAGTCGTCCCCAGACAATTCAGGGTAATCCAGACGGTGCGGGAGAAATTCTCCTGCAGGGACTGCGAAAGCATTACCCAGCCGCCGGCACCGTTCCATCCGATCGCTCGGGGCCGCGCCGGGCCATGGCTGCTGTCGACGATCCTGACCGGCAAATTTGCCGATCACCTGCCGCTGAACCGCCAAAGCGCGGCCTTTGCCCGCGAAGGAATCGATCTCGACACCTCCACGCTGGCTGACTGGGTGGGTGCCAGCACCGCCACCCTGGCGCCGCTGATCGCGCAGATCCGCGCCCATGTGCTGGCGGCAGAACGGCTGCATGGCGACGACACCACGGTGCCGGTGCTGGCCAAAAGCCGCACCGTGACCGGGCGATTGTGGACCTATGTGCGCGATGACCGGCCATTCGGCGGCCCCGCACCGCCCGCGGCGGCCTGGTTCCGTTACTCCCGTGACCGCAAGGGCGAACATCCCATGGAGCATCTCGCCGGCTGGAGCGGTATCCTGCAATCCGACGCCTATGGCGGCTACAACCGGCTGTTCGACGCCGACCGCAAACCGGCACCCGTCATGCCGGCGGGCTGCTGGGCGCATGCCCGACGCGGCCTGTTCAGGCTGGCCGAACTCGGCCGCGCACCTCTTGCCGTGGAGGCCGTGCGCAGGATCGACGCAATCTTTGAGGCTGAGCGCGCCATCAATGGCGCAACGTCGGCGCAGCGTCTCGCTGTGCGACAAGAAAGCATCGCTCCCATGGTCGATGGCCTGCTCGCCTGGATGCGCGAAAGTTGCGCCCGCCTGTCGAAGAAGACCCCCGTTGCCACAGCCACGGCCTATATCCTGCGCAGGCCAGAGAGTTTTACCCGGTTCCTCTCCGACGGACGGATCTGCCTGACCAACAATGCCGCTGAACGAGTACTACGCGGCATCGCCCTTGGCAGGAAAGCCTGGCTGTTCGCCGGTTCCGATCGGGGCGGCCAGCGCGCGGCCGATATGTATTCCCTCATCGTCACCGCAAAGCTCAACGAGTCGATCCCCAAGCCTGGCTCGCCGACGTTCTCGCCCGGATCAACGACCAGCCCGTCTCACGCCTGCACGAACTGCTCCCCTGGAACTGGAAAAACACCCGTCACGCCAATCATACACAGGCGGCCTGACGCATGCCTGTGGTCCTCGTCGGATGCTTACTTGCAGACGGTCCAGCCCAGCGTATCGGTGGCCGGACGGCCCAGCATATGCCCGGGGAGGAAGCCTGGCTGATTGGCGAGCACCGTTCCACCGGAGAACGGAAATACTATCTGTCCAACCTGTCTGCCGACACCTCCCTCAGGCTACTGGCCGCTGCGATCAAGGCCCGATGGGTCTGCGAACAGGCGCATCAGCAACTCAAGGAGGAACTGGGCCTCAATCACTTTGAGGGGCGATCATGGACAGGCCTGCACCGACACGCCCTGATGTCCATGATGGCCTACGCCTTTCTCCAGTCCCGGCGCCTCACGGCGGTCGGGCGGAAAAAAAAGAGTCACCGGCCCACCACCACAGCCCAGTCTGCCAGCAATACGACAGGCCATTCTTGATCGCATCCTGCGACCACCCATCGGGCAATGCCCGCACTGTGGAAACCTTCTACTCCAGACCCCGCAACACATTCTGCCAAAGTAGTGCTAGGGACTAAACTCAAGCGGCAGTGACGCCATTTCGTGCCGTTCTGATGGCACCAGAAAGTCGCGGACATCGTACGTTGAAGGTTCTTTGATAGGGTCTTGTCCTTTGGACGAAATTCCTCGATCAGCGGTTCTTAGACAGACCAAGCCTGATCAGAAAAGACAGACTGCATCATGCTCATCATAAACAGCTACGCAGCCCGTCCTATCATTCAAGGCCTAACAGCTCCTATTTTAAAATGGGCAGATTTTCGGGGAAACGTCAAACATTACGATCCTTGATGGTACTTCAGCCCAAATTCCGTATAAGCTGCAGTCACAAGTGCAATCATGGCCACTATAATGGCATTCCACCTCTCATCCGATAAAGGAGGAATACCGTGGTTGTTACGGAAATGCACAAGACCATTTCGCATTGCATACACCTGTCGTCCCGCGATTTCCGAACGCGTGCTTTTTTCGTCGAACTGTATGTCAAACGCGGCAATAAGATCGCTGGCGATCGATTCAGAACAAGCTGCAATGAGTTTAATAAGAGACTCGTCTTCACGTGGGCGCCATCCTAAACGAGTCTGCAATAAATTAGCTAAGTCACAAAATGACTCCGAACTCGACCACTCCTGAAGTAGGTCCATCAGTCTTGGAACTGGATAAAGCTGCTCTATGCACCGATATAACTCGATATAGAAACCGCTCCAAGAAATCGAAAGAATTCCCTGTAAAGCTTTATCGAAAGGGATGAACTTTGATCCGCTGGTGAATAATTCTCCGGCCGCGCCCAGAGTATCTTTATCAAACGCAATTGGGCCATCAATATACGTTGTGGCGACCATTGCGCCAATTACTCTATCAATATCCTCCGTATAATCATAATTCGTATCCGCCTCGACAAATATTGCTGATGGAAACAAATTAGCGACATCATTTAAATCATGACCTATGTAATGATCATGACCTATGTATTCTTCTTCAATTATATCCCGAATTTCAGCGGGTGTTGCCCGAACGATCACGTCAGTTTCTGTTACGGCAATCGCAAACAGCCCGGGCGTAGCATCAAGCTCTGTCAGACCCTCAGGCATGCGCGATGGGATCCCGCAAGAAAAGGTAAAACCAAAAAAAGCGTAGTATCGCCTCCCATTATATTCAAACATAACAGCCCGCATCTGGCGAGTGATTGTTCGTTTATCCCTAACCGCAGCCTTCGCCATGAGTTCGGCATCCAGATCGCTATATCGTTTTATATACCGATCTTTATCCGCGTTCATGACTAAAGTATCAGAAGCTTTAGCATGGTTGATGAGGCGTTGAAAAATAATACGGCTCATCTCCATCCGAGATCTATTTACCATGTACTTATACCCGCCAAGATGGCTCCATCGTCGGCACGTCAAATTTCTCTTCGATCAACACTTTAAATGCTGCATCAAAGAAGGCACGTTCATACCGCCCAACGGCAGATCGTTTTTGGCCATAAAGTCGTTCAGAAAGGACATCAAGTCGCAGGAAGTCTGTAAGCTGGTTGACGTCCATTTCATCGAGTCTTGCAATAAAATTACTTACTTGGCGAATAATTTCCGTCAAGCGCTTTTGACTTTCATCAGCTTTGCGCTCCATACCCATCCGTCCCAGAATAGCAATAGCAGTAGCTACGACAAAGCCAATACGGGCCGGTTGACTATCGAAAATACTACGCCCTTTCTTGATGGCTTTCTTCACGCCAGTCTCTTCCGTCTCTGCAGGCATTTCATCATCGAGCCGCGAAAAAGCTCTATCAAGATCTAGCATCATCTGCAGGACGGGATAGAAATAATGGTTATACTGATCTTCAGCAAGAGCATCAGTCATATCAAGACGAGAGAACTCATCAGCCAACGTTTCTTGAGTATCGACGTCCGTTTTCTTTAAAGCAAAAGCAATGTAAAGCTGAACTAAGTCGTCAGGCGCATACTCACCGGACTTTGTACGACGCTCTGCTTTCTCACGGTTTAACACTCTCTCGAATCTAATACGTTTTTTCATTTCCTTAATAAGAGGGGCATAAACTACCTGGAGTTGACGGCTAAGATTCCATGGCACTTGCCCAGTGTTGAGAACGAGCATGCGATAAATAAGGCTATCAGTGCTCTCAGCGATCCAACACTCTACTCGCACAACTTTTTCTGAAACAGTATGATCTTGATCCATAGCGTCTAATAGGGCTGTAGTACGCTGCATACCATCGATGATAGAAATCGAATCAACCAACGTATCGCTCATCATACGAATAACATCGTCGGGTTTAAAGTCAGGGATATTTTCTAGTATTTCCTGATCCACGACGACGCCAATAACGACAGGCGGCAATACAGCGCCACGTTTTACATCCGAGATCATTCGACCGCGGATACGTCGTGCGGTGGTCGTTTTTAACGCTTCACGCTGGTGTTGTAATCCACCACGGGCAGCATAAGCTTTCTCTACTAGCTTGAGATAATCGCCTATTTTTAAGGCCGTCATCAACGAAAAACATTTTACACGACTATCAAAGAGTAATGTGGTGTCTTGCATACGCGCCATGATCTCCCCCCGTTCTAAAATATTATATCGTCTTATTCTTCCATAAGCGCCTGAATATCAGCCTGAAGGCGTTCATGATCCTTAAGTTCACATTCCCATACAAGATGGACACGCCAGCCCAACTTTTGCAAGGCGATTAACGTCTCCTTATCTCGTGCGCGATTGCGTTCAATTTTTTTTGTCCAATACTCTACGTTATTTTTCGGAATCCGTGCTCCTCGTTGACAATCATGTCCATGCCAAAAGCATCCATTCACAAATAAAGCCAATTTTCGACCTGGGAAAACCAAATCTGGAGAGCCAGGTAGATCTTTACGATGAAGCCGAAACCTATATCCCATTGCATGGATAAGCTTCCTCACTACCAACTCTGGGCTCGTATTCTTCGACTTAACTGCCCTCATAGTCCGCGAGCGAACAGGATCTACTTTCATCCATCAAATTCAATTCTGAGGCTGGGATCACTCTCGCACTCAGCGATAATGTTATTATAACGTTCGATAATATCCCTCACTGCCGTCTGCCTGGCGTCCCGTTCAAACGTACTCCACTCATAAACATTGGTCGCCAAAAATTGCTCGATTTCAATAATATCGAGGCGATCGTCTGCTCCAACCTGCTTGGCGAGTGCTTTGGCGCCACCTACCCCATCTTCTGTAGTCACAATAAGAGGACGTAAACCGGAACTAAGATTGTCCTGGCATTTCCGAATAAGTGCTTCTCCAGGCGCAGTTGTGACATGAATAGCCACGTCTCCGATCAAAAAATCTCCTGCGCGATTAGATGGCGCATCCGCAACCGAAAAACCGTGATGAAGAATACTACCTTTTGTGATCACATCTAGTTTGGCTCCGACCAGATGCTGCATAACAGCGCCTGCATACATGGTGCCGGAAACCTCACGTTGACGTTCTACGGCCTGCGCCAAAAGATCTCTTACACAAGCCCGTAAAGAGCGTGATGGATCAAGTTTGAAAGTAAACGGAAGAGCGTCAAAATACGCCTGAGCACGCTCTACCCAATATTCCTCCGCAGCGTCTAAGTCCAATAAATTATGAGAATGCAGATCGTTTAAAACATCAATATATGCATTCATTCTCTCCATATTCCCTCGACTTGTTCTACCCCCTTCACTAGAGAGAATACGCTCAATGCCATGGTCTTTAAGTATTTTCTTTACCGCCCCACCGCCCAATCCGGCGACTTGCCCACCTTTTGTTGTTACGAACGAATTTTTATCTAACGGGAACCGCTTCGATGCCGCATTCCTCGTTAGGATCAAAGCAAGAGATAAAGACCCTTTTGACAAGCCGATATAATCGTTGTCAAACGCCGCCAATACTGCTCGTTGTGATAGCATCATAAATATTTCTCAACTCGTCGAATTGCCGTCATTTCTGAGACCTGTTCTATCGTGCCAGCACGTCGCACAACTGTCTGACGCATCAACTCACTTCCCCGCATTTCCATCCGAAAGTCGACATGATGGATTTCCTCGGCATATCCACCAAAAGCAGCATTAAAGGCCGCGAGAATTTCAACTTCTCTAATATCCCGTCCTTTAACGAAAGGAATAGAAATTGAAGGGATATTCTCAGGAAACAGATAGATACACGGAGGAGGCACACAAAAAGGACCAAGATTGGTCAACCGATCACCATCTACGGATTTTGGGCAAGGTCTACCAATTGTCGCACAAACCATATCCCACAACAGCACCCCGTCCACCCGCTGGTTCCGCGCAATCATTTCAGCGCTAAGACGTGTGTGAATGCCCGACCAAGCGTTTCGTTGAGGATCTGCACCAGGATTGGAACAGATACTCCAGATTACAAACTCATCAGCGAGTGGCGGTCGTTCAAAAATATTCGTGTTATTCCCATCAAGACAGCCCTTAAGGTCAATAACAGCAACACGTCCACTATTTAGACGAACAATATAATCATTACGGTTCGTATTATCTGTCAGATCCCATCCAGCAATAAAACCGCCGTCTTCCATATAATTCAGCGCATGCTGAACAAACTCTCGTTTGCCACGCATAGTGGCCGAAAACTGGCCACGGACACGCTCTATCGCACCACGGAACAAACCAGACTGATAGAACTCTCGCTCACCTAAACCATGGTCGCCAAGTTTATGCGCTTCTGTTTTAAGTGTTTCGGCAAATCTCTCAATTTGATCGCGCAATCCCTTATTCTGTTTACAGGGAATAATTGTCATGCCGCTTCCTGTTTCCCTTCGGAAACCACGCCAAGTAGCGGTTCCAGGATATGCTGCGCCAGATGACGAACGACAGGCACAGCTACGCCATCCCCTGTCAGGTGATAAGCTTCATTATAATTCTTAGGCAGCTTGTAATGATCTTCGAGCCCCATCAGCCTTGCTGTTTCGCGAGTGGAAATTAGCCGCGACCGAACCTTCCGGCCGTCAACAACAATAATCGTCTGACGGCTTGAACCTCCTGCCGGCGTCCGAAGACAACCAGCGATATCGTCAAACCGCACTTCAGCACGCTGAACCTTCGCCCCGTTTTCATCAAGACGTGTTCGTCTATAGATGGCTCCCACCATGCGCCTGCCCGCACGTTTTGCAGCATTTACTTTGGCAAGATTGGTGGCCGACATCATCGAAATCAATCTTTCGGTTTCGCTGGCTGTATGCCAAGGCACTCCAGTAGGCGCTTCCTCAATCAGATCAGCGAAAGTTGTATGCCGATGCGATGGAGTGGGGATATTCCACCACAAAAATTGAGTTTGCGCCTTTTTTGATATTCCCTGTACAGCCTTCTTCAATCCATTGGTGTGAAACGGGTCAAGCGGTTCAGGAGATAACAATGACGGATGAATTTCCACATCATTATGCACCCCGATCATGAACAAGCGAGGACGTGACTGGGGCACAAACAATGAGGCGTTGATTACGAGCGCTCCATACCGATATCCGGTCTCGACAAAAGTCCGACAGATAGCGTCGAAATCCTGTCCCCCATGAGAAGTCAGCGTGCCAATGACATTTTCAAGAGCTATAATTTTCGGGGCTCTTCCCTCTGAAACGAGCTCTCTCACGACATTCCAGAAAGGATAGAAGGTGCCAGAACGCTCTCCTTTGAGACCTGCACCCCCTCCAGCCAACGACAAATCCTGGCACGGGAATGAACCCCATACGAGATCCGCAACACCAGGTAAGTCTTCAACACGGACATCATTGACGTCCCCAACCCGCAATTCTCCTCCTGTCCCCCAGTTGGCCTGATAACTCAGACTTTTTTTATGATCAAAATCATTGGCGAACAGACACGTCCAGCCGGCCCCCAGTCCCGCACGGGCCATCCCGCCGCCGGCAAAAAATTCGTAAAAGCTAGGCATTGGCTGCAGACCTGACGGCATCTTCTTGTAACGACACCACCTCACGCGCGAGCTTTTCTTCAATCGCTTCCGCTATCCACGTGTTACGAGACACTCTTCCAGCCCTTTTTGCGCGCGCGTCATCAATCGCACCAAACGTCTCCGTAGAGAGACGCAGATTGATCCGGCCCATCGCGCAGACTCCCGAATTTTCTGTAGCATGGCTCATGGCGCCATGATGGCGCCAGAACATTCATATGTCCACACATGTGTTCCAGAAATGTTCTTAAAAACATATCTGAAAGAACAATCATGCGTATCAGACCATATCGGCGATCTACCCGCGCCTATCGAATGGATATTCCTGTTATGGTGAATAGATGTAGATCACAGCTTGGGAAGCTGACATTTTCAATCAATGCCTCTTTCTGTCGCACCAGTTCAAGGCCAGCCACAAACGTAGCAGCAACAGCCGCTCGACGGGCAATGGTCTTGTTCGGCCCATTTAAGTTCATCGGGGGTATGCACTCTTCCCATATATTGCGGAAGGTCCCGTTCCCTATTTTCTCTCTGACAAAAGCCAGCGCATCAGTCACGCGCCAGTACGCAGGTAGTTCGATACGATAGACGGGAACGGCCATCTCAACCTGAGCCAGTTCCCGCTCCAGCACACCGAGACAGGCTTCCATCAGACTGAAATATGTCCCCTGCCTTCCCGAAACGCCATTCTCCACGGCTGCCCTGCCTCGTGCAAAAACCGACACACCAAGCTGCGGCCGCGCCTCCAGCCAGTCAGCCGCCGCACGCATCTCCAGCAGCCCCTCGATCTGGCCGACCGTCCGGCGCGCCTCTTTTTCGGCAAGCTGTTTTTCCGCCTGCGTGGCAAACAGTAGCCGCGAGCGCAGGAATACCAGCCGGGCGATCCAGATCACCCAGTCCGCGCGCTGCATGAGCGGCGTCGTGCGGGCCAGCCTCTCCGCCTCAGCGACAAACTGGGCCGCCAGGTCCGCGATGGACAGCACACCCAGATCCAGACGCTGCCGTTCTGCAAGATCCAGCAGCAGGTCCAGCGGCCCGTCAAACCCCTCAACATGGAACTCCGGCACCACCGAGCGCGGCAGCCGACGCGGCGGGTCACCCCAGTCTTCGTCCTCGTCAGGCCGCATCGGCGGTCTTCCCGGCACCAGCACGCGCGTACTGCGGTCTGATGTCGAACACCAGTTCTGGCCAATCCGTCCGCACCCGCTCCAGCGCCTGCCACGGCGTCCATTCCGCCGACCAGAAGCGGTAGACCAGCCGGGCGCTGCGGCGGGCGCGCTGGTCGCGCACGGCTTCGACCTCCACCCGGCGCAGCGGTAGCAGCGTGCCCCAATGCGCCTGCAGCCAAGCTGCCGCCGCGCGGGAGTCTGCCCCGGCTTCCAGAATGGGACCGGGAACCGGCACAAGCCGGTGCAGGTCAAACGCGCATGACGGCGTGCCCGCCGCCTGATGCTGCAGGGCAATCCGATGCAGGCGCTCGGATGCCTGGCGCAGCAGCCGGGCCAGCGTCACCGCCTGCGCCCCCTTTGCCGCCATCGGCGCCAGCAGGCGCGCCTGTTCGTAATCAAAATCCACCTGCCAGGGAATGATCCCCGGACCCTGGGCCGCCACCCGGAACCGGCTCACCGTATCCACTGGACCGCTTACCGTGAGCGTCGTCCGGATCCAGTCCGGGGCGGGCGTTGTCGTGCGTCGACACGCCGCCGTCCCAACTGGGGACTCTGGCGGGGACCCCGATTTTGTCCGCCGCGCGCGGTGGGCCGGGCGGTCCGGACGTCCCAGCGCCTGGTCCAGCACGAACCGGATCCCCGGCACCGACAAAGGATCCCCGACCGTGCCATGCGCATCGATCCCCCGGAACGCCGCGCCCCAGCGCAGTTGCGCGGCATCGCGCCAGGCGGCCCAGGACCGCACCGGACAGACGGCCGGATCCCGGCGTCGCCGCAACCGGCGCAGCTGGTGGCGCCCCGACCGGGGCCGCAGCAGGGCGACGGTCATCCCGTCGGTCGTGTCGGTGATGTCTTCGACAGCCAGCCGGGCCAACGCCTCGGCGCCGATGTCCAGCGTGGCCGCCAGCAACAGCAAAGCCCGGTCGCGCAGGCCAGACAGGTCGGGGCCGCAGCGTTGCGCGGCGGCCAGCAGCGAAGCCACATCGACCCCGGCCCCCGTCTGGCGGACCCGCGTAGAGGGCATGGCGACATCAAGCCCCTCGCCATTGGCGGCACACCACGCCGTCAGCGCCGCGCGATCCACCACCAGGCTCTGCCGCGGCCGTCCGGCCTTGGCCCGGGCCTCCAGCCACACTGCCACCGCGACAGGGCCAACCGGAAAGCCGCTATCGGCGGGCAGGGTGCCGACAAAGGCGCGCCACGACGCTGCGTAAGCCCGCGCCGTGGCCGGCGATAGCCCGGTCGGCGGCCGCGCCGCCTGCAGCGGTCGGCCGGTCTCAGCCATTCTGATCGGATCCCCGGTTTTCCGGCCCGAACGCTCTGCGGGCCGATCCTGAACGGGCTTTCGAAGAGGGCAGCCTGCCCATCCTCAGCGAGCAACTGCGCCGCCTGACCCTGACCACATTAAGGCGTCCGCGCTTCATATAATACGTCGTATCATGTTAACGAGTTCTGGAGAACAAAAAAACACCCGATTGATCCCGAAAGGCGCGGTTTCCTGGACTTTCTGCTCCTCCCCTCCCCGCCAGGCAAAATCCGACTGATCAAACTCTTACTTCCGATAAGTTATCTTGTCGGAAGTAGATGAAAAATTCCAAAATGCCTGCTAGAATCCCGAAATGCGCCTGCTCCAGAGCCTTTTCCCCAAGCCTGTCTGCGTACCCCTCCCCTGCTGCCCAGGTGACGGCCAGGGAGCATACGCGCGGGCAAGCCTGCCATGCTGAGCGATGTCCGGATCCTTGGCGCCAGCGGGCAGGCGCAGGCCGCGCTGCATACCCGCGTTGACCCCCTGACACGGCAGCGTCTGGCCGAGACACAGGACCCGGCGCGCTGGCGCGAAATCCTCTCGACCGCGCGGTTCACCCCGCCCCTGCCCCTGCTTCTGGCGGGCATCGAACAGCCGGACGGTAGCTATTCTCCGGATACCCCCCTCGCCCAGAACGTGCCGTATGCGTCGGCGGCCCAGCAGATGGCTCAGGACCATGTAGCCGATATCCCATCGGGGTTCGAACTGGTCGTCGGACTGGAAATCGATGATGGCACCCCCTGTTTCCTGGCCTGGTTCCGGCCGCTCCAGCCCGTAGGCTCCTGTCCCGGGACGGCAGACACAGCGCCTCCTGCGCCCGTCGGCCAGCCAGCTGCTGCCGTCGCGCAATGGTTTTCTGTCGTCTCGGCCCAGCCCGTACCCGAACATGATGGCCGCCTGGCTACGGCCCGTCAGGCGGCCGATGCCTATATGCATCGCAGCAAGGCCGAGAACACACTACGCACCTATCGCGCCGCCGTGCGGTCCTGGTGTCGCTGGGCTGCCGGTCATGCCCTGCCCGCCCTGCCGGCCCGTAGCGAGGACGTTGCCGCCTATCTGGCCGACATGGCGCTGCAGGGCCGCAGGACCAGCACCATCGACCTGCATCGGGCCGCCCTGCGTTACCTGCACCACCTGGCGCAGATTGCCGTACCCACCGCCCACCCGATGGTGACCGCAACGCTTGCCGGCATCCGGCGGGAGGCAAAGGAGACCCTGCCCCGCCAGAAAACCGCGCTCACCTGGGACAGGCTGGTCCGGGTCGTCGAGGCCATCAGTCCCCATGATCTGGTCGGTGCGCGGGACCGGGCCATTCTCCTGCTCGGTTTTGCCGGCGCGTTCCGACGCTCCGAGCTTGCGGCACTGAAGGTGGACGACATCACGGTGGACGAGGATGGCATGCAGATCCGGCTGGGCCGGTCCAAGGGCGATCCCCAGCGCAAGGGTACTCTGATCGGCATCCCGCGGGGCCTGACCCGGAACTGCCCGGTTCTGGCATACGAGACCTGGCTCCGGCAGGCCGGGATCACGGAAGGTCCGGTCTTCCGGCGCATCTGGTCCGCGCGGGGCTACAGGGCAGGCGCCACGCCCGTCGGAACCCCGCCCAGGATCGGGCCGCACGCCCTGTCGGACCGGGCGGTCACGGACATCATCCGTAAACGCTGCGGCGACACTCACCTTGAGGGGGACTTTGGCGGACACAGCCTGCGCCGCGGCGCCATCACCACGGGCGCAAAGGACGGGTATGATCTCCTGGAACTGAAGCGCTTCTCGCGGCACAAAAGCCTTCAGGTCGTCGAGACCTATATCGACGAAGCCAGCATCAAGGCCCGGCATCCGGGAAGGTCAAGATTCTGAGCCTGTCTTGACCCCATTTTCCAGAACGCCTCCACTCGCCTTCACATGTGAAGACGCACCAGTAGACATATCTGCTTCATAGATCATGCCAGCCTTATTCGAAGATAATTTCTCCCCGCATGAACCGCCGGACTGGAACGTCTGACTTGGGGGGGCAGCAGAATGTCTGCTTCAGAACTGGCCTGATCATAAACTGCCACCATGGGAGCACGTATAGTCCTTGAATTTCCCATGAGGATTTTTCAGATTCTGACACGTGAGGATGAGGCCGTATAATTATTTCGGGTAATCTTCCCATCAAATACAGAATCGACTAGCTGCGAAAAAAGTCAGGAGAACTAATTATCAAACGGAGAAAGTGCTTCAATAATTCGGCATTCTGAAATATTACCTCCCCGGCATGATTTTATTATCGTAGAAAGTTCATGACGCAATGCCTTGAGATCCGCAATTTTGTGCTCAATCTCTGCCATATGGTCACGAGCAATTCTATCAACTGTCTTACAATCCTGGGTTCCCTGATCCGTTAGGGATAATAGAACTCTTACCTGATCTAATGAAAAACCCAGATCACGGGATCGACGAATAAAAGACAGTCTCGCGAGCGCCGCATCATCATAAACGCGATAATTGCCATCGGTCCGCTGTGGCGGAGCCAGCAGTCCGATCCGTTCATAATAGCGGATCGTCTCGACTTTGGTATTCGTTGCCTTTCCCAAGGCGCCAATCGATCGCATTCCCTGCCTCTTGACCCTGTAGTTGCTACAGGCAGCATACATTAAAACAGATGATTCGTCAGGGAGGCGCTGGATGGCAGGAGGATGCTGTGGTGGATGCACAGATACGCCGCTACCAATCAATAAATCATGGCGGAGAGCGCTCCTGATCGCGCTTTTTCTCAATGCCAGCATGTTTGCCGTTGAAGCTGGGGCTGGCGTGTCGGTTGGATCTGCATCCTTACAGGCGGACGCGATTGATTTCCTTGGCGACAGCGCCAACTACGCAATAAGCCTCAGTGTTGCCGGAATGGCATTGCGATGGCGAGCTGGCGCGGCCTTTCTGAAAGGCCTGACCCTGTTCGTGGCTGGGATATGGGTAATGGCCAATGCTGGGTGGATGGTAATGAACAGCAACCATCCGCCTCACCCAGACGCAATGGGCGGCATTGGTCTGCTTGCCCTCGCGGTCAATCTAGCCTGTGCCCTCATATTATGGACACATCGGAAAGGTGATGCCAACCGCCGTTCCGTATGGATCTGCTCTCGTAATGATGCGATCGGAAATGTTGCCGTTGTGCTGGCAGCTCTGGGCGTGTTTGGCACTCGTTCTGCGTGGCCGGATATTGCGGTAGCTTCCATCCTTGCGATGCTTGGTATTAGTGGAGGTGTGCAGATTATGCGACAATCGAAAGTAGAACTAACAGATAAAAAATCAGATATATCACGACATATCAATGTATAAATCATATAATACTCTAGAATATATTAAGAAGGTAAGGAGACGAACACGCTATAATGCGGCATTCATTCTCCTGATTTTTCCCCTGCTCTGTGGCTGCACAAATAGTGGTCACTCAAATATTTCGCCGGAATCAGATGTCCAGAAATTTTCCAGCCGTCAATTTACGGATGCCGGATTGCAAGAATTCATTACAAAAGTTCTCGGACCAAACGTATCGAGTCAGGAAAACGCATGGGGCATCACTCGCCTGACGCTTGCTACCTTGTATTTTCATCCCGATATCCTTGTAGCTAAAGCTGAACTGGAAACGGCTCGCGCTGGAATCAAGACAGCCGGTCAACTGCCCAATCCCAGTTTCACGGTGCTGGGTGGCCCATCGGCTCATTACGTCGGCTACGGCGCGTCAATACTGATCGAATTTTTCGGCAGGCGTTATCACCGTATCAAAGAAGCCAGATATCGGGCTGCGGTCGCGCAATGGGAAGTCATCAATACTGCATGGAAACTACGCAGCGACACGCGGTCTGCTCTTCTCGGCGTCTGGGCTGTATCCGGGCGCCTCAAGCTTGTGGAAGAGACTGCGGCAGCTAAACGCGAACTCTTTACCCTGGAACAGGCACGTTTTGATCAGGGACGAGCATCCGCTTTCGAAATATCGCAGGTACGGACGGAAATGATCCATGCCGAGTTGTCTGTCAGTGATCTGCGGCGCGAGTATGCCGTCCGTAAGGCAGCTCTGGCAGGAGCAATCGGGGTTCCTGCCGAAGCACTTGATTCCATTGCTCTTGATACAAAAGCATTTGATGTCTGTCCCGACCTCATAGAATACCGCGATTCACAGGACATGAGATACCAAGCCGTAATGCAACGCGCGGATCTGCGGGAACTTCTTGCGTCTTATGACGCCGCCCGACAGGCTCTACGGGTCGAAGTTTCTCGACGCTATCCCGATGTCACCATCAGTCCCGCCTATAACTGGGATATTTCAAATCGCTTTGAGGTAAATCCCTCTCTGCAAATTCCGATTTTCAATCAGAACGAAGGCCCCATAGCTGAAGCTGTTGGGCAGGAGCATGAGGCGGCGGCTCGTCTCCGGCGTGCAGAGAACACGGTGTTTAAGTCCATCTCGCAGGCTACGGCCAATTACCGCGGCACGACATCAATTCTGCTACAGGCGGAAGAACTTGCCAAAACCGTACGGGTAAGGCTGAACCAGATGCAGCACCGCCTTCAGTCAGGTGCAATCGACCGACCAACGATGGTTATGACTCATATAGAGCAGATTCAAGCGGAGACCGCTCTTCTTGAAGCAGAAATTCAGCAACGGCAAGCCATAGGTCAGATCGAAGATGGCATGCAGCAGCCCATTTTTGATCACACCAATGCCGCGCAGGCTTCCGGCCTACTTGAAAATAACCACAGGAATTCACCATGAAAGCGAGGGCCTTCTGGCTGCCTCTTGCAGGTCTTTCTGTCTTCCTAGTTCTAAACGGGACAGACATTGCCATTGCAGATGATGATGATCAACCAGTTTCGGTTCTTGGTGCAGAGGCGACCGTGACGGTCTCCCCGGAAGCAGTTACGAAGAGCGGCATTGCTTCTGCACGACCCAGCATCGTGCCTTGGAGAAAGCTGGTTCCCGCCTATGGTTACGTTCTGAACGCAACACAACTTATCACTCTTGTTAGTAATTATGCTGACATGAAAGCGCGGCTGGAGAGCATGCAGGCACAGCAGACGCTTGCCCGTGCGAAACTCGATCGTGACAAAGGACTGTATCGCGATCGGCAGAATATCTCTCAGGAACAATTCCAGGAGACAACAGCTAGATTTCAGTCCAATTCAGCTATGGTAAAAGCAGAACAGGTCCTGGTAAATAACGCACTTAATATTATCAGACAGCAATTTGGTTCGGTCATATCTGACGCTACCGAAAAAAATACAATTTTCATTACACAGTTACTTCAACAACAAGTGGTCTTGGTCAAGGTGACCCTTCCACCAGATACGGATCTACCAACCCCACCAAGTCAGGCGGATGTGACCGATTATGGAAACACGGGTGGACACGGGACAATGCTCCACTATTTGTCTCCTGTAACCATGACCGATCCTGCTATTCAGGGGCGTAGCTTTTTCTATTTTGCGTCGGCTGAAAGTCAGCTTGTCGCGGGCATGAATGTTTCCGTTCTCCTGCCTACCGAAGAGGAACGTCCCGGTATCCGGATACCTGCATCAGCTATTATCTGGCTGCAAGGTAAGTCGTGGATATACCGTGATAACGGACACGGAAAATTTACACGCTTACCCCTTACGACCGACGTGCCGGACCGAGAAGGTGGCTACCTGATCCAAGATACTCCAGGACAAATCACACACGAAACGCAAATCGTCATAGAGGGTACGCAATTACTTCTGTCTGAAGAATTCCGAGCTCAGCTTGAATCAGGAGACGATGACGACTGATGACGGGACGTTCTTTCAGCCTTCAGGCAGCTATTATCGGGTTTTCGATCCGCTTCCGGGGCGTGGTTATCGCAACCGCATGTCTGTTGTTCTTCTATGGCCTGTATGGCTTGAGACATGCCAGCTATGATGTGTTTCCGGAATTCATTCCGCCACGGGTCACGATCCAGACCGAAGCCGCTGGTTTCACGCCGGAACAGGTCGAAACATTGGTTAGTCGCCCAATGGAAATTGCCCTGACCGGCCTCCCGGGTATTCAGCGCGTGCAATCGACTTCGATTCAGGGACTGTCAGTCGTCAACGTCCTGTTTGCGACATCGACCGATATTTATCGAGCCCGGCAACTGGTCGGGGAACAAATGAATGTTGTTGCACAGCAATTGCCAGCCGGTGTTCATGCTCCGACTATGACGCCACTGACCTCATCCGCCGGTCTGGTACTGGTGATCGGTCTGACGTCGGAACAACAGTCCTTTATGCAGTTGCGCACGCTTGCTGACTGGTCATTAAGGCCGCGTCTGCTGGCGTTGCCTGGTGTGGCTGGAGTCAGCGTGTTTGGCGGGGAGCGTCGGTCACTCCAGATACAGGTACATCCAGACCAACTCATCTTGCATCATATCGGACTCGATGACGTCCTTGCGGCTGCCCAGGAAGCGACTGGCATACAGGGGGCCGGCTTTATTGATACCCCGAACCAAAGAGTCGTTCTTCAGTCTGACGGTCAGGCCCTGACGCCAGAAAGTCTGGCCCGCACTGTGATTGTCCGCTCTGATAATGGTGCTGTCACACTGGGCAGCATTGCCACTGTAACTGAAGCCCCTATTCCTGCCTTCGGTGCGGCCAGTATCGAGGGAAAGACAGGCATTGTAGTTAATATATGGGAACAGTACGGTGCCAATACAATGGCCGTGACCCGGGAAATCGAGGCGGCACTTACCGATTTCCGCCCGCAATTGCAGGGACAGGGGATTACATTGCATGCTGACCTGTTCCGACCCGCCAATTTCATTACGACCGCATTGGGGAATGCCACACGAGCATTGCTTCTGGGCGGTTTTCTGGTGGTTGTCGTAATCTTTCTTTTCCTTTTTGACCTGCGAACCGCTGCAATCTGTTGCGCCACCATACCTTTGGCTATTCTGATAGCCCTGTCGTTGCTGGAGACACTCGGGGTTACTTTGAATGCCATGACCTTGGGGGGCCTTGCTATTGCCATCGGCGAGGTTGTGGATGACGCCGTGATCGGGGTCGAAAATGTTACACGCCGATTGCGTGAAAACCGGCTTCTGGTCCAGCCCGCATCTACAGCGCGCGTCGTACTCGATGCGTGCGTTGAAGTCCGCAGTGCAGTGGTTTACGCGACCTTTGCTGTCATTATCGTTTTCTTGCCTGTCATCGCCCTTCCCGGACTTTCGGGACGACTGTTTGCTCCACTGGCAACAGCTTATGTTCTTGCGGTCATGGCTTCTCTTGCCGCTGCTGTAACCGTTGTACCTGCACTCTGCGCATGGCTCTTGGCGACGCCTGGAGAAATCCGGAGAGAGCCCCCCCTGGCAGGATGGACCGCCAGAGCTTATGAACGTCTTCTGGCCAGATTAATGCGCCATCCCCGATTTGTTATAGGCGGGATGATCCTGACCACCTTGATAGGGTTTGCGGCCCTTCCATTCCTTGAAAGCGATTTCATTCCCGATTTCAAGGAAGGCCACCTTATCATTCATATGACGGCAGTTCCGGGGACTTCCCTGGAACAGTCTCTGAAATTAGGCAGACAGGTTACAGAAAAACTTCGTCAGCTTCCCGAAATCCGTTCGGTTGCTCAGAGAGTCGGACGCGCCTCGCTGGATGAGGACACGTATGGACCACATACCAGCGAGTTTGAGGTTGATTTGAATCAGGTGGATGGGAAGGCTTCCCGACAGATTGATGCCCGCGTTCGCAAAGCGCTTGACGGGTTCGTTGGGGCCAGTTTTTCTGTCAGTAGTTTTTTGACGATGCGCGTAAACGAAACCCTTTCTGGTTCGTCTTCGGCTGTGGCAATCAATATTATTGGCGATGATCTGGATGTATTGGATATCCAGGCAAATAATATTGTCCGCATGTTGCATCAGATACATGGCGCAACAGATGTCCGGATAGAAGCACCTCCTGGTGTTCCGGAACTTGCTATTCAGCTACGCCCTGCTGATCTGGAGCGCTGGGGGCTTCGGTCGGCGGATGTACTCCGATCCATCCATACAGCCTGGCAGGGTGAAACCGTGGGGCAGATATACGAGCGTTCTGCGGCTTTTAATGTTATGGTTCGTCTTGATGACGCAAGTCGTAATGATGTTGCGTCTGTCGGTTCCCTGCCACTGCATACTGTTCACGGAAACTACGTACCACTCCGCGCTGTTGCGGACATATATGAGACGAACGGTCGCTATCAGGTGTCACATCTGGGAGCACAGAGAACACAGACTGTCACCGCAAATGTTACAGGACGATCAGCTCAATCTTTCGTTCAGGACGCACGCACGGCTATAGCAAAAAATATCAAACTGCCTCTTGGAGCCTACGTTCAGTTTACATCCGCAGCGGAAGCTGAATCACAATCACGCAGGGAACTGTTTATAAATTCCGGGCTCGCTGCCATAGCGGTCATGATTCTGCTCTCAATAATCACACAAGGATGGCGCAATCTCGCTCTGATACTCGTCAATCTTCCCTTCGCATTTGTGGGCGGCATTCTGACAATCATTGTTTCCGGCACAACGCTAACTCTGGGGGCAACAGTCGGCTTCGTTACACTATTCGGGATTACGCTTCGGAATTCGGTGATGATGATTTCGCATTTTGAGGCTTTGGTCGAGCGGGAAGATCTCACATGGGGAGTAACAACAGCGCTCCGGGGGGCCAGAGACCGCGTCGTCCCCGTACTCATGACATCGCTCGTTACGGCGCTTGGACTGGCGCCTCTGGCTGTTGATATGAATGCGCCTGGGCGGGAAATCGAAGGACCTATGGCAGCTGTCATTCTTGGAGGGCTCATGACATCAATGATACTTAACCTGTTTGTTTTGCCTATTCTTGCTGTCAAATTTGGTAATTTTTCTGAAAACGAAACGGGAGTTCCGGAAACCTTGTTCAAGTGACAGGTATGGGCCACTGCTGCACCGAACTACTTGAAGATTATGTCCGATATGCCAATAGAACCCAGAATGAAAACTGCTTCCGTATCACGCTCGGCCACCATTCGGTCTGGCTCGACCTTCTGGTTGGGTTCGGAATTGCCTTCATGAATCTTGACGCTGTCCAGAAAATCTGGATTGCCACCCGCACCGAACATCATCGTGTCAAGGCCGAAAACCGAAAGTATCGTTGCCCAATCCAAATGATTTATGCTCCCTGCCCAGTGGCTTTGGGCGGTCTTGCTACGGCCAACCTAAGCGCCTGTATTCTTGCTGGTTATTTCCCATAACGATCACCCCACTCTCGGCTCCAAGTGATAGCGGGGGACTGCGCGGACTATGTCCGCTATGCGAAAGGCGAGCCAACCCACTTTTATGTCCGACATGAGGGCGACTACAGCCTGTCTGCTGCCATTCATTGAGCAGGAAGGCTGTTTACAGAGGAAGGAGGCATTGAATGGTCGCTCAAGAGCAAACGTACACTGGAGTCATTATCGACGGAGATCTCCGATGATCGGAAATCAGCGCGGTTTCTGTCTGACCATGATCCAGTTCGGGAAGCTACGGCCATTGATGGCAATGGGTTCGTCGTTCGTCACCTGAAATCCCAGCTTCTCATAGAAGATCACGTTTTGTGGTTTCTGGGTAACAAGTGATGCCGGGAATGGGGATGTATCCACTACGTATGACAGTTCGCGCCGCAATATGCTGGAACCCAACCCGCGCCCCTGGCAATCGGAACGAACAACCATATTATTGAGATACCAACTTGGGTGCCCATTCAGGCATGCTTTCCGCCGGGCCTCGATCATGTTGATGACTTTCAACGTGCATCGAAAGGTCTCCAGCCCATGGCGGAAGGGCAATGCCAGAAGGCCATGACGTGCCAACAGAGCAGGAGATGCTTCAGGAGAGCCGGGTGGGTGCCAGAACCCCATGGCGGCAACCCTTTCCCTATGGTCACGCGCCGCAAAACTCCGTCCCAGCGCGAACTGGACGCCAAGGTTCGCCTTCATCAGCCACATCAGGCGCGCGCGCCGGGTTACGGCATCGGGATAGAGGAAAACATGGGCCGGATTGTCAAAAAAAGCCTGGGTGAGGAGAACGGAGACTTCATCGCGATCGAAAATGGTCAGGACCGCATCACTGAAAGCACCTATCATAGTATCCTTCATTTCAAGGCAGTCATTAGTTGACGTTCTATTGATCTCCCAATCTTTACATCTCTTTGGGCTCCCTTCAGAATTGAATCCATTTTTTCAAGAGAAGTCACCATCACGAATATCTGCTTTCTGGTTTATCTGGAATGACCTCAATGTCCGAAATGAAGGCATAAGCCGACCACCGTCGCGTTTCAGAAACCTGTGAGAAGCAGATCGAGCGCCTGAGTAATTTCGTCCTGGCAAAGCGACAATGAAGCAATGATCTTCTTCAGATCACGGTCAGGAACTGCGGCCATAAACTGCGTCATCATGACAAAGGGACAACCGTCAACCATAAACACCGGGTTCAGCCTCTTTGCAGGCTTTGGTGCGGTTCCCTGCGGCAGCAGCGGAACAACGACACGGGTACCCAGAGCATCCAGAAGATCTGCCTGCACATCCAGAACGAAACGTGCTTCTCCCCGTCCGGCCAGACGATACACATCAAAACGGGCCACTTAGAAGTTCCGATAGTCCGCCAGGGGAAGCCCGTTCTCTTCAACATATTGCCGTGAAGCTTCGAGGGAAGCGCGATTGTCTGCCAGCCATTGCTGAGCACGGATCGACGCGATCGCTGACTTAAGCCCCTGCTCGCAGGCCTGCGATATATTGAGATCTAATGACTTGGCTTCTTCGAGCAACTGAACGGGTAGCGTCACATTTGTGGGGCGACGTGATGGAGTGCCGGAATGCACGCGAACCATAGCTTTGCTCCTATAGACTGGTGGCCAAGATATAGCACATGTTTATGTGCATTTGTATGCCCATATTTTTGCGCAACGGTATGACCGCTTTCGGAAGGCCTCGACAGCTTTTCTTATGACCCACATGAAAGCGACTGCTGCCTGTCTGCTCCTGCATCACTGAGCAGACAGGCAGGTTGCTGCAGAAACTATCCATAACGCTTAGCCGTTAACCTCAATCAGCGGCTGTGTTCCGCTGGACAGAATGGGCATAGCGATCTCCCCATGTCTTGAGCGCCTGAATGACCGGCTTCAGCGTCTTGCCCAACTCGGTCAGGGCATATTCCACATGTGGGGGCACCTCGGGAAAAACAGTCCGTGACACCAGACCATCCGCCTCAAGTTCGCGCAACTGGTTGGTCAGCATCCGCTGCGTGACATTGGGCAGGCGGCGGCGCAGTTCGCCGAACCGCAGCACCCCGTCCTCGAACAGGTGATACAAGATCAGCGCCTTCCACTTGCCCCCAAACAGTTCGAGCGTAGCTTCCACCGTGCAGCCGGGGCTGCAGGCCAGCGTGGTGTGACGGATGCGGGGCATGGTATCATTCCTGACACTAGTGGCGGTTTATGTGCGTTCTTGCGCACACCGCAGGCTGGGTCAATGTTTACATGCGGGCCGGACGGATGGCCTGCATTTGTAAACAAGGTTGATTATGTCTCCATCTTCTTTATTCGCTCCCGTGCGACTGGGCGACCTGTCCCTTGAAAACCGGATCTTCCTGCCGCCACTGACACGCTGCCGCAGCACCCAGCCCGGCGATATTCCCAACGCGCTGATGGCCGAATATTACGCACAGCGCACGCAGGCGGGTTTCCTGATTACCGAAGGCACGCAGATCGAACCCCGCGGACAGGGCTATGCCTGGACACCGGGCATCTACTCCCCTGAACAGGTCGCGGGCTGGAAACTGGTCACTGATGCAGTGCACGCAAAGCGGCGACCCATCTTTGCGCAGTTGTGGCATGTCGGCCGGGTGTCCCACCGCGCATTGCAGCCCGGTCATGAGGCACCGATCGCCCCGTCGGCGGTTGCGGCAACGGGTATCAACGTGTTCATCCCCACGGGGCCGGGCACGGGAAAGCTGGTGCCACCCGACATGCCGCGCGCACTGTCTATTCCTGAAATCCATGAACTAGTGGAGATGTATGCACAGGCGGCGCGTAACGCGCTGTCCGCTGGCTTCGATGGCGTGGAGATCCACGCCGCCAATGGCTACCTGATCAACCAGTTCATCTCCGAACGGGCCAATTTCCGCACCGATGCCTATGGCGGCAGCCTGTCCAACCGCCTGCGCTTCCTGCGCGAGGTGGTCGAGGCCGTCTCCGCCGTCGTCACGCCTGACAGGATGGGCGTGCGGTTTTCCCCGCTGTTCGGCACGACCACGGAAGAGCGCGTGTATCTCGGCCTGCTGGAGGACAATCCGGCGGAGACCTACACCGCAGCCGTGCGCGTGCTGGCGGAAGTCGGCATTGCCTATGTCTCGCTGGCCGAGGCCGACTGGAACAACGCGCCCGAAATGCCGGATACCTTCCGCGCCAGCGTGCGCGACATCTTTGGCGGCCGCATCCTGTGCGCGGGCCGCTACGACCTGCACAAGGCACAGCATGTGCTGGGCCATGGATGGGCGGATATGATCGGCTTTGGTCGGAAGTTCATCGCCAATCCGGACCTGCCTGCACGGCTGGAACATAGCTGGCCGCTCAATCCGCTGGACCCGGCGACGATGTATGGCGGCGGGGCGCATGGCTACACCGACTACCCTTTCCATAACCAATAAACAGGGAAACGGACCAATGAGTTTTTACCAGACCCTCAACCCGACCACAGAAACCGTGGAACGCACGTTCGAACTGCATACCGCTGCGCAGATGAAGGCGATTGTCGATCGCGCGGACCATGTGTGGAAGACCGACTGGAAAAAGCGCGACATCGCCGCCCGCAAGGTCATCATGTCAAAGGCCGCCGACCTGCTGCGTCGAGACCGCGTGGCGCATGCGCGCCTGATCGCGACCGAAATGGGCAAGGCGCTGCCTGACGCGCTGGAGGAAATCGACATCACCGCCGATATCCTGTCCTTCTATGCCGATGGTGCGGCAGAGTTCCTTGCCCCCACGCATCTGAAGGTCAAGGAAGGCCATGCGAAGATCATCAACCAGCCGCTTGGCCTGATCTACTGCATCGAGCCGTGGAACTTTCCCTATTACCAGCTTGCCCGCGTGGCCGGGCCGAACCTGATGGCGGGCAACGTGGTCATCGCCAAGCACGCGCCCAACGTGCCGCAATGCGCGCTGGCCTTTGAAAAGCTGTTCCATGACGCGGGTGCGCCTGTGGGCGTCTATACCAACATCTTCCTCGACAATGACCAGTCGGCTGAACTGATCAAGGATTTTCGTATTCGTGGCGTCGCCCTGACCGGCAGCGAACGCGCGGGCCAGACGGTCGCGGCCGAAGCGGGGGCGGCGCTGAAGAAAGACACGATGGAACTTGGCGGTAGTGATGCCTTCATCGTGCTGGATGACGCGGACCTTGAACTTGCCGTAAAATGGGCGACATGGGGCCGGTTCGCCAATAACGGGCAGGTCTGCACGGCGGCCAAGCGGATGATCGTGCATGAGAAGGTTTATGACGCCTTCCTCGCGGGTCTGAAAACGGCGATCACGCAGTTCCGTATCGGCGATCCGCTGGCCGAAGACACGACCCATGGCCCGATGAGCAGCAAGAAGGCACTCGACACCGCACTGGCGCAGACCGACGAAGCGGTCAAGGCGGGGGCAACGCTGGTTGCTGGCGGCAAGAGGATGGACCGCAAGGGCTTCTTCATGGAACCGACCATCCTGACCAACGTGTCAAAGGACAACCCGGTCTTCTATCAGGAGATTTTCGGCCCCGTTGCCGTCGTGCACAAGGTTGCATCCGAACATGAAGCCATCGAACTGGCCAATGATTCCCCCTATGGCCTTGGCGGTTCCGTGTTCTCGCATGACCTAAGCCGGGCGGAACGAGTGGCCGAAGCGGTCGAAACCGGCATGATGTTCATCAACACGGCCACGGCCGCAGCACCCGAATTGCCCTTTGGCGGGATCAAGAATTCAGGCTTTGGCCGCGAACTGTCCTTCCTGGGCATTGAGGAGTTCATCAACCGCAAGCTGATCCGCGTTGCCTGAAGATTAGGCAAACACCGCTTTCTGTCCCGGATTAAATCCTGTCCGGGGCAGAGGTGTGCTACTCATCAAGTTAAATGCCACCTGCAGCTCAAGTGATACGAAGAAATGGTATATGCCTGCTTTGGCAACCGCACGATTAGTCATCGAATGACCGGAACAAGGGCGAGACCTGACCCGGAACTGCCCGGTTTTGACGTAAGAGACCTGGCTCCGGCTGGGCGGGATCACGGAAGGTCTGGCCTTCCGGCGCATCTGGTCCGCAGAGGGCTATAGGACGGGAGTCACTCCCGCCAGGGGCCCTCCCAGGATCGATCAGAGCGCCCTGTCGGATCGGGCGATCACGGACATCATCCGCAAACGATGCGGCGACACCCACCTTGAGGGAGACTTTGGCGGACACAGCCAGCGCTGCGGCGCCATCACCACGGGGGCGAAAGACGGGTATGATCTCCTGGAACTGAAGCGCTTCGCGCGATACAAAAGCCTTCAGGTCTTCGAGACCTATATCGACGAGGCCAGCATCCGGGAAAGTCGAACTTCTAAGCCTATCTTGACCCCTGCCTCCAGAGCGCCTCAACACTCCTTCAGCTGCGGGGGAATTAAAGAGGCCTGTTGCCCGCCCTTCAGGCCCGCTAAGCTGCTCCGGTCCGCGCGTTCTCGTAGAGCCAGAACTACAGGATGCATGAATGATCTACGTAGCAGTCCCATAGATTTTAAGGGTGAATATCAGCCGTCTTCCCGGTATGGGTTCCGAGTGGGCGCATATGAACATATGGTATATGCCTCATTTCCTGCATCACAGTGTGGAACTTCCCTACCGTGGCCGTTTTCCCGACATTGTCATATCGTGGTGCAGTTCCGGCTGGCCGCCAGTCCACTGAAGGTGGAAATCGCTCCAGACGTACCCGTCGCCTTCGTCGCCTGGCTCGTGTCAGAACACTGAAATGGCAGAGAACATTCATGTACTGCTCTGGGGCAGTGCTGATCGGTATTATTTCGGTGATCTTTGCCCATCTGGGAGATGCGGCAGCCGGTCTTCGTTACCGCATTGTCGCCCTGAATGCCTGGTCTATGCTTCTGATTGCACCACTTGGAATGATCACCATTACCTGGTTGACGCGCCTACTGTTCAATGGTGCCCAAGGCTCCGGCATTCCCCAGACAATCGCAACATTGCACATGCATAATTTCATGCTGGTGGACAAAATTCTGACATTGCGCATTGCGCTAGGCAAGGTCCTGATGACTTGCCTCGGGCTGATCTGCGGTGCATCGATTGGTCGCGAAGGACCCAGCGTTCAGATCGGGGCATCCATCATGCACGCTTTCTCGCGGGCCATGCGTCAGCACAACGATGTCACCCGGCATGGCATGATCCTGGCAGGTGGGGCCGCAGGCATGGCGGCGGCTTTCAATACACCTCTCGCAGGCGTTGTTTTCGCCATTGAGGAACTTGCCCACTCCTTTGAACAGAAATCGTCGGGCCGGACACTGACCGTCATCATCTTTTCCGGGATTACCGCAATCGCCCTCCTGGGAAATTATACATATTTTGGTCGTGCCAATACCTCTATCCCCGTCGGTGTCGCGTGGCTGGCTGTTCTGGTATGTGGCGTGAGTGGTGGCTTGGCGGGCGGCCTTTTCGCGCGTTGTGTCATTCGCCTCTCCAAGGGACTGCCAGGATCACTTCGCCCATTTGCGGCACGTTTCCCTCTCGGTTTTGCCGCTTTATGTGGTCTGCTTCTGGCCCTGATCGGCCTAGTCTCTGACGGGGCGACCTATGGTACGGGCTATCTCCAGGCGCGAGGAATCATAGACGGCACCCTCCATTATCCAGCCTCCTTCTTTTTCCTGAAATACCTCTCCATACTAATCACCTTTTGTTCTGGCATACCTGGCGGCATGTTTGCACCGTCCCTAGCTATCGGTGCTGGCATGGGCGGGTGGATCGGACAGTTCCTACCCCATACCTCTCCAGGTGCTGTCGTTCTGCTTGGGATGGCGGCATATTTCTGTGGCGTTGCCCAATCTCCGCTCACAGCGACGATCATCGTGATGGAGATATGCGATAACCAGCAGGTCACGCTGGCGCTTCTGGCAACCGCATTTCTGGCGTTCGGAGTGTCGCGAATGATCTGCCCCCATCCACTATATTCCGTCCTTGCTACAGGTTTCATGGAAAAGACCGAGCAGAAGGAGATTCAGAAAAAAACTGCTCCGAGCCCGGAAACGGGTCCCTCATGAACAGCGACCCGGATCGCAGATGTCGCATTCGAAGCCGGGGAACCTCAGTCAACGAAAGAAGACGCCGTGCTACAGCAGGTGCCAGATAGAACACCGCACTCAGAACGAACCGACAGTTCCTGCAGTCTGGTTTTCCTCGCGTCAGCGTCAATCCTGATCGGTATCGCAACCGGTACGATCTGCGGAACCTTTCGCCTGTTTCTGGAGTGGCTGGAATTCACGCGAACGGAGATGGCCCCTCGGTTTCTGCATGGTTCGCCGTGGGGAGGCTTCTTTCTGGTCGTCGGCGTTGCCCTGGCAGCTCTGACAGCTGTAGAAATGGTACGCCGCCTTGCACCGCTGGCGGCAGGCAGCGGCATTCCTCATGTCGAAGCCGTGCTATCGGGCATTACCGGCCCGGCGTCATGGCCACTCATCCCGGTCAAATTCGTCGGCGGTCTACTGGCGATTGGGAGTGGTCTGGCCCTGGGACGCGAAGGGCCTAGCGTACAGATGGGAGCCGCAGTAGCCGATGCGATCGCACGACGGCTCTCACTGGGACGTGCAGACTGCCGTGCCCTTCTTGCCGCTGGCGCGGGAGCAGGTCTTGCAACGGCCTTCAATGCGCCAGCCGCAGGTGCCGTTTTTGTCCTGGAAGAACTGGTGGGCCAATTTGAGGCGAGAATGGTCTGCGCAGCGCTCGGAGCGTCCATCTCAGCCATTATGTTCAGTCGTGGCATTCTAGCACTACAGTTGCATTTTGTGTTGAGTTCTGAATCTATGGGTAACCATGATTCAGGATATGATGAGTGGCGGTACGTCTGTTGAAGAGACGCTGGAATTATGGGCGCGCTCGCTTCGGTCCGCCAAGGATCGGATGGCGCCGCTGTTCACGCAAAAACGTGTCGTAGATTCGGCCTGTGCTTTTCTTGATGTTTTGATTGGCAATGAACCACGCAAGACGGGATGGATGCGAGCGGAAGCCGCAGGAGATCCTGGTCCATGGCGGCAGCAGGCGCTTCTGGGACGCGGGCACTGGGATGCCGATGCCCTTCGTGACGTCGTCAGGGATTATGTGATTGAGCATCTGGGCACTGAAGAGGGCGTGCTGGTCATTGATGAGACCGGTTTTCTGAAGAAGGGTCAGGCGTCCTGCGGTGTGGGGCGGCAGTATACGGGATCTGCCGGCAAGATCACGAACTGCCAGATTGGTGTGTTTGGCGCTTATGTTTCGGAACGGGGGCATGCCTTTATTGACCGCGCCCTGTATCTCCCGAAAGACTGGACATCAAAGCCTGAGCGTCTGAAGCGGGCCCACGTTCCCGATGACGTGGTGTTTGCAACCAAACCGGCGTTAGGGCCTGTTAGGCCTTGATATAGTCTGCTGTAGCCGCGATGAAGATGACGGAGAGGAAGGATGCCGCGGTTTTCTCATATCGGGTCGCGACAGCCCGCCATTCCTTGAGCCTTGCCCACAGATTTTCGACCAGATGCCGGTGTCTGTAAGCCCATCTTGGACAGGCGACTTCTGGATCATTCTTCCTTGGCGGAATGACAGGACGAGATCCCCGGTCCCAGAGATATTCACGGAATTTATGCGAAGCATATCCGCGATCACAAACAACATAGGTCGGTGGGTGTGGCAGGTCGTCGAGCAGGGCATAAGCGGATGGCAGTTCATGTGCCTGTCCAGGCGACAGTGTGAAGGACAATGCTTTGCCATGTCCATCTGCCGCTACGCAGACCTTGGTGCCAAAGCCTCCACGTGAGCGGCCAAGCGCCTCACGATCTCTGCGGCGTTCACCGTATCCCCTTTTTTGGCGGCCCCGGCCGCCTTGTGATGGGCACGGATCGTCGTGCCATCGAGAAAGACCATGCCCAATTCCGGGTCAGTGCCTCTTACCTTTTCAAAGAGGCGCTGCCACACCCCAAGCTTCGACCAGCGAATGAACAACTGTGCGGCAATCCACCAGGGACCAAACTCAGATGGCAGGGCGCGCCACTTTGCGCCGTTCTGATGGCGCCAGAAAATCGCAGAGATCGTCCGTCGCAGGTTTTTCGGTGGGGTCTTCCCCTTCGGACGGACTTCTTCGATCAACGGCTCCCAGACGGACCAGGCGGCATCAGAAAAGACAGACTGCATCATGCTCATCATAAACAGCTATGCAATCCGTTCTGTCATTCAAGGCCTAACAGGCCCTAGTTCTGCTTGCCCAGCCGCGTTAATTGCTGCTGGATTTCTTTTCGGGGCAGGAAATGCCGATCCCCTTCGTCCGCCATGCTTTTGTAAAGCCCGGCCAGCCCGGATAAGCTCGCCAGCTTTATCACTTGGATCAAGTAATTTTCCGGTGTCTAAGAGCTGTTTTGTTGGATCTGACGTCTTGTATTCGTCTTGGGGAGGCTCCTCACCTTCGGGCTCCGGAGTTGCACTTCCGCTACTTCTTGAAGATGCAACACCACCACTCCCAGACGGCGGTGAATTGTCTATTGCCTCGTTATTCTCAGAATGAACCGTCGTCCCTTTTCCGTCCGGCAAGTGATTGGCCAGCGCATCGTGAGCGACATATATGGCCGTACTGACATCCAGCACGACACCAACGCCCTTCACGATGGGATTGGGCACGCCTTCTAGGGCGTGTCGTCATTTAGCATCTGGCGCTATGAGGCTTGTACTCCCGTTTGATCTGTGATGTTTTCTCTCTGTTTTCAGGGAGAGAATGAATGCGACGATATGGCCTGAGTGACAGCCAGTGGAAACGGATAAAAGATCTTCTCCCGGGTCGTGAAGGCCATGTCGGCGGAACGGCTGCCGATAACCGTCTGTTTGTGGAAGCGGTTCTGTATCGTTACCGTGCCGGCATTCCGTGGCGTGACCTGCCTGCCCGGTTCGGGGACTGGAAGAACGTTCACCGGCGACTGCGTCGCTGGTGCGAAGGCGGCGTGATCGAACGGATTTTCCGGCATCTGGCCGCCGATCGCGACAACGACTACATGATGATCGACAGCACGATTGTCCGGGCGCACCAGCACAGTGCGGGTGCCCGTAAACAAGGGGCACAGATCAGGCCATCGGGCGGTCCCGTGGTGGACTGACTTCGAAAATCCACGCCATTGTCGATGCCGCAGGAAAGGCGGTCGCCCTGTCCCTGACGCCCGGGCAGAGAGCGGACATCACGGAAGCAGCCCCCCTGCTGGATGAGGTCGATCCCAAAGCCTTTATCGCCGACAAGGCTTATGACGCCGATCCGCTTGTCGAAAAGATCGAAGAACGGCAGATTACACTGGTTATCCCTTCAAGGAAAAACCGACGCAATCCACGGAAAATCAGCTTCCAGCTCTACAAAAACAGAAACATCATTGAACGCTTCTTTGCCAGATTGAAGCAGTTCAGAGGCATTGCAACACGCTACGACAAGCCGAAGTCAACATTCCTCGCAGCAGTGCAACTCGTTTCCGCCATCATCGGAATTAACTGACGACACGCCCTAGGGCCTGTTAGGGCTTGATCCAGTCTGCTGCGGCAGCGATGTGGATGACCGCGAGGAACGACGTTGCTGTTTTTTCATATCTGGTTGCGACAGCGCGCCACTCCTTGAGGCGAGCCCAGAGGTTCTCAACGAGATGCCGACACCGATAGGCCCATTTCGGGCAGGCGACCGGGCCATCGCGTCGTTTCGCGGGAATGGCTGGCCGTGCTCCCATGTCCCATATCCGTTCACGCATGGCGTTCGACGCGTAGCCCTTGTCCGCTACTACCCACAGGGGAGTGGCGGGAAGGCTGTCGAGCATGGCTGGTGCCAGAGGCAGTTCATGAGCCTGTCCAGGGGCCAGCGCAAAACCGAAGGCTTTTCCATGTCCATCAGCGATCACGCAGACTTTTGTGCCATAGCCGCCGCGAGAGCGGCCAAGTGCTTCACGATGGTCTCGCTCTTCGAAAGAGGCCCCTTTTTTTGGGCTCCCGCCGCTTTGTGGTGAGCCCTGATGTTTGTGCCATCCAGAAAAGTCATTCCGAATGCCACTCCCTGTTGTTCCTGAACCAGTGCGAGCAGCCGCTCCCATACGCCGAGCTTCGCCCAGCGGATGAAAAGCTGCGCAGCCCGCCACCACGGACCCAGTTCAGCGGGGATACTCCGCCATTTCGCGCCATTCTCATGACGCCAGAAAATCGCTGCTATCGTCCGCCGCAGATCATGTGGCGGCGTCTTGCCCCTCGGGCGAACCTCCTCAATCAGAGGTTCCCAGATCGCCCATGTCTCGTCCGTAAAGGTGCCTGTTCTGTCTCCTTCTTCCATCCCTACAATATGGGAAGAAATTCAAGATCTAACAGGCCCTAGCAGCCTGTCGGGTTGGGCATTTTGCGGCTGATAACGCCAAGGCTGACCTGGCTTATGCTGCCTGAAGCCGCGCCATTCTTTTACAGTTGTATGCGAGAGCAACGAGTGTCCATTCGGTCGTGACTTTTGCAAGGCCACGCAGGCTGAATTTTCTGAAGCCCATGATGCTTTTGATAATTCCAAAGACCGGCTCCACGGTCTGTTTTCGTCGTCTGTAAAGATCTCCGGCTTCTGTAGTTTCCAGCCTGTCCTTCATGGCAAGCCGCCAGGGTTCGGTTATCCGGCGTGGCTCCCTTTCTGCGGGCCGGGGTCGGAAGTCGTAAGGTCTGCGGGCACAGGGCCGTCCAATGGCGACCAGCGGATCAATGCCCTTTTCCCGCAGTTTCCGGACCGCCTGCCCGCTGGCGTAACCGGTATCGGCGAGCACTGTCTTTGGGAGACCGATTGTGTCTTCCATCGACAGCACCGTGTCGGCAAAGGACGGCGCATCCGCTGATGTGGCGACAACGTCGGTTGTCACGATCAACTGGCTGCCTTCGGCGCACACCACGGCCTGGGCATTGTAAGCCTGCCGGAACTCGTGGGCGTCCGAACGCCGCATGAGGCGGCTGTCGGGATCGGTCAGACTGATCTGTCGGTCGGGTGGTGGTTCATCATCGGGCGGTTTGGGCGCCCGGCCGCGACGCCCTGTTTTCGCATCATAAGCGGCTTTCTTCTTCTCGTAGGCCGGTCGCGCCGTTTCAGCCTGCGCCTTCGCATCAGCTTCCAGCCGGGCGCAGGCTTCGTCCAGCTTCGCTTTCAGCGTTTCCCGCCGGGCAAGCTCTTCCGGCAATGCCTGCGGATCTCTGTCTGTGACGTCCGCATGCTCCGCCTGGTCCATCAGTTTCGCGATATCCACAGCCAGCTGTTCGCGCAGCGCCCTGATCCGGTCGTAGCGCACCGAACGGTATTTCGATGCGTCAGCATCGATTTTCGTGCCGTCGATCGACACCACGCCCAGACGCAGCAGACCCGTCTCGCGCGCCAGAAGCAGGACCTGCGCAAATGCAGCTTCAATGGCTGTCCGGTTCGTCCGGCGGAAGGTCGCAATCGTATCATGATCCGGATGCAGGTTCGCCGCCACGAATCGCACCCCGATGTCGCGATATGTCGCCCGCTCGATCCGGCGTGAGGAAAACAACCCGTTCGCATAGCTGAAGATCAGAAGGGCCAGCATCAGGCGCGGATGATACTGCGCCTTGCCTCCCGTGCGCACTGGCACGCAGAACGCACTCATCGGAACCCGCTCAACGGCGGCTACAATGAAATGCGCCATATCATCAGCAGGAAGCCACGACTTCAGATCAGGCGGCAGAAGATACGGCTGAGACCGGTCAAACGGGATGAAGCTGCTCATCACACCACCTTACAATCGCCCCCCTTCACAGGGTACCCCAACCCGACAGGCTGCTAGAAGGAAAATATATTGATTTTCCGCGATCATCGCCATGATGGTTAACGAATATCAACAAAACCCCTGTAATTTCCGTCCGCAACACCGCCACAAAAAATAAATACAAATATAAATAATAAAATTATTCATGAAAAAGAATCTGCATTTCGTGCCCCCTTGACGAGGCAAGCATCTCTTCCAATCTTGCTTTCGCCGGACGCCATCGGGTCCGGCATAGGCTCTGTGAGCCAGACAACTGGAGTCCATGTTGCTTTAATCGGAGGATGTGGATGTCGACACTGAAAGGACTTTATTCCCGCTATCGCCGCTCCCTGCGCACAGCCGCCCGGAGATGGCGCAACCGACTGGAGGGAGGCGTATCATGGTAACGCGCCCCCTTTTTGGAGACGATCCGCTCGCTCCGCGTGTCTTCTCCGTGCTCTGCCGCCTCGGTCATGACGGACGTGGCGTGACGCTAACGTCTCTGGTGGCCCATACCGGTATACCGGGGATCAGACTTCGCTCCACGCTGGAACGCCTGGTCCAGGCGGGCGCGGTCGCCCCTGCCGGGTGTGATCCCCTGGCGTCTGATCTCGCGTTCCGTCTCCCCCTACGGGCAAGAGCCGCACCGCCAGTTTCGATCGCCGCGTAAGGCACCGACCGCGCCGGGTAGATCAGAACGCCTTCTCCGAGCGGAAATGCCATCTTCCCTGGAACGACCGCAGGAATGAGAGGGTGGAGCGGGGCCTTCCAGCGGAGGTCCCGCGTTTCTGAAGATGACGTCAAAAGCAGCGAGAACAGGGAGATGTCGAGTTTTATCCATTTTCTCAACCTGAAGGCGCTTCAGCACTATTGGAATAACCATCCCCCCGTGCCCCGTTCACTCGGGACAATGCGGCCAGTTTGGTCGCATTCCGCGGGAGAGACGGAGCGAGCGGAACGGACGGCCAAGCAACCTCGGCGCCTTCGGCAGAGGGAGAGACCACACGTCGCTGTCGGTCTCGTCCTCATGCTGCTGGTCGGAACGGCCTCGCCGGCATCGGCTCATGCGCCGCATGATGTGCTGTCGTGCGAGACAGAAAAGCAGCCGGTGAACATTCCATCCATGCCACTGGCCCGCGCCATTGAGATATTAGGCCGCCAGTCAGGGTGCCCGATCCTTGTCGACCCGATCCTTATAGACGGTCGGACCTCCGCAGCCGTCAAGGGCGCCTATACGCCTCAGGCCGCTCTCCTGCATCTGTTCGGGTCCGTGCATGTCGACGTCACCGCCACTGTTTCGGGCTTGAGCGTCAGCCCTCTGGATGCGACGGCTCTGACATCGGGCGACACGCGCGCCAGCCTGAGGACTGCATCATGACTCTTCACACGGACAGGCCGAACAGAATTATGTCGCTTCCGACCGTTCGGATCGGTACAGAGCTGGCGGTCCTGCTGGCCGACTATCTCGGCGACCAGGAAAAAAACCAGGGATATGACGGCCTCATGCGTCGGGCGGCCGACCACCGGATTTACGATCGGGTTTCTCGCTGGAGAACCGCGTCAGACCCGGAAGCGACGACCGTCGCCGTGGTCCGAAAACTCCTGCCTGTCGCCGACCGCACGCACATGGCCAAGGCCTTGGGCTGGTCGTTGGGAGACCTCGAAAACCAGCTGACATCGGCCTTGCCAAAGGCCGTGCGAGACCATGCCAGAACATTGTCCTGTCGTCTGCCACGCTGGCACCGGCTCTGACCCGGATGTGCGCCGGAAGGGCCACGAGCCCTTCCGGAGACTGATTCAATCCGCATGGGGGTTCGCATCCACATCCGAGGGATCAAGCGGTTCGACCAGTCCTTCCTTGTCCGGATCAATTGGTGGCTCCTCTTCGTCCGGCGCCGGACGCGGGCGCTGTTCCTTCTCCCGAGAAGGAAGCGGAGGCGGTTCGAACGGGCGGTGAGCGCCCATGATCCGTAACGTGTCCTGCATGGGGACATTCTCCATCGCTAAAAGAAAAACGAGACCCAGGACGTGGGAACTATAACTCAATTAATAGATGGGAAAACGGCTATGGAAGACCTCTCCATGAAACGTTCCTGGCAGAGCAGGGACTGGTCCCGCTTCATCAAGCTGTTCAGGGGCCTGACATTCTACGAGCGTTTTGAACAGGCGATCATTCTGACCCTGATTGCGCTCATCATGCTGGTCACCGCCATCGCGACGATTCATCTGATCGGCGCGGTATGGCATCTGGTCGTCGATGTCGGAATCGATCCGATCAACCAGACGATCTTCCAGGCGATTTTTGGCGCGATCTTTACTGTTATCATCGCTCTTGAGTTCAAACACTCCCTGCTGGTCGTTCTTGCCCAGCATGAGAACGTCATCCGGGTGCGGACCATCGTCCTGATCGCCCTCCTGGCGATTGCCCGCAAATTCATCCTGCTGGATCTGCATGATGTGACTGCCATGGAACTGTTCGCTCTCTCGGCGGCTGTTCTGGCGCTGGGCGTCGTCTATTGGCTGGTCCGCGAGCAGGATGCGCGTGTCGCGCGCGATGCCAAGGAACAGGCGCATCTCGAAGATAATCCTGCGGCCGGCTGTGAGCCTGAACGGTCTTCATCCTGAAGAATCGAGGTAAAGGCGGTCTATAACGCCGCCTTTACTCAATCCCCACTACGTCCCGTGCGATGAGGACGTCTTCTTCGCCGTCTCTGACCCTGACGGTGCCAGATGATCTGTGTCGATGGGCCGGAACGGCGGAATGGGTTGTCCGGGATAATAGACCGGCCCCTTGTAGTTCTGATCCAACTGGCTTGCGTTTAAGCTGTCGACCAGCATATCACCTGTGCCGTCTTCGTAATGAGTGCGAGCCCCGGTTTTGGGGATTGTGGACGTTCCCTCAGTCGCCCTCGCATCGAACGATGTTGCAGCCGTCCGGACAATATCACCAGCATGTGCGACCGACTGGCTCAGTAGAGACAAGCCCAGAGCAGCGCACGACAGAGATATTTTCATCCTCTTCATGCTCATGACCTTTCGAGATTCTTCCCCGGTCGGATGAATGGCCGGGGAAGAGTTTTCGTCACGCCATCAGGCTGCCTCTTTCCGCGCCTCGATCTGGGGCACGGCTTCCTCCGCACGTGTTGTAGAGGAGGTAATCGCGATACGACGCGGCTTCATCGCTTCGGGTATCTCACGTTTCAGGGTAATGGACAGAAGTCCGTTCTCGAAGTGCGTATCGGTGACTTTCATATGCTCGGCCAGATCGAAGCGGCGTTCGAATTCTCTGCCCGCAATACCCCGATGGAGATATTCGGCGGCGCTTTGCGGCTCTTGCGCCTTTCGTCCTGTCACGACAAGAGTATTACGCTCCTGTGTGATCGTAAGGTCATTCTCGGCAAGTCCGGCAACCGCCATGTCGATCCGGTAATCATCCTCACCGGTCTTGACGATATCGTAAGGCGGCCAGTTATCGACCGTCGGAATCCGGCTGGCGAGATCAAGGGCATTGAGCATTCTGTCAAAACCCACGCTCGAACGGAACAGGGGAGCAAAATCAACGGTGGCTCTCATAGCCATATCCTCCTTTGAGCAACATGGACACAAGATCAAAACTGATAGTTCTGTCTGCCGACCCCTTCGGCGGCCGGCAAATTCAATCTGGGAACTCCGTGCATGGTGTCAAGAGGCATCAAAAATGCAGAAAGGCTGGTTTGGGCTTCCTCTATCGTTCGCGTTTTCATTGCCTGCGCGTCTTCGCGAGTGAGACGGACCCATGCCCGTTTCACGAGCATCGTGCTATAAAGCATCGTCGCGTGTTCAGAGTGGACCAGGAGAATGCCTGATAGCGTCAGATGGAAGTTGCGGGCCGCGGCTTTCGCCGCGACCATGCTGAGTGCCGCTCCGGCGGAGGCCAGGCCGTGGATTTATGCTGGACCTCCAGTTGTCGTTCCACCACCAGTCGTGGTCGCGCCGCCACCTCCGCCTGTCGTGATTGCACCGCCTCCCCTCACGATCATTCGCCCCCCACCACCGGTGCCACCCTACGAAATGGTGCCATTGCCACGCCGAGGCTATGTCTGGGAGCCGGGCCGCTGGTTCTGGACTCCGCGCGGCTACATCTGGCGGAGAGGCTGGTGGCGGCGCTGGTGAACTCTGCCGTCTATGATGCCGCGAAGACCCGTTGAACTCTTGCATGCTTTCCGTGATAAAGAGCCTCGCGTAACGGAGGGGAACCTCTACCAACGCGAGCGACCACATCGCGTGCAAGTTGGGCCACGCCCAGCACGGCGCTCGGCTCACCTGGTCTCCAGGCGGCGTTTTGGGGCAGAAAAACCAAGGGGCTTACCTGCCCCGTCACGATCCGGCCCGATGGTAAAAGCAGGTGTAGCAACGCCGTGAATTACGCGGCGCTCAACTGACGATTCCGTGCTTCTGACGCCTCACCTCATTCACAAAACCCTCAGAATAATTAATAGTTATTCATCATATCACCGAATGTTCTGCTTTTGTCGTCCGCCGGATTACGCCCGGATACGCCAGAGTACGCACACGCCGACAATTGCCGACACCAGTACTATTGTCCCACCTCAAAAGTACAATGTGCTCGCCTTGAAGTATTCGTTTTTTATGCCCCATGATCTGGTTCTCTCCAGACGGAAAAGGCAGGACGATGACGGACAAGGATCGCACGGCGACGACTGGGCCGATCGCGCCGGCCAATGATAACAACCCATCGGGAACCTCATCCGATCCGGCGATGAAAGCGCGGATGGACGAACTGGTATTCATCCTCGCCAGGATGTTGGGACGCCAGATCGCCCGCGAGGAATTCGAACGGCGGCTGGGTGAGATTGACACCGCCAACGACAACGATCCGTCGGGCCGCAGTACGGCAAGTCGGGAGGAACCGGATGAATGATGCCCGTCCTATCCATGGGACCATTTCAGGGAGGCCGGTATCACCCACTTTTGCGCTTCCTCTATTCGTACAAATGTATTACGTTTGTCATGCAATCAGGAGGAAGCCATGTCCGCCGTGACGTTCCGTGTCGATGACGCCCTCAAATCCGCCGCTGTCGCCAAACTCTCCGCGCACGGCCTGTCTCTCTCCGACGTCCTGCGCGATACCCTGGCCTATATCGCCGAGACCGGCCAGCCACCGGTCAAGCGGCGGCTTGTGACCGACGAAGATGCAAGTATGCTGATCGAAATCGTCCGAGAACGCCTCGCCGATCCCGCCCCCCGCCACCGCATGACGCTGGCGGAACTCAAGGCCCGCCATCCGGATGACTGAATACGCGATCGAATTCGATGATCGCGCACTTCGGGAATGGGACGGGCTTGACGGCAGCATTCGCAGGAAGTTCGAGAAAAAGCTCGAAAAACTGGTTCTGAACTCGCATTCTCCCGGTAACGAACTGCACGGCGATCTCGCGGGATTCTACAAGATCAAACTGCGCCAGGACGGCTACCGCCTCGTCTATCAGGTCGTGGAACAGCGGATCGTCATTTTTGTCATCGCGGTCGGACGCCGTGAGGACAGCGAAATCTACACGACGGCAACCGGGCGCATCCCGGAGACGCCAGCCGACCGGATAAAACAGCCCAGCGGCAAAAGTCGCAAAAGGTAAAGCTTACGAAAAACCACCTGTGGGGAAAAGCCGCCATGACCCGTGTCGCACTCTATGCTCGCTATTCCTCGGACAACCAGCGGGCGGCTTCTATCGAGGACCAGTTCCGCCTCTGTGAAGAGCGCGCCGCGCGCGAGGGCTGGCAGGTGGTCGATTACTATCGCGACGCGGCCATCTCCGGGGCCAGCATGATCCTGCGTCCCGGCATCCAGACCCTGCTCCGCGACGCCCAGGCCGGGCAGTTCGACATCGTGCTCGCTGAAGCCCTCGATCGCGTGTCCCGCGACCAGGCCGACGTCGCCACCCTGTTCAAGCGCCTACAATTCGCCGGCGTCACTATTGTCACCCTGGCGGAGGGCGAAATCAGTGAGCTTCACGTCGGCCTCAAGGGCACGATGAACGCGTTGTTCCTCAAAGACTTGGCCCTGAAGACCCATCGCGGCCTGCGCGGCCGGGTCGAGGCGGGTAAATCCGGCGGCGGCCTGTGCTACGGCTATCGCGTCGTGCATCAGATGGACGTGCGAGGCGAACTGATCCGGGGCGACCGCGAGATTGACGACGCACAGGCGGAAATCGTCCGCCGCATCTTCCGTGAGTTCGCGTCCGGACGCAGCGCGCTTGCCATCGCCGGCCGCCTGAACGACGAAGGTATCCTCAGCCCCACGGGCGGCAAATGGAACAATACCACCCTACGGGGCAACGCCCTGCGTGGCACCGGCATTCTGAACAACGAGCTTTATATCGGCCGGCTGGTGTGGAACCGGTTGCGCTACCTGAAAGACCCGCAGACCGGCAAGCGCGTGTCCCGACTCAATCCGCAATCGGAGTGGATCGTCACCGAGGTGCCGGACCTACGGATCATGGATGATGATCTCTGGCAGGCCGTCCGTGCCCGGCAGGCGCTGATCGCTGAGAAGAGCGTGAACATCAGTGCCGGCATCCGGGCGTCGATCAACAAGCTCAATGGCCAGCGCCGTCCAAAATCGCTCCTGTCGGGGTTGGTGTTCTGTGGGGTATGCGGCGGTCCCTGCTCGATCCGGGGCGGCGACCGATTCGCCTGCTCCACCCACATGGACAACCGCTCCTGCACCAACAGGACCACGATCCGTCGCCCGGAACTGGAAGACCGCGTGCTGTCGGGTCTCAAGGACCGGCTGATGACGCCGGAAGCCGCCGCCGAGGCGATGCGCGCTTATGTGGAAGAAACCAATCGCGCCAACCACGAACGCCGCGCCAGCACGGCCGGCTGGCAGACGGAACTGACCAGGCTGCGCAAGGGGCTGAAACAGATGCTCCAGGTGATCGAGGATGGCGGCTATACGCGCGGCATGGTCGAGCGCATGCGCGAAATGGAGGCCCGTGAGGATGAACTGGTCGCTATGCTTGCCGCCCAGCCGCAGGACGTGCCCGATATCCATCCCAACGTCGCCGGGATCTTCAAAAACAAGGTCGAACGGCTGGCGGAAACCCTGAACCATCCCGAGGACCGTCAGGATGCCTCCGAGGCCATCCGCGCGCTGATCGAGAAGATCGTGCTCCATCCCGGCAAGGGCCGGGGCGAGATGCACGCCACGCTCCATGGCGAACTCGGAAACCTGCTGGATTTCGCCGCCTCACGCGGTCAGGGGACCAAAAACACGAACACTCCCGGAGCCAGGGCTCCGGGAGTGTCGGTATCGGGTATTGCGGGGACCCACAACCGAAGAAAACTGCGCTCTGCCAGTAATGAGCAGGCTACATTGGTTGCGGGGGCCTGCAACCGAAGAAAATTGCTGCTTGTCAGCGGGTTCGTTGAAAGGCTCGTTGCATGACATAGTCGATTGATAAACAGTCGTTTTAATCAATATTTTGTCTCGCCTCAGCCTTGCCGGTCAGACCGTGTCAGTCAGCCAGTCCTCCGTTCGAAGACCCTCCACCCGCTGAAATTCCCGCAGATTGCCGGTCACCACAATCAGCCCTTTGCTCCGGGCATGCCCGGCAATCATGAGATCATACGGACCTATGATACGGCCATTCCGTTCAAGAACAGCCCGAATGTCCGCCGTATGGGCAGCCGCTTCACTGTCGAATGGCAGGACCGCCAGCCTTGCCGCGAAGTGCTCAACGTCGCGTCTTGTGCCTACGGGATCGGACGAGCGTTCCGCGCCATAAAGCAGCTCATACAGAACCACGTCCGAGATGCAGAGTTCCTCCGCACAGCTGTTGAACCTCGGACGCAACCCCTGTGGCCGATCCCGCAACACCCGGATACAGAGGTTCGTATCCAGCAAGTAACGCAGCATTCAGAGCGCCTCACGTTCCTGCATGGCCGGCTGGTTTCGCTCCCCCAGATCCACCCCAGGAGCCGCAAAGAAATCATCCCACGCCGCATCGGCCGGAGCAATGATCCGCCGCGACCCTTCGGACACGATGACGACGTCACGCACCTGCTCCCCGAAGGCAACCATCTTCGGCAGACGCACCGCCTGTGAGCGGTTGGATAGAAAGAGTGTCGTACGGGTCAGCATCGGATATCCCTCCCTATGGATATATATTATGTATATCCTATTTGGACGTTGATGTCCCGTATTTTTAGGGTCTTACGCACCGAATGCATACAAGCGGGCCAGATGATACAGTGGACCTTCCGCCCGCCCCATGATGGTCTCGCTCTCCTCTCTCCCTGAAAGACAAAAAGACAGCAGTCATGACAGACAGGCCACGAACGCGGAGCGACGCTTTCGCTCGGGCAGAAGAGCGGGGGCGCCACCTGGCAGCCACCATTCTGTCAGGTCCGGACATGCTGACGGGTGAGGTTTTTACCCACCGTCTTGGACTGACTATCTCAGACCTGCGTGATCTGGAACAGGCCCATACTATCCTCGTTCTGCCAGGGGCCTCACCACGGAAATCGCGCTATCCGGCCTGGCAGATCAATGCGATGGGACAGCCCTTCCCTGTCCTGCCCGCACTTTTCGATACGCTGGGCGATAGCGGATGGACCATTTACCGCTTCCTGACGCAATCTCATCCCGAACTTGCGGGTCAGACAGCCTTGGAAGCGCTTCGCGAAGGCAGGGACGCACTGGTCGTCAGGCTTGCCCGCAGCATTGCCGAAGGCACATGCGTCTAATCGCCCTTACCTATCGGGCCTCTTCACATCATCCCTCCCACATCCTGCGGCCCCACAACGCGAAGCGTTATCCCGACAGTCCGGCAGCCGGTGTCATGGCAAAGCGACATTCTCTCACCCTTTTCCGATTACGCCTATTTACGCCGCGTCCCGCCCTTCTACCCGGGTCAGTTCTCAGTGAAAATTAACAGCCGGTTGGATGCAGGCAGACACAAGCCATACGATAGTTCTGGACGCGTCAATCAGACTACATGCCGATTCTGTATTGCGGCGGGGCTGGCTCTGGCCACGGCGGCGACCCATCTTCCCTTCAGGCGCCTGTATGATGATTCGATGAACGGATGGACCGTCGATCCCGCGTGCCCAGTGGCATGCCTCAGCTAACCGATAGGCTATGAACCGGCCAATGCTCGCCGGTATGGCCTGGTGAAACAGAAAGGATCGTAATGGATGCGCGTTCTTGGACATCCCTGAGCGTACGTGAGGAATTCGTGTGCTTCAAAGCACGCAGGCCGTTCTGCTACGGCATCACGAATTACATCGCCGCCACCCTGTCGGCCAACCTCCTGCTAGCGGTCGGGACCGGCGCGCCAGCCCACGATCAGGTCGTGTGGGATTTTCTGACGTTCCGTCCGACCGCGATCCGGGATAATGCTTCGGAACTGATCGCCCTGGCCGACGGCACAGGTAGCGGGCGCGGTATCGGTACCACGTTGACATCCGATCAAGCCCAACCTTTTCTTCAGAATCTGGCCGCGCGCACCAGCACGATTGCCGCAGTCAGCGGTCCGGTGGACTATATCACCGATGGTGTGACCACTCTGACCCTTTCCGGGGGAGACGCTCGCCTGACACTTATGTCACCGGGGCGGGGCGCACTAGGCGCTTACAGCGGCGTTATTGCCAACGCGGGATCCAAGCCAGAAGCGGTGGCTGCGGCCCATGCGCTGTATGCCGAAGCCGCGCATAGAGCCAGTGCAGCCCGCGAAACCGTCAGCTTCGCGATCGCGTTTATCGATCATCTCTCCGTGATCGAGGTTTATTTGCCTCAGGATCCCTAAAAATAGGTATCTAGTCCTGATCGTGCATATACCTGCTTATTTTTACGCAATCGATGCTGGGACATGGAGCGATTACGGATCCTGCCATGCATGCTAAAATAAAGACCGACAACCAGCAGGGTGCTGACCAGACAGTTGCCCATGCCCAGCAACCCAACGCCAAGGAAATGCCCATTGCGCCCAAGCAACCCGGAAAGCGGGGTCACACTGGCCTGTGATATCATCCACGCCCCACTGCACAGGGTCGCCAGCCTGCCGCTCGAATCCATGCGGCAAGCGATGCCGATCAGATTGGGATAAATGAAAAACCACAATGCATAATTAAGCAGGAACGCCGTGCAGAAGGCGGAAATGCTCCATGGAACGGCCTGCACGACGCAAGCCAGCGCGGTCAGGAGGACGGCGGGCGCCAGCAGACGGAAGGCTGCCCTGCCATCCCCCAGCAGCGAGCCTGCGATACACATTGCAAGGCCACCTATATTGGCAACCGCCGCAAGCCAGCCAAACGCCGTATTCGTCAATCCAGCCAGATGCCCCACATGGGCGGAAAATGGCCATATGGCCAGACTGCCACTGGTATAGAAAACAACGGCGGCAATGATGAACCGGGAATGAACACACGACCGTTCGCCTGACCGGGTTATGGAAACACGATGAGACCGGGGTATGCTCGATCGGGAGGTCGTAAACCCCATAAGGGGTAGGAGGAAAACGACCAGCAGCGCCAGAAAGCCGAATACCCCTGTCCTACCCCCGAGTGCCGCCGCCTGCGGCAGAAGCAGGCTGGCGATGGTGAACACCACGGTCTGCACGATCATGACTAGCGACAGCCTGCGTACGGGCGCATGCGACCGGGCTGAGCCGATATTGACCACAGCATTTAGCATGCCCAGTCCCGTCCCGGCCAGCAGGCGCAATGCCAGTAGTATACCATAGCTGGCCACAATGGCAGAAGCACCTTGAGCCATGACGACCATGATACCCGCCACCAGTGCCACCCGGCGCAGGTGTAGACCCGCAGCCCATGGCGAGATACCGAACATGGCCCCGGCATAGGCCACCATTTCGACCGTGCTCCAAATTCCTGCCTGAAAAGTGTTGAGGTGTAGGTCGGTCATGAGCGCACTGACCGCGAACGGTCCAAGCGAGTTCATGCTATGGGCCGCGCAGTCAGCGGCGCTGATACCCACCCATTCCCATCGTCCGGCAGTCCCCGCTGGTGCGCGAAGTTCGTTGGTACTGGTCATAGGGAACGGAAGACCTCAAAGCCAAAGCTGCGCAGTTCACCGGGATAGCGGCTGATATTGCCGTTGAAAAATTCCCCAAATGCATTAGTATACGTCAATTGATTGGTGATGTTATGCATCCAGAAGGCCACTTCAGTTTTCTTGTCCAGCGAATGCCAGGCTACGCGTACATTGCCCATAAGGACAGGTTTCTGTGAAAAAGCGTTGCGGACAAGAGCCTGCGCCTGCGCGGATGAAAGCAGCGCACCCGGTGTGGTGGGCGTGACGTCTGACCATGCCTGAAAACGGTAACGGCTGGTGTAACGCCAGTCTGTCTGGAAGGCGAAGTCACCGAATGAGACGGGCAATGTGTAACTAAGCAGCAGATTGGCGGTGACACGCGGCGCGCGCTCCAGCGGTTGTCCGGACAGATTGACCGGATTGCCGCCATTGAACGGCGTGGGCGCGCTGGCATTGGTAAAGCTGGTGTAATGGGCGTCCTGATAGGTTACACCAAATGTCGCGAGAAAATTGTCCAGCGGTCGTACCTGCCCCTCGAACTCGAAGCCGTTGGATACGGCGCTGGCGGCATTGGTGGTGTGCGTACCGGTATTTTGCAGGATCGTGACCTGCATGTTGTCGTAGTCGTAATGGAAGCCGCTCAGGTTGATCTGGGCGCGTCCCTTCCATAGCCGGGCTTTGACTCCACCTTCGTAATCTGTCAGCGTTTCCGGGTTATACAGGCTAAAATCAGACGCCGTGGCGACATAGGTATTGTAATTGCCAGTACGGAACCCCCGCGCATAGCGCAGATAGCCCATGATGTTGCTGTTGAAGCGGTATTTAAGGCTGGCGTCCTCACTGTCCCTGTTGAACGTCTTTTTCAGCGTCGGCCCGCTGATGGCGCTGCCTGTCGCGGGATCGATATAGGTGTTCGTATTGGTGTTGATGTAGGTCAGCACCCGGTCGGATGTATTATAGGGGTTGCCAGCCTGCGTGGCATAGGCCCACGCCTCGCCATTGGCCTGACGGGTTTCCGATGTGAAACGCGCGCCGACATCCAGCGTCAGCCTGGGCATCAGGTCAACCGAAATGGCGGAAAATACGGCTGCATCCTGCGTGTTGATATTGAAACTGGACGCGTTGCCGCCCGCGCCAAAATCAACCGGGCTGTAGAGTGGCTGCTGGCTGTAGGACTGGGTCAGGTTGCGCATGTAATAGACACCGCCGATGTAGCGTATCTTTTTGCTCTGGGGCGATGCGACGCGGATTTCATTGCTTAGCACACGCGCGACGCCGCCGATGTTTTCCTGATAGTCGATCGGGGCAGGACTGGCGTCATCGTCGGAAAAGACATTGAAGTGATTCCATTCCAGCCCGAAAATATCCGTCAGTGTCCAGCCATGGGCAAAGGCGTACTGCGCATTGACCGACAGCCCCGACCGGCGCGTTGTCGCGTCACTCCGGCCATTGTTCTGCAGGTTGCGGGCCGATGTCTGGGCATAGCCCTGATCATCCTTTCCCCCGGCCAGCAGGCCCACATGGTCCAGTTCCACATCGGTCTTGTTGCGCCCGATATGACCTTTGACGAGTATGCTCAGATTATCAGTGGGCTTGGCCAGTATCTCGCCACGCATGTCGTAATACTGGTAACCGTTGGCATCTTCCTTCCGGTAACTATCATGGTATTGGCCGGAAAAATCCTGGTTGGTGATGGCAAAGCGCGCCATCAGGCGATCCTTGACAATAGGGCCGCCAATCGCCCCTTCCTCCCCCAGCCGCCCATAATTGCCAGCCGTGCCCCGCACGTAGCCGTCCAGATGATTGGTGGGTCGTTTGGTATAGTAATTGACGGTGCCCGCTGTGGTATTCTTGCCCTGCAATGTGCCCTGCGGGCCACGGAATACCTCGACATGGTCCAGATCATAGATCGGTACCCCCTGCGAGGCCCCACTGTCCAGAAACACGTCATCTTCCGACACGCCGACCGCCGTGGTCATGTTGGCCGAGAAGTCATTCGTGCCGATACCGCGCAGACGATAGCGCGGATTGGCGGAGCCTGATGTGGTTTCGGCCATAAGCCCCGGTACGTCATGGGCCAGGGTCAGGGCATCCCGCACGCCCGTAGTCTGCAATGTGTTGCCGGACAGGGCGACGATGGAGGCAGGAATGGTGCTTGATCGCTGGGTCCGCCGCGTGGAGCGGACGGTTATTTCCTCCACGCCGCCTGCGTCTTTCCTTGCCGGTCTGCCGCTGGCCATCGTCGTTGCGGGAGCATGGCGCGGCGATTTTGCCCGTTTTGCGGCGGGTTGGGTATCGGTCAGGTCTGCCGCAAAGGATGCACAGACGCAGAGCAGCGTGCCAACCGAAAGGGCGAAGGCGAATGTCGTCACATACGACAGGGTGGGAATACGGTTCATGGCGAATGTCTCACCGGACGCTGGGAGGATAAAGGCGCGCTTCAGCCTCAAGCGTTTCTAGAGGCTTGTGATTACGGATGTATGCGTTGTGGGCATTAGGCAGGGGCTGGTAGTCCCAGTGCGTACAGGTCCCCATCGCCAGCGCGCGGCTGACCAGTTGCCGCCGTTTCTGGCTGGCAATGACATCGCGGGTAATGCGGGCATAATCCCATTTCTTGTGCGTTTCTTCCCTGAAGGCCGCCAGTATGGCTACCGCAGCATTGCTGCCATTCAGATTGCGGGTTTCATCCGGATCATCGTTCAGGTCGAAAAGCTGGTCGGGTTCGCCGGGGGTATGGATGAACTTCCATTGCCCGCGGCGAATCATGCTCACGGGCGCTGTCGTGCCTTCCCCGCAATATTCGCCAAACACGCCATCATGGCCGCCTAATCCATTCAGATGGGGAACAAGGCTGCGGCCATCGGTGCGGGGTGCAGGTGGCGCTCCCGCCAGTGTGCACAGCGTCTCTCCCACATCCACCAGCGAGACCGCATCGCGTACGATGCGGGGACGGAAAAAATCCAGGCCGCTGAATATCAGCGGCACGCGCGACGCCCCTTCATGAAACGACATCTTGTACCACAGACCGTGCTCGCCCAGCATTTCACCATGATCACTGGTGAATACAATCACCGTGTTGCGGTCCAGCCCCGTTTCCTGCAGCACCGCGCGCAGCCGTCCTACCTGATGGTCGATATAGGAAATCGCGCCGAAATAGGCCCGCCGTGCACGCAGGGCTGCCTGTGGCGTCGCTGGGTCGGCCGCAATGCCGCACGCCTCACGTATGCGGATAACGGCGGGATGAGGATCCTGTGCAAGGTCCACCTGAGGCGACGGAATGGGGACATCAGCATACCGGTCCCACCATTCCTGCCCGATATTGAACGGGTCATGTGGATGGGTGAAGGAGACCAGCATACAGAACGGTCGCCCATCGCGCGTACGGGCCAGATCATACAGCTTGCGGCGGGTGGCGAAGGCGACTTCCTCGTCATAATCGATCTGGTTGCTGCGTACGACCGGACCGGCCTGATGAACTGAATCCATGGAATGGTACCAGTCAGGCCGGATTTCCGGGTGCAGCCAGTCAGGCACCCAGCTGAAATCGGCAGGGTAGATGTCGGTTGTCAGGCGTTCCTCAAACCCGTGCAACTGGTCCGGCCCGACAAAATGCATCTTGCCCGAAAGGATGGTCCGGTACCCTGCAAGTCGTAGCCGGTGGCCGAATGTCGGGGTATCGGCGTGCCATTCACAGGCATTGTCATATACGCCGCTTATGGTGGGCAGGAGGCCGCTCATGAGCGCGGCCCGCGACGGACCGCATAACGGGCTGTTGGTATAAGCGTTACCAAACACCACGCCCTGCCCTGCCAGATCCGTCAGGTTGGGGACGATGACGGGCGATGGATCGCGACCGCCCAGAACTGCGGGCAGCAGCGCCGCCGTTAACTGATCTGCCAGCACTACAAGGAAATTGGGACGGTTGGGCTGCTGCTCGGGCATGGTTCTCTTCTCACGAATATACAACGAACTAATATAGTGGTTTGTGTTATGGACTTAATATGCGACATTAAATGTGATTTGTGATGTTGTTTTGTTCTTATATATTGTATAATTAATAATTATGACGGATTACACGGTTGATTATCTGATGGGCAATGCGCGGGTGCTCGAAGCGGCAGGCCGTCTGGGCAGTTTCAGCGCTGCTGCGGCCGAACTGGGCATGACCCAGCCCGCCGTCAGTCAGCAGATTGGCCATATCGAACGTGTCGTCGGTATGCCGCTGTTCATGCGCAGGCATCGCGGGGTTGCGCTGAATGAGGCTGGCCGCACGCTGGTCGCCGCGGCGTCGGAAGCACGGGCCACCATCAGGACCGCGCTAGAACAGGCTACGGCCGTTAGCCGGGATAGGGCCCTGAATGTGCTGACAGATTATGGTTTTGCCGCCAACTGGCTGATTTCCCGCCTGCCGGATTTTGAAAAAATCTGTCCGGGCGTAAAAATCCAGATCCTGACAACCCAAGCGCTGCAGGCCCAGCCCCCCTTGGGGATAACGGCGGATGTCTCCATCCTGTTTGAGGCTGCCGTCCGTAAATCAGGCGAAAACCGCATTACGCTGTTTGAGGAGGAAGTCTATCCGGTATGCAGCCCCGCCTACGCGCGCACCTATGGCCCTTTCACGACACTGGCTGATCTGGGACGTGCACATCTTTTGCACCTGAATGGACACGAGAACCTGTGGTTTACATGGACGGACTGGTTTGCCCGGATGGACCCGGATCAGTCAGCACGGGGCAGCCAGAAGACGGCGCGTTTCCGGACTTTTGGCAATTATCCCCTGCTGCTGCAGTCTGCCATGCAGGGGGAAGGCATCGCGCTGGGGTGGCGGCCGCTGGTTGATACCTGTCTGGAAAGCGGCGTGCTGGTCAAAGTCTGGCAGAAACCACTCAGAAGCCGCAGGGGCTATGTGCTGACGGCCCGCACACCGCGTAGTAGCCAGGCTGAGCTGTTCTGTGACTGGCTTGTCAACCTCAGCCGCATGAATATCTGACCAGAATGTCCGGCAAGAACCTGTCCAGGACTGATGGAATAGTCCAGCTCGGCTTCTTCCAGAAACTGAACTGCCCCGGGTTTACCGGAGAATAAACCCTATGGCCGATTGACCCAGCCCCCTGAAATGCCCTCGATTTGAAGTAAGGTCTGTCCACTGGAGACAGACGATGAAAAGATCACGTTTCACGCAGGACCAGATCATTGGGATCCTGAAGGAGCATTAGGCGGGCGCGACGGCTCAAGGCTCCTGAAGAAGAGAACGCGAAGCTGAAGCGGCTCCTGGCGGAGAGCGTGATGGACATCTCGACGCTGAAGGACCTGCTGACAAAAAACTCGTGACGCCCGGTTTGCGGCGGGAGGCCGTGACCTGGGCGATGACCGAACGGGATTACTCGCAGCGGTGGGCTTGCCGCCTGATCGGCATGGACCCGAAGACGTGGCGCTATGCGTCACGCCGCCCAGATGATGCCGAGGCACGTGGTCGGCTGCGCGATCTTGCGGGCGAACGACGCCGGTTCGGCTACGCCCACGCCGACGGCCGTGAAAAGCAGCAGTCCATAGCTGCCACCATCAAGGCGAAGGAGCAGGACGATCGTCAGAAGCGCCAATGCCATTATCATGGAGCGTTTCAGGCCAAGTCGCCGTTCCAGCATATGCCCAAGCGGAGACAGGCCGCCCATGCACAGGACAGGAAGTGTGGTCAGCAAGCCCAGTTCTGCGTTGGAGATGGCAAGAGTTCGTTCGATCCGGTCGAGGATGGGAGAGAGGGACGCAATTCCGGTACGCAGGCAGATACCGGCACCGAAGATCATCAGCCAGGGCAGAAGCGTTTTGGCGGAACGTGTCATGCCCTCTGCTATACATGCTGATTTTTTATCAAGCGCTCGACAGAATGCCATAGACTATCGAGGATATGCCAGATGAAGCAATCCCGATCCCTGCAGGCCAGCAGTCTTGCTGATCGCACACCGCCCACAGAGCTACGTCCAGTGCGCGTGCATGCGGAGCATCATGTGGAAGCTGCGGATGTCGAACCTCATTGTCACACTGACCTCGGGCAGCTTCTGGCGACCACGCATGGCGTAATCCGCGTCACGACCGAAGATAACCAGTGGCTGGTACCGCCCGGGCGGGCACTCCTGCTGCCACCGGGTGTGGTGCATGCTGTTCACAGCCCCAAGGAAAGCAGGCTGCGTGCCGTGCTGATTGCGCCGAAGATGTGCCGGGATTTTCTGCCAGCCTGTCGCATCATCGCCCTTACAACGCTTTTGCAGGCACTGATTGATGCGGTTGCCAGATGCCCGGCAGATTATCCCGTTCCTTCACCGGCGTCGCGCATGGTGGCGGTGCTGCTGGACCAGATCGCGTTGGCACACTCCGAACCTCTGGGTGTACCGCGTCCTTCGGATGCACGGCTGCGGCGTGTCACGGATGCGCTGATGGCCTCTCCGGCGGATGGCCGCTCACTGTCCGAATGGCAGGATGTGGCTGGGGCCAGCAGTCGGACGCTGGCCCGGTTGTTTGAAGCTGAGGTTGGTATAAGCTTCAGTCACTATCGCCGACAGGTACAGATGCAGGCCGCCGTTGGCATGCTGGCATCAGGCCTGCCAGTTGGAGAGGTCGCACATACTCTTGGTTATTCCACGGCATCCGCGTTTTCATTTGCATTCCGCAAGACTCTCGGCAGTCCACCTGGTCGATTTCGTGATCAGGTTGAATGATCTGATTATCAGTCTGTTTAAGAACGAAAGATTTTGTTCTTCGTCGAGGACATTTGGCCGCGAGGCGATAAGTCCGACCGGCAACTCTCGTCTCTCAACAGTCATAAGACGGCAGATCCATTAAGCCCGATATCGGTCATTCACGTTTTCTGCTCGACCATTGCATCGATAAATTAGGCTGGCAAAAATGGGGTTGTGTCGTCAACATTTCCAGTCTTGCAGCAGTGATATCCCACCGATGTCTCCCACCTGTTCGGCGAGTAAAGCTGCCATGAGCGCGATGATGGTTTCGATGGCAAAGGCGGTGGCTCCTGACGACGTCACGGTCAACGCCATTTCTCCGTGAACCATACACAGCGTGACATTGGACACCCGTTTCCAGGAGGTAGCAGCCCAACGGGGACTGGCGGAGAAAGATACGCCATGACCCGAGATCGAGGCTGCCGTTCTGCCAATTTTTGCACTGGTTTCTGTTGGCCATGTTGCAACACCGGAAGATATAGCGAACGCGGCAGTCTTTCTCTCAAGCCCGCTTGCTGCTTATATCACGGGAGTTAATCTGAGAGGGGGTGGAGGCATGTTTCCGGGTTTATAAACAGGCAGACGAAATGAGATCGAGCCTTTCAGTAAATTAGTATACTACACCGACATTGTATTGATCGATTACGAAATCTGGTCGGTAAATATCCTTACTTTTGGTGTCAGATGTTGTTTTCCCGGCTAAACGGCTGGAATTGGTATTTCAGGCGATAAATATTCGGACAGAGGCCACTACGCACCTGCTACGCTACGGTGAGACAGGATGACTTCCCTGAGCTTTTCGGCATCCTTCGGTGTCGCGGGGTTGTAGACGACCAGCGTCAGGTCTGGCCGGCCATCGACCGAAAATGTCGAAAGTTCGAAGGCGAAGGAGCCGAGGACCGGATGGTCGATGTGCTTAACGATATCGACGGGTGCCTCGGTGACGCTGTTCTCATGCCACATCGTATGAAATTCGGGGCTGAGCCGGCAGAGTTCCGTCACCAGGGGAGTGACCTCGTCCGCCGCGCCAGCGCGCGCTGTTTCGATCCGAAAAGCACCCACCACATAGCGTGCCATGCTTTCCCAGTCGGGCTGCATGGCGCGGGAGCGCGGGTCGAGGAAGATGATCCTGAGGATGTTGCGTTCCGCTGGCGGCAGGGCGCTGTAATCCCCCAGCATGATGGTGGCCGCCCGGTTCCAGGCCGGGACGTCCCAGGTTGCGGTCCGGATCACCGCCGGGCTGGGATCCAGTGCGTCTAGCACGCGTTGCAGGCGCGGCGTGACGGTGCCGTTCTTACGATACCGCGCATCGGGTGGGCGCCCGAGGCCGAGAAGGAACAGATGCTCGCGCTCGACGTCGGTCAGCATGAGGGCGCGGGCTATCCGATCCAGCACGTCGGCTGACGGGGCACCACCACGCCCCTGTTCCAGCCAAGTGTACCAGGTCGGGCTGATGTTGGCCCGCTGCGCGACCTCCTCACGCCGCAGGCCTGGCGTGCGGCGGCGTTCCGAGGGAAGGCCGAAGGCAGCCGGATCAAGCTTCGCGCGGCGATCTTTCAGCCAGGTACCGAGCCGCTTTTCGACGTGCTGGTGCTCGCTCATCCTGTTAATCTTTATAATACGATAAGGTCACTACTTTACCAGAATAGGGCATGGACCGAGATTTGTCTTCATCTGAAAACGGGAGACTTAGCTCATGCGTGTATTCGTCACCGGCGCCACCGGATTTATCGGTATGCCGACCGTTAGGGAACTGATCGCTGCCGGCCACGAGGTACTTGGTCTGGCCCGTTCGGATGAGGGGGCTCAATCGCTCGCCGCCATAGGCGCTGAGGTGCAGCGCGGTGCGCTCGAGGATCTTGACAGTCTGCAAAAGGGTGCGGCGGCTTCGGACGCCGTGATTCACTTTGCGTTTATTCATGACTGGTCGAACTTCCTGGCAAGCTGCGAAACGGATCGTCGCGCCATCGAGGCAATCGGGTCCGCGCTTGCCGGCTCCAACAAGCCGTTTCTTGCCACGGGAGGACTGGCGGGACTGGCGCCACCCGGCCAGTTAGCGACCGAAAAGGATGTGATTCCCTCGGACTTCCCGTTCCCGCGCGTGTCCGAGCAGACGACGCTGGCGCTGATTCCGCAGGGTATCCGCGCTTCAGTGGTGCGTCTGCCGCAGGTCCATGACCGGGCCAGGCAGGGACTCATCACGCCGCTGATCGAGACGTTTCGTCAGAACGGCGCCTGCGTCTATGTGGGCGATGGGAGCAATCTCTGGCCTGCGGCGCATGTGCTCGATGTTGCCCGTCTTTACAGACTGGCTATCGAAAAGGGGGCGACAGACACCGCCTGGCATGCGGTTGCCGAAGAGGGCGTGGCGATGCGCGATATCGTCGAGACGCTCGGCCGTCGCCTGGACCTGCCGGTCCGATCGATCCTGCCGGATGAGGCACCGACTTTCTTCGGGCGCTTCGCGATGTTCGCAGGCTTCGACATGCGGGCCTCCAGCGAACTGACGCGGCAGGTATTGGGATGGGAGCCGACCGGTCCGGGACTGATTGCCGATCTTGCACAGCTTAAAGTCGTGGACTGATGCCTGCGGAGAAGGACGACGGTTTATGACCGAAACGGGAATGGTGCTGATAACAGGCGGTTCGGGTTACTTTCTTTCGACGAGATCGGGCGTGTCCTTTTTAAACCCGCTTACCGTTTCCAGGATCCGGGCGAGCGCGGCTGGGTCGGATGAACCCTGGCCATCCCGGCGCGGCGTATACGGAGTCTCCAATCGCTTTACTTCATCGTCGGTGAGGCCGATCGAGAGCGCCGCGATGGTATCGTCAATATGCTTCTGAATTGCCCCGGGTTTTGTGGAGACGTTTTTTATCTGATTTAAGCGGCTAATGCATGTGATTTCTGTTGTGCATAAAAGCGTGCCTCAGCTTCTGCTGGCGGGATGTTTCCAATGGAGGACAGGAGCCGCCGATTATTGAACCAGTCGACCCATTTAAGTGTTGCCAGTTCAACAGCTTCCCTGTTTTTCCATGGCCCCTGCCGATAGATGAGTTCGGTTTTGTAAAGTCCGTTAATGGTCTCTGCCAAGGCGTTATCATAGGAATCCCCAACACTGCCGACAGAAGCAACGAGCCCCGCTTCAGCCAGTCTTTGCGTGTAGCGAATGGACACATATTGACAGCCGCGGTCGGAATGGTGGATCACTTTTCCCTCAGGCTGCCTCTGGCACAGAGCCTGCTCAAGGGCATCCAGTACGAAGTCGGTATGAGCCGTTGAGGAGACACGCCAACCCACAATAACCCGTGCAAAGACGTCAATGATGAAGGCCACATAAACAAAGCCCTGCCAAGTGGAAACATACGTGAAATCCGAAACCCACAGTCTGTTGGGGGCAGGAGCATGAAACTGGCGCTGCACCAGATCCTGCGGACACGGACGTTGCGGATCAGGCCGTGTGGTTCTGACCCCCTTGCCACGAATGACGCCTTTCAGCCCCATCCGGCGCATCAGCCGCTCTACCGTGCAGCGGGCGACATCCAGGCCTTCACGTCTGAGCTGATGCCAGACCTTGCGCGCTCCATAGACGCAGAAATTATCATTCCACACTCTACGGATGTCATCGCACTGCTCTTTGTCTTTCTGGCTGCGCACACACGGATTTTTCTGTCTCGCCCGATAAGCATAATAGGCAGATGGTGCAATCGACAGAACCCTGCAGATTGACCCGACACCATATGTCTGCCGGTGCTCCTCAATGAAGCGTGTCATGGCTTGAAGATGCGGTCGAGCTCCGCCTGGGCAAAATATGCCGACGCCTTACGCAGGATTTCATTGGCCTGCCGCAATTCGCGGTTCTCTCGCTCCAGTTGCCTGATCTTCTCTCGATCAGGCAGGTCACTCACCGCAGGCGCATTGGCACGTTCATGCAGACGGGTCCATTTTGACAGCGTGTCAGGATGAATATCCAGCTTTGGCGCTATCATCATCACCGCGGACCACCGCGAAGGATGGTTCTTCTCTTCCTCCAGAACCATGCGGGCTGCACGTTCACGAAACTCAGGCGGAAAACGCTTCGATTTGGTGCTCATGAATCCTTCTTACCTCTCGGGTCGTTCCGTCTCCACAAAACCCGGGGCAATTCAGCTCGCCGTTCTCGTCGCTCTGCAGGATCAATGCGTCTTCAGGCGTGCTCTGACCCAGCCACTGGCGCTGCGCCTTCTCATAGGCGAAGCCGTCATCGGTATAACGGCCGTCCTTCCCGGCTTCACCGAACAGATCTTCCTGCCAGGCGATCCGGCAGCTTTTTGCAATGGCGTCATCAAACGAGGCCTCGATTGCATAAAAACGGTCCTGCCGCAGGGCTGACGCAATCCGGTCCCAATCGGGGATGGCAGCACCGGGTTCCCAATTTCCGTCGGGCTGTTGCTCGCCCTCATCTTCGCAGGCTTCGACATCCTCGGGCGGCGACGAGCCAACCGGAAACCCGAAATGGCCCCAGACCTGTTCCTGCAGCGCGGTTGACGCAAGGGCGATGCTCGCCAGTTCACGATTGCCAGGACCCTTGCCCGCCTCGATCCATGCAAGAATCTCAGGCAGGATGGCAGACAGGCGGCCGATCTGCTTCAGCTGCACCGGTGTGAGCATCAGCGCCTTGCAGATCGCGGTGTCATTCCACTTTTTTTCCTCCCGGAGCCTGGCGACAACCCGCCACTGTTCAACCTGGGTCATGGGCTGACGGATCATGTTCTCCGACGCGGCACGCATCCGGTCCAGTTCCGCATCATCGCCTGCCACCGTCACCTGAATGGTTTTCAGGCCGGCCTTGACCGCGGCACGCCGGCGGCGATGCCCTGCAACGATCATCAGGCCGCCCGGGGTTTCGCGGACCAGGGGCGGGTGGATGATCCCGACGGCCTTGACGTTCAGCGCCAGCTGGCGCTCTTCCGCCTCGTTGGGCGCGGATTTCCGCGGGTTTTCGGGGTTGTCGAGCAGGGTTTTTGGATCAACTTCGCGCAGTTCCATGGTTTTTCCTCCGTGTTCTCAGGACGCCTTTCCTGATGCACCCTGGCGGCCAGCACCGGGCTGGCGGGGCAAGGGCGCCGCGCAGCGGCGGCACCGGACCCGCGCGCAGGCGGCGCAGACGCCGAGCACGGGGAGGCGCCACCCCTTGCGGCGCCTGGCCGGAGATGGCAGCCCTTCTCAGGCTGCCGCCTCTTCTTCCTTCTCCCTGTCCTCGGTGTCGTCATGCGCCGGGTCTTCATCGGTCGCGGTCGCCGCCAGATCGTCTTCCAGCGCTTTCAGCTCGGCGCGCTTTTCATCAAGCATCGCCTGTTCCGCGAACGGCAGGCCCAGACGGGCCCGGTAGGATGGCAGGCGGTGCTGCGCTTCCTCCCGCATCCGGATTGCGTCACGGAGCGCGTCATCGATCCGAAGCAGCGCATGTTCGAGGCGCGAGGTCAGCCCAAGGCCCTTCGTGTCGTCCTCGACGGCGATCTCAATGCGACCCGAGCGCGCTTCCACAAACAGCGTCACGTCGACCGCGCGCTTTTCGTAGTACACGCGACGGCCCGGCCCAGCTTCGCACATGACGGCGAACCCACCGATGCGTCCGAGGTTCCAGACCCCTGCCTCGCCGTTCTTCGCCGCCAGGCGGACCTGGGACAGGAGCCATGATCCGGCCTTCTCACGTTCGCTGACGTCCCCCTTGTCCCTGCGCAATACGAACGCATCCCCCTTCGTGGGCTGACGGCTGGCGATATCCGCCTCGATCAGCGGGATCTGGCGCTCCGCGCCCGCAATCTCACGCTCGGCCCGGTCGATGGCACGTTTTACGGCGAACTGGTCGTCATAATGGGCGGCCGCCAGTCTCTCGAGCCGCGCAAGATCAGCCTCCAGCCCGGCTTTGTGCATCAGCCGGGCATCGCCTGAGGCGAGCGCCTTGGCCATGGCGAACTGGTTCCCCCCTTCCCCGCCAATGTCCTCAATCCGGCGGATGGAACGGTCACCTGACATCGCAAGGCCAATAAAGCGCTGCTTGCGTTCGAGGAGCTGCCAGTTGGTCGCGTCAACGGAACCCTGCTGGGCATAGGCGTAGAGTTCGATTTCCGCGTGCTGGTTGCCCTGCCGCTCGATGCGACCCTCGCGCTGGATGATGTCGGAGACCAGCCACGGCACGTCGAGATGGTGCAGGGCCTTGAGGCGCTGCTGGGCGTTGACGCCGGTGCCCATGGTCGCCGTCGAGCCGATCAGGATCCGCTTGCGCCCGGCATTGAGATCACCGAACAGCTTCTGCTTCGCCGCACTCTTCCTGTAGTGCTGCATGAACGCGATTTCCGCGCGCGGCACGCCCAGTCGGATCAGTTCATCGCGGATCCATGTATAGGCGGAAAAACCGCGTGTCTCCATCGCGCTCTCGGTGCCCAGATCCGAAAAGATCATCTGCACCGCCCCCGGCAGGTCGTACGGCCGACCGGTTTCAGGATCGCTGTAACGGCTTTCCGATGTCTCCTGCCAGATCCGGAACACGTTCCCGATCATCAGGTTGAGCTTCGACGTGTCATCATTCGCGGCGAGAGGGGCGACGAAGCGCAGGTCGATCGCGGCATGACGGGCATCCGTGATGACGGACAGGAGGATGTCGTCGCCCTTCTGGGGACGCCCCTGGCGCGCTTCGATGGCGTTGATGCGGGCCGCCAGCGTCTTCTGGTAGGCCCTGAAGTTATCGTTTGTCGGCGCGACAATAATCTCGCGACGCCCGCCCCGGATCGCAGGCAGAGTCACGTACTGGCGCAGGTCATCGTGCTGCACGACATCCGCGAAGTCGCGATACATCGCCATGAGGTCGGCGACGTTGACGAACTCGGTGAAGCGCGTGACCGGCTTGTAAAGCCCGCTTGGCTGCAGTTCCAGTTCGGTACGGGTTTCGCCGAAATTGGCTGCCCAGGCATCGAATTCGTGCAGGTAGCGCTTCTGCAGCGCCTCAAGATCCATATAGCGGCTGACCGTCCACATTTCGGCGAGCGTATTGGTGATCGGGGAGCCGGACGCCATGATCAGCGGGCGCTCCGGATTTTTTGCCGCCAGGTAGCGCGTCTTCACGAAGAGATCCCAGGCCCGCTGCGAGCCGTTCGGATCGACCCCCTTGAGGTCGGACTGGTTGGTTGCAAAACTCAGCTTCCGGAACTGCTGCGCCTCGTCCACGAGGATCTGGTCGATACCGATCTCTCCAAGATGCACGAGATCATCCTTTCGAGCGGAAAGGCCTTCCAGCTTCGCCTGCATCTTCTCCTTCATGCTCTCGACCCGCTTGCGCGACAGGCGATCGGCCGCGTCGACGCTTTCCAGCACTTCCTCGTAAGACGCGATCTGCGCCTCGATCATCTGGCGTTCGAAATCCCCCTCCACCGGGATGAACCGGAACGCATCATGCGTGATGATGATCGCATCCCAGTTTCCGGTCGCGGCCCGGGCGAGGAACCGCTGGCGCTTTGCCTTCACGAAGTTCGTCTCGTCGGCGACGAGGATCCGCGCAGTCGGATAGAGCATGAGGAATTCGCGGGCCATCTGGGCGAGGCAGTGACCGGGGACGGCGATCATCGCCTTGCTGATCAGCCCAAGCCGCTTCTGCTCCATGACGGCCGCAACCATCGAGAAGGTCTTTCCGGAGCCGACCGCGTGCGCAATATACGTGCCGCCTGCCGCGATGATCCGCCAAATGACCCGTTTCTGGTGCGGGCGCAGGCTGATCGTGGTGCTTGCGCCGGGCAGGCGCAGATGGGAGCCATCAAACGCGCGAGCCACGAGGTTGTTGTAGGTGTCGTTATACAGCCTGACCAGCCTCTCGGCCCGATCGCCATCCTGCCAGACCCATGTCTCGAACGCACGCCTGATCGCCGCCAGTTTTTCCTTTGCGGCTTCGGTCTCCTGTGTGTTCAGTTCGCGGTGCTCATTGCCATCGCCATCACGCCAGACATCCCATATTTTTGGCGATGCCTGCGTCAGGGCATCTTCCAGCAGTTCGCCGGCATGTCGCCGTTCCGTCCCCCAGACTGACGTAGCCTCGGCCTTGCCCATGAACGCCCGTTTCTCCACGGTCCAGCAGGCGACCGCGGGTGCGTGATAGATGACCGTTTCGACCCCGAGCACCTCGGCGGTAAAGGCGATGATGTCGCTGACCGGCAACCACGGAGCGCCAAGGCGCGCGGTGATCTCCGATGGGCGCAGATCGGCGGGCTGGACGGCTTCCAGCGCCGTGACGTTCCGGGCGTAGCGTCCATCGATCCGGGCTGCATCGCGTGCCTCTTCCAGCTTGGTCCGCACGGCGCCGGAGAGCATTTCATCAGCCGTAACCCAGACATTGCGACCGTCCATGCTCCGTCCCGGATCGAGATAGACCGCATCCCCCAGTGCGGCCGCGACCTCAGCTTCGGACTGTCCCATGAGTTCCGCGATCCGCGGCATTTCCACGCCGCCTGTTTCATGCAGGCAGACGGCCAGGGCGTCGTGGGCGGAATGGATCTCGGGTTCGACAGGCGCATGAATGACCCGTTCCGAGAAAATCGGTCCCATCCGGCCTTTCTGTGTCGCCTCGTCGTATTCCTCGATGGACGAGACCAGCCAGACGTCGGGATCATCGTAGAATGGCGTGAGGTTCGGTCGCCGCTGGGTTTCGTTTTCGACCCCGGTTTCCGGATCGATCCTGACTGTCACATTCATCAGGTTGATCGGGCCGAACTGTCGGACAAAGCTGAAATAGGCACGCTTCAGCTCACCCTGCAGGCGTCCATAGGGCAGGTTCTCCATCTGCGCCCGCAGCACCGCGCGTGCCGCATCCCGGACGGGTATCAGCGCGGCAATGATCCGGGCATGCTTCTGGAAGAGGCCATCCTTCTGCTCCCCCTTCCTGATGGCGACAGTGGTGGCCTGTCCGTCGCAGATCTGTTGCAGGACGCCTTTCGTGACGAAGTAGGAGCCCTCTTTCAGTTGGGCGCCATCGGCAGCCGTGCCGACCAGCACACCGGATCCCGCCGGCCGGACAATGCGCTGGTCCAGGGGTTCCGGAAAGCGCACGTCCTGCCCGATCCGGTCCAGGGCCTCGGACAACATCACATCGAGTCTGCCATCGGCAGGAGCGTCGCATGTGTAATCGGGACCGAACTGGGTGGTGGTCCAGCCGTGACGGCCAAGCACCTGCTCCGGATGGTCGAGGAAATAGCGATTGATAAGGAGCGGGCCATTGCCCTGGTCGCTATCCGCAAGGGCGCTGACTTCGAGCCAGGTCTCATCATCGGCCATGTCGCCGATCATGCGCTTGCGTAACACCAGTACGTCCACCACCACGTCCGTGCCGGCGTCATCGCGCATTGCCCCGGCGGGGAGCCGGACCGCCCCCATGAGGTCAGCCATCTCGGCGATGGTCCGGCGCGCGGTGCTGTCCGTCTTGTCCAGCGTATGGCGGGACGTCACGAAGATTGCGATGCCGCCCGGGCGGAGTGCCTCGATGGATCGGGCGATGAAAAAGTCATGCAGGCTCAGGCCAAGCCGTCCCAGACCTTCCGGGCCACGTACGGTGCGATTGGAAAAGGGTGGATTACCGATCGCAAGGTCATACCCGTCTGCGAGCTTCACTGTCGTGAAATCCTCGCTGCGGATCCACTGGTTCGGATAGAGCCTGCGCGCAATCCTTGCCGTAATCGGATCATTCTCTATCCCGGTAAAGGCGATGCGTCCATCGAGCCTTTCTGGCCGGGCCGCGATGAAAAGACCGGTCCCACAGCCGGGTTCAAGCACGGAACCGCCCCTGAAGCCCATCTGCAGCACTTTGTTCCAGAGCGCGTGCACGATCAGTTCAGGGGTAAAGTGCGCATATTGTGTCGCGCGCTTCAGTCCTGCCCTTTCAACGTCTGTTGTGGAGGCATGGATCGCTTCGCCAATCTCTTCCCAGCCTGGGCGGGCGCCATCGCTTCCGGATGGAAACAGGTTGTTCGCCAGTTCTCCTGCCCCAAAGCCGATGAAGCGTGACAGGACGATCTGTTCGGGGGACGAGGCGTTTCGGTCTGCTTCTTCGATCTCCTTGAGCAGCGCGATTGCCAGCGCGTTGTCACGGGCCCGCTGTTTCCAGGTGTCAGCGAGGCCTCGGTCGGCCACCATATGAAAGTCGATCTTGGGAAGGACCATCGCGGTCGGTGTGGCGGGCGGGACGGGGGACGTGCCGTCTTCGCCTTCAAGTTCGCCCCAGAAAAGGTCGTTCTGGGTATCTGCGAGAGCGGTTGTGCCGAAGAGGTTGAGCTGGAACGACATGGCCGTGCTCCGTACAAACGCCGGCACCCGGCGCTGCTTCTGCAGGCCGGGATGTTTCCGGGTCAGGTTTTCGGGATGTCAGGAACGGGCGTGCTAATCAGGTTGTGTTGCCTGATTACTCTTTCCTTCAGCTCTCATTGCAACCGGGTCGGGCAGTGCGGGGCAAGGGTGCCGCGTAGCGGCAGCACCGGACCCGCGCGCAGGCGACGCAGACGCCGAGCACGGGGAGGAGCTACCCCTTGCGGCGTGCTGGTCGATCTGGTGCCAATCCCTAAATGATTTTGCGGACTAATCTCTTAATCTTATTCTTCTTGTGGAAGCAGGCTTACCACCCGTTCAGCTTGAATCTTACGAAAAAGCGGGTAGCCACACATCCGATCGCTATGTTGCAGTCGTTTAAATTTTTACAGTCGACCGATAGTTGAAATGGATTGTCGCTGGAAAATTGCAACGTTGCAATTTTTGAGAAACTTCTAACAGCCTGTCGGGTTGGGGATTTTGCGGCTGATAACGCCGAGGCTGACCCGGCTTACGCTGTTTGAAGCCGTGCCATTCTCTTGCAGTTATATGCGAGAGCGACGAGTGTCCATTCAGTCGTGACTTTTGCAAGGCCACGCAGGCTGAACCTTCTGAAGCCCATGATGCTTTTGATAATTCCAAAGACCGGTTCCACGGTCTGTTTTCGTAGTCTGTAAAGATCTCCGGCTTCTGTAGTTTCCAGTCTGTCCTTCATGGCGAGCCGCCAGGGTTCGGTTATCCGGCGTGGCTCCCTTCCTTCGGGCCGGGGTCGGAAGTCGTAAGCCCTGCGGGCACAGGGCCGCCCAATGGCGACCAGCGGATCAATGCCCTTTTCCCGCAGTTTCCGGACCGCCTGTCCGCTGGCGTAACCGGTATCGGCGAGCACTATCTCCGGGAGACCGATTGTGTCTTCCATCGACAGCACCGTGTCGGCAAAAGATGGCGCGTCCGCTGACGTGGCGACAACGCCGGTTGTCACGATCAGCTGGCTGCCTTCGGCGCAGACGACGGCCTGGGCATTGTAAGCCTGCCGGAATTCATGGGCGTCCGAGCGCCGCATGAGGCGGCTGTCGGGATCAGTCAGGCTGATCTGCCGGTCGGGTGGCGGTTCCTCATCAGGCGGTTTCGGCGCCCGGCCACGACGCCCTGTTTTCGCATCATAAGCGGCTTTCTTCTTCTCGTAGGCCGGACGCGCCGTTTCAGCCTGCGCCTTCGCATCAGCTTCCAGCCGGGCGCAGGCTGCGTCCAGCTTCGCTTTCAGCGTTTCCCGTCGGGCGAGTTCTTCCGGCAATGCCTGCGGATCGCTGTCTGTGGCATCCGCGTGCTCCGCCTGGTCCATCAGTTTCGCGATATCCACAGCCAACTGTTCGCGCAGCGCCCTGATCCGGTCGTAGCGCACCGAACGGTATTTCGAAGCGTCGGCATCGATTTTCGTGCCGTCGATCGATACTACACCCAGACGCAGCAGACCCGTCTCGCGCGCCAGAAGCAGGACCTGCGCAAATGCAGCTTCAATGGCTGTCCGGTTCGTCCGGCGGAAGGTCGCAATCGTATCATGATCCGGATGCAGGTTCGCCGCCACGAAGCGCACCCCGATGTCGCGATATGTCGCCCGCTCGATCCGGCGTGAGGAAAACAACCCGTTCGCATAGCTGAAGATCAGAAGGGCCAGCATCAAACGCGGATGGTACTGTGCCTTGCCACCCGTGCGTACCGGCACACAAAACGCATTCATCGGAACCCGTTCAACGGCAGCTACAACGAAATGCGCCATATCATCAGCCGGAAGCCACGACTTCAGATCAGGAGGCAGAAGATACGGCTGAGACCGGTCAAACGGGATGAAGCTGCTCATCACACCACCTTACAATCGCCCCCCTTCACAGGGTACCCCAACCCGACAGGCTGCTAAATCGACATAGAGACGACCTGCGTTGTCGCGCCCTATTTCGCATTTTTAGCGTTATAGAAGAGTTCTCGGCTCACGTTTACGGATTGCCTCGACGGTTGTGATAACTTTCGCAAAAGCCTTTCCACGCCGCTTTAAGCTTGGAACCATGCAGCTTGCCAAGTCGCTCACCGAGATGGTCTCGGAATGCATCGGCAATCAGGTCGATATCCCAGCCCCCGCCAGAGGAACGCGCTATTCTAGCGAATATCTCTTGGTCGGCTCCAAACTGGAGAGAACCGGCTGGGAACATTACCTGCCCATCGCTTTTCGCAGCCGCGGGCCGTACTACTTGATTGCGTTGTGTTTCTAATTCGCGGGTAGTCGTTTGATGATCTATGACCTTTGGGGTTTCCTTAGGTCTGAAAACAATCTCGAGTTCTCTTACTGCTCTTCCTTGTCTTATTTCTGTCCACTCGACCGTAAAATGCGCCAGTTCGTCGATTTCGTTCTTGCAAACGGTCAATACTTTTCGCCGTAACTGAGCAAAGTCTTTATAGACGTTAGGTGATATCCCTAAAGCAGCACGAAATGCGATGACGTCACCTTTCCACACGGTTTGACGTCTCTTCACGCGCAAGGCCCCGATTTCGTAAAGTTTAAGCGCATAAGCCGAACGAAAACCCAATACAGCGGTACGGTTCATGACCGCATAGGTCTCAGACTCTTGGATTAGTCTTCGGGCATCAGGAGTAAATTCCCACTCAATCCAACCGACTTCTTTTCCAGGTTCTGTGTCTTCAACCTCTTCCCTTGAAGAGGCAATCAGAGAAAATCGTCGCGTCGCTTTTTTACCTCGCCAGGAAATGTCGTCTTCGGCAAACAGAGTACCATGCAGTTCTTCAAGCATGTCACTTATGCGTTCGTTACCTTTGTGACCTCGCCTGATGTCTGCTTTGCGCATGCGGTGGACCACTGGCTTCCAAGCATCGCCACCGGCTACAAGGATCATCAACGCGAGTAGACGTGATGCAGTCAGGCTTAGCGATTGGCCTCTGACGAAACGTATCTCTACAAGGTGGCCAGGTTTGGCGAACTCGTCGGCACCCTTATGCTGTAGAGCGCGAGCAACACGCATGGCGCGTTTTGGTGCTTCATCACTTTCGGATGCGTATTGCATGGGCGGGTTATCCAGCACCTAACGGGACGAACGATTCGTATCCTGACCTTAGAATGAGAATAAGGTCAGGTGAAGGGGAAATTGGGCATCTCAGCATCTTCTCGCGGCCGTACATGGTGCTGAGAAGTAAGATTTCTTATGAAGATTTTTATAAACACGGCCGCAGCGTGCTGCGGGGGATTCTGATTCTATTCAAGTGATTCTGATTCAAGACAAAAATTACTAGGAAAACCAACGACTTTTAGAGCATTTCCTGACCTCGTGGGGGACCTAGCCTGACCTCTTGGGGGATAGTAACCTGACCTTGTGGGGGATCTAACCTGACCTCGTGGGGGACGGTCAGTTAAGATAGCTAGTTTTGGGGAAGTGCCCACACGTTATTTTAAGAACTTTCATGTTGACGGTCGCAAACCGGTATCTATGGGACTTGCGCGTGTTTTTTAATGAAATCTATGAGTGCGATTCGCAGTTTAACGGGCTTTCGTCTCTTTTTTAGATCTCGTTCATAGCTGCCGCGGCTGCCATGACGATGTTCCACGCCGGATGATTGCTCAGTGTGGGTAGATTGCAACGTTGCAATTGTTTGAAGGTATATGGATTCCCTTGCGAAAAACGCGAGGTTACTAGCCTTTTTCCACAAGTAACTGACCTACCCGGTCGGCAGTAAGCGACGGTATGGGTAACCCAGCTCGCAGCACTATGCCGATGTCTCTGAGGCAACTGAACGCATTTGTCCCAAATTGCAATGTTGCAATCTCTAATATGTGGCAAAGAAAATTTCGAAAAAAAAAGCTCACTAAAGATTAAAGCGAAAGTGACTCGGTAACTGAAGGCCTGATGTGGTTGCTTATTTTGGCAGCGCCACCGAGATGCTCGACTGGAAGCTATTGCATTCGGCTAGGGGTGGAATTCAGTGTTCCGCTGTTCTCATTGATGCAGGGACAAATATCCCCCACGAGGTCAGGGTAAGCATTTGTACCTTGCCCCCCCAAGAAGTCAGGATAGCGACGTGCGCCGATTGGGATCCCCCATAAGGTCAGGATACCTCGTACATCTTATCACATGCTCCCCCAAGAGGTCAGGACACTCATCTTTTCGGTTTTTATGTTCGCTACCTAATCCGGCACATGATCGTCGCGCTTTGCCGGCATTAAAAAAAGGGGATGGCTATCGAGTTAAGTCTCGACTTTCGAAAAGATAGACATTATCCATCAGAAATCGAAAGTTAGTGTGCGCCGGACGTTTATCGAAAGAAAGATTTATGACAGCTGATCTCGAGCAAGCCGGATATACGAGTCTCCAAATGGTTGAAGGGCTGGCGGATAAAGCCGCGGCAGTTCTGGAGAATTTGAGGGAAAGCGCTGTTGCCGCGCGAGCCGGCGAGCGACGAGAACCGACATTTCAGATTGGCCAGGCTGCAGAACTCGTAGGCCGGACGCCTGCAGCCATACGCGACGCAGAAAAGGATGGTCGTCTGCCCAAACCTGAACGGGGAGCCAATAACAGGCGTGTGGGATATACGCTTGAACAGGTCAACGACATGCGCGGGATCTTTGGCACGCGTCCGTGGCGTGATCCAGGCGACCCGCCGGCAATCATAGCTGTTCAAAACTTTAAAGGCGGTGTCGGGAAATCAACGGTTGCTGTTCACCTTGCGCAATATCTCGCGATCCAAGGCTATCGCGTGGCGCTGATCGATTGTGACAGCCAAGCGTCAGCAACAACGCTCTTTGGTTACGTGCCAGATTTAGACCTTACTGAGGATGAGACGCTTTATCCGTTTTTGCGGCACGATGAACGTTCGTCACTGAGCTACGCGCTCAAACCTACGCATTTCGATGGTCTATATCTGATACCGTCTAATCTGAGGCTGTTTCAATCTGAGTATGAAATCGCCGCGCGGATGGCTCAGGGCGAGCCTGGGCTTGTGGATCGGTTGTCGGTAGGGCTGGCGTCTATAGCGCCAAATTTTGACGTTATAATTATGGATCCTCCTCCTGCCTTGGGAGCAATCTCGCTTTCTGTGCTGAGGGCAGCAAACGCATTGGTCGTTCCGGTGCCCCCGACAATTATGGACTTTTCGTCAACGACGGCCTTCCTGTCGATGCTGGAGGAGACATTGCGGACGCTAGCGCAGTTTGACAGGGCTCCTTCTCTAGAGTTTCTCAAATTCGTGGCTTCTCGGGTTGAAGAGAACAAATCGATTCACAAGGAACTTATCAAGCTGATGCAGGCTATTTTCGGCCATCATCTAGTTAGAGCCCCTCTGAAAAATTCTGCTGAAATCGATAATGCCACAGCTCGACTCATGACTGTGTACGAACAGCAAGGAGCGATCACAAGCAAGTCGGTTCGTGATCGCTGCCTTACCTATCTGAACGCAGTTTGTAAGGAGCTTGAAACGGATATTCGGGGAATGTGGCCTAGTCATCAGGAGCGGCTTCGCAAGGAAGGACTGGTGTAATTTTTTCTTGGAGGTGGCGGTTCATTGAACTCTCGCAAATCGTCAATTTCTGAAAATTGCAACGTTGCAATTTTGGATTGGTGGTGGAGCGAGAAGCGAAGCACGCATTTTCAAAGCATTATTCGAACTTTTTGCAGGTCGAGTAATGTGAAAAAGGAGGGATAAATGTCGGGGAAAAACAGGGCTTTTGCGGACGGGTTAACAGCTGCAATTTCAGGCGTAACCGGTAGACAAGGCCAGTCTCGTCCAAATCGGTCAATCATTAATGATCGTACTAACCGATTAGCAGAAGTTGCTAGCGGTAAAGTTGTTACTCGTACTCACGAGTTTATTGACCCTGCACGATGCAAAATGTGGGAGGGTCATAATCGTGATTACGCCGCGTTGTCTTATGAAAACTGTCGCGAACTTATCGAAAGCATTCGTGCGCAGGGACGCCAAGAGGTTCCGGCCATCGTTCGGCGATTGACCAACAACCCAGATTTTGATTTCGAAGTGATCTGTGGTGCACGCCGGCATTGGTCTGTTTCGTGGCTTAACGCCAATAATTATCGTGACATTAAGTTCCTTGTTGAGCCTCGTGAAATGGAGGACGAGGAAGCCTTCCGTATTGCGGACCTAGAAAATAGGGCGCGTGAGGATCTTACCGATTACGAGCGTGCAAAGGATTACTTGTTGGGTCTTGATCGGTACTATCATGGTCGCCAAAAAACGATGGCAGATCGGTTGAACGTCTCTGAAGCATGGTTAAGCCGGTACCTCGACCTTGCTAGATTGCCTGAAGCAGTCACTCGGGCATTTGTTAGCCCGCATGATATTCGGCTTAAGCATGTGATGCAGATAAAGCCCCTTATTAAAGAAAGTGCATCACGCGAAGTGGTCTACGAGGCTGCTGAACGTATTGCTGCGTTGCGAAGCAAAGATCAGAACTACCTTGTGGAACCTGCCGCAGTGGCTCGCGAACTCGAGAATGCGGTAGCAACGGAACTGGGACATCTACGTCGCGGCAGCGCGCGCTCGCCTAAACGTGGCGCCGTTGCTATCACTCGCGATACGGATGGCAAAGAAATTGTAAAAATAGATGCGAAGTCGCCTAAGCGTTTGCAGGTCACTTTCATGCTGGCGGAACTACGTTCTCGCGAAGAGATGGAGGAGGCAGTTAAACTGCTGACGGATCGCTACTGGCCCGTTCAAGAATGAACTTTTGCTTAGGATGCGTAACCTGCAGCAGTCAGCGTATCAGATTTGTTTCTGCGTGAATTACCGGTGCTGGGTCTGAGTGGTAATGCTGGGTCACCATTGCACGAATGTATGTGCCTTGTGTCCGAAATACGTGCTGGGGCGCGTTTGAGAGGACTAAGCGATTTCAGAGCAAGCAGGCTGGGCATGTAGCTCATGGAGGCACTGCGTGTCGATAGGACGGTCTTGCTTGTGTAACTGATGACTGTAAACGTGATGTCATCGCCATACCAACGGTTCTGCAATCACTGCTGGTTAGAGTATTTTTTGCTGACCGTCCTTTTTGTTTTTGGTAGGCCGACTACTCATTGGACTGATTAGTAGTTAATGGGCACAGCGGCCCATGACGATATCAGCCGCGTTCTCGATGCATAGCCAGAGATGCCTGCGGCTTCGAAAGTCATTGCGTCGTCTGCGGATTGGTCATCAACAGGTCTTCATCAGGGGAAATACTGGTTTCCTGATATTCTGCTTTTTTGCTGTGTGCCACTGGACGAATGCAGGTGAAAGCATGACCGCAATCAGGAAATTCCTCGATCTATTGCCGGGCTTTAGCTGGCGGGATATCGAGGTGAATGGCGTGCGGATCCGCACGGCTACCGGCGGAAACGGACCGCCGCTGCTCATGCTGCATGGTCATCCGCAGATGCATCTGACCTGGCATAAGGTTGCGCCCGCACTGGCGAAACGTTTTACCATCGTGGCCCCAGATCTGCGGGGTTATGGTGATAGCGCCAAGCCTGAAGGTGGGACGGATCACGCCAACTATTCCAAGCGGGCCATGGCAGCTGATCTGGTTGGCGTCATGCACCAGCTTGGATTTGAACGGTTCATGGTTGTCGGGCATGACCGGGGCGGACGGGTGGCGCACCGCATGGCGCTGGATGCACCGCAAGCGGTGGAAAAACTGGTGCTGATCGATATCGCACCGACAGCAACGATGTATGCCCGGACCAATATGGAATTCGCCCGACGCTATTTCTGGTGGTTTTTTCTGATCCAGGCCGCCCCCTTGCCTGAAAGGCTGATCAGTGGGGATCCAGACTTTTTTCTCGAAAGCCACATTGCAGGACAGATCAAGATACCAGGATCGGTCGATCCGCGTGTCATGGCCGAATATCGTCGATGCTACGCCGACCCGGCAATGCGCCATGCAGCGTGCGAAGACTACCGCGCTGCAGCAGGCATCGACCTCGTCCATGATGCAGCTGATGCAGACAAGCGGATTGAGGCCCCATTACTGGCTCTGTGGGGCGCACGTGGCACCGTGGGCGCGTTATATGATGTTGTCGAGACATGGCGCGAAAAAGCCGTGGACGTGCGGGGATACGCGATCGACTGTGGTCATAGTCCGCAGGAGGAAGCTCCGGTAGAACTGTTGCATTGGCTTGATGCGTTTCTCTGACCTTCGCGAAACAGTTGGAGAGTCAAAGCGCGATTTTCACCGCATTATAGTCAGTTATGCTTTGAAAAGCAGACCCGTTCGATTCAGATGACGCGATCGCTGGAGATACCGATTGGTTGTGTGCGGATTCAGAGGTTACGGAGCGACTTCTCACCCGGATCGGCGGGAAGCGGCAGCATGCTCCAGATAGAGCCGTAGCATCGTAATGGCTTCCTTATCCTGGGCCGGGCGGGGGAGCGAATGATCCTGTGGCAGGGCAAAGATCGCCTTGACCAGATGCAGCAGCATCACGGCCCGTTCGTCATGTGGTCCCGGAGAACCACCCAGCCGTGACAACAACTGGCTCATGCGCCCGATCAGTGCCTTGCGGAGCGTTCCTGTCCCATCTGGTAGGGTAATCCCGCTGTCGAGCAGGGAAAGGACGACTGAACGTTCCGTCCGCAGACGCTGGATGATATCCAGCAGTCCTTGCGCCGCGTCACGTGGCGACAGCGGCGGATCGCGGTCGACCAACTCATCCAGGGCATGCAGGAGCCGCGCGCCGTAGCGTTCGAGCACTGCGGCGGCCAGCACGTCCTTGGTCGGAAAAAAACGGTAGAGCGAACCGATTGCTGTGCTGGCGCGGGCAGCGATCTCGGTCATGGTCGCCGCCTCGTATGACTTCTCGCCAAAGACCGTTGTTGCAGCTGCGAGGATCGCTTCAACGCGGTCGCGTCCGCGCTGCCGCTTGGGCGCGAGTGGTGATGAACGGGGCGGGCTTGACATAATGCGAGGGTACCCTCAACTTTCCTTTATGCGAGACAGTCCTCGCATAACCGATTTTCCAATGCCGGTCGATGTTTGACCCGACCATGTATTCAGATCCCGGAAGGCGCAGATCCGTGAACAGATTTGACCCGCGAACCACCGCCCTTGTCCTCATTGACCTGCAGAATGGCATACTTGCCCTGCCAACCGCCCCGCGGCCATCGTCGCAGGTGCTGGAGAGCGGTAAATCGCTTGCTGCCCGCTTCCGGGATGCCGGTGCTACGGTCGTAATGGTCCGGGTCGCGTTTGCACCCGACTTTGCCGACGCGCCACCCGGTCTGGCCGACCAGCCCTTAAGCCCGCCGGAAGGCGGCCTGCCAACGGACTGGGCGCACCTGGCCGATGGGCTGGCAGCACCCGGCGATATCGTCATCACCAAACATCAGTGGGGGGCATTTACCGGCACGGAACTTGACCTGCAATTCCGCAGGCGGGGCATCCGGACGGTCGTGCTGGGCGGTATTGCTACGAATTTCGGGGTTGAATCCACCGCACGGCACGGCTGGGAACTTGGCTACCATATCGTCATCGCCGAGGATCTCTGCACCAGCCTGTCAGCAGACCTTCATGATGTCTCCATCCGCTCGATCCTCCCGCGGATTGCACGCGTGCTGCCTTCCGATACAATCGTGTTTGGCGGTTAGGCGGTGAGGGTAGGGCCGTCCACATGGCTGGTGGCCGGGCGATGGGGCGTACTGGCACTGCTTTCGCTGGTTTTCGGTACGCTTCTGGCCGTCTTACGCCTGCCGGCCGCGCCGCTGCTGGGACCACTGGGGGCGGCGGTCGTACTGGCCACACGGGGTAGTGCGGTCCGTATTCCCCGCTGGGCCTTTCTTGGCGCACAGGGCGTGGTCGGGGTCATGATCGCCAGCTATCTTTCAGCCTCGATCTTTCACGAAATGGCAGCCAGCTGGCCGGTCTTTGTCGCCGGTACGTTTTCTACCCTGTCTGCGGCAGCCCTTCTCGGCTGGCTGCTGACACGTTCGCGCCTGCTACCTGGCAATACCGCGATCTGGGGTTCGTCACCCGGTGCGGCCACGGTCATGACGCTGATGGCGGAATCATATGGAGCGGATATGCGGCTCGTCGCCTTCATGCAATATCTGCGCGTGGCCTGCTGCGCCGTCATTGCGGCGGTTATTGCGCGTGTGGCCGGAACGCCGTCCGCCCCGCTGGTCGTGGCACAGACCCTCTCATGGCAGGGGACTTTACTGGCGCTGGTGATCGCGCTGGCAGGGAGCGCCCTGGGCACCCGTCTGCGCGTGCCGGCCGGGGGACTGCTTGTGCCGATGGGGATCGGGATGGCCGCAAGGCTCGGCGCCCATCTGCCGATCGAACAGCCGCATCTTCTGCTGGTCGCGGCCTATGCCCTGGTCGGGTGGGGCATCGGCATGCGGTTTACGCCAGATGTGCTGGCTTATGCCGGACGTGTCTTTCCACGTGTGCTGGGTTCCATCCTCGCGCTGATTGCGGTGTGTGGCGGCTTTGCATTGATACTTGCCCGGCTGGCGCATGTGGATCTGCTGACGGCTTATCTTGCAACCAGCCCTGGTGGAGCTGATTCCGTCTCCATTATCGCCTCGACCACAAAAGTGGACATGCCTTTCGTCATTGCCATGCAGGTCGCCCGATTTTTCTGTGTTCTGGTCACCGGGCCAGGTCTGGCGCGTTTTCTGTCCCGCAGATCGTCGGGAAAAGGGCAGCGCGATGTGTCGCAAGAAATACACGGGAAATAGGCGAAAAGGAGGAGGGGCTTGCTGAAGACCAATGCGACAGATCCCGCCCTTGCAAACCCGCTCGCGCTGAGGCGTGACGACAATTTTGGTCGATGGCGGGAGCAGCGATTTGACCATCAGGGTGCAGTCATTTACCCCGCGTGTCTGGCGCGCAGCATCTTCTTTCGCTGTATCCCCGTTTGACGGTCATATCCATTCCGATGATGTCATAGCTTCCTGTAGTCGCGTGGACTGATGCCGGTTTCTCTGCGAAACATCTGTGCAAAATGGCTCGCACTCTCATAGCCGCTGGTCAGGGCGATCTCGATGATGGACCTGTTGGTCTGTGACAGAAGCTCCTTCGCATGGTCCACACGCCGCTGGATAAACCAGCGTGATGGGCTTTGCCCCATGGTGTTGTGAAATGACCGGCTGAAATGAAACCGGCTCATCCCGCACAACCCGGCCAGAAAATCGAGATCGAACGGTTCGGCGAGATGGGCCTCCATATGATCAAGCGCCTTGCGCAGCTTCCACGCTGACAGTTGTGCGGGTCTGGGTGTGGGCGAAGGCTGTGTCTGGGCATAATGACGCAGAAGATGGACAGTCAGACTTTCCAGAAGTCCGTTCACAAATAGAGAACTGGCCGAATGAGTCGTCTGGATCTCGGCCGTCAGGCCTGTCAGAACGCCAGAGATAAATGCGTCCTGAACACCGGAAATTGCGCGCATGGAAAGCCGTGATGGATTAAGCCCTAACGATCGGGCGACGCGGTTCACCAGAGTAGGGCCCAGATAAAGATGCAGGACTTCAAACGGACGGTCCGGATCAGCCTGCCAGCGCATGAGGTAAGGCGCATCGGTCTGTGTCAGGAAAAATGATCCGGACCCGGCCTCACTTTTCGTCCATTCACCTGTCAGTTCGCGTTCCTCGACCTGTGCTTCTCCTGAGATGATCCGCACCAGAAAATGTTCGGCCACAGCCGGGACAAGCTCTTCATCTTCGTGTTGCGGCCGACGGAATATCCGCATCATAAAATGTTGGTCTGGAACAGGCTTTCTTTCACGACCCTAAAGTTCCAGATTGGAAAGGCCCGGATCATCATCCCGGCATCTTCCTGGCCGTATCGGCCAGCGCGGTTTGGAGCAACGTCGTGACTTCGCCAAATGTCAGCCTCCATATCGTGATACCAATCATGATCACTGCAGGCGAGGCTGATTCGATGGCGAAAGCCGCGGTTACGGCCGCGAATAAGGCGAAGCCTAATACGACCGATAAGGGGTCAATGCGAGGGTGGGCTGCAGTCGCTTCAATCTTATCGTAACTTGCGTCAGAACAGGCGATGTACTGCAGATATCACACTGGGGTCAGAAGATGGGAAATGCTCTGTATCGGTTTCAGACCATGGCCAAAACGCCTGATTGCCTCACGATCCTTCTCCAGTGCTCCATAAGGCAGATACCGGACTTTCAGATCAGCAATCCTGCTGAAAGCCGGTCGCTTCAACTGTTCCCGCACATCAATCTCCCGCTTGTCCGGCGCGACAAGGAACATCCCTTCCAGAGCCTGCGCCGCTGACCCGAGAGCAAGGTCGAGCATCCGCACGATACCGGAATAGATGGTCGTTGAGTGCTCAACCTCGAATGCTGCAACAATCCTATGGCTTTCCTGGTCAAGCCATAAGACGTCGATCAGACGCACGGATTCCGCTCCCTGCGTTTCCGTCGTGAACCCCGGCAATACCGACAGGCAACCATCCCCCAGCTTGCCGTCCTGCCATGGACGGCTGCGATCATTGGCGGCAATCCAGACATCGTAACCCAAGGAGAGCCCCAGATCACGAAGCCATCCCTGAATCTCGGTATGAGTATGATCTGTTTCCCGCTCCGCAGCGAGAGTTCGGGCCTCTTTTGCGCTCTGCTCCCTAACCTGGTGAAGATCGGCTTCCCAGAGTTTTCGTGCTGTTTCGTTATCTTCGAGAGGCGGCGCTGTATAACGTCCGCTTCCGAGATCAAACAGCAGTCCTCCGATAGCACCAAGATCATTGGAAAGCAGCGCACGATAGGTTGCATTCAGCTTTAGTATCCCTTGCCGCATGGCAAGATATTCCTCCCATCGCCCCAGCTTCACCTTTGATCCGGTCAGGGCGTTATAGCCCTTCACGATCGCCGTATTGAAAGGTGGCATGATCGTGGGATGCAGGAAATACAGCAGATTGGCGACAGCTGGCCCCAGCCCTTTTATCTTCCTGGCGTCGATTGCATGAATGGCCGAGACTACATGCTCTTCGGTATTGCAGCACAGACAGGTATCGAGAAGCTGCCCAAATGCTTTCTGATTGGCGGGATTTTCGTAGATGTCGGGAATGCGTAACTTCGGTTTCCACAAGAATGCATGATCCGCACCCTTGAAAATCTGACGCTGCTCAGCAATCGAATGTACAACTGTTTCCAAGGAGGAGCCACGATAGGCAACCCCGAATGTACCAGCGGCTATCTCAGCCACAACCAGCTGCAGACCGCGACGGATAGACCGGAAGTTTTTGAGGCGTTCATCCCACAAGAACCAACTCTGATAGGTCCCTGCCGGATCATCTCGCCAGCGAAGGATAAGGTCTCGAATGAGGTCTGTCATTTACCCGCAAACTAACATTCCGTTCTCCCCAGATACTGATTGTAACAGGGATATAGGTCAACACCTGCCGGGTCTCGCATAGTGGCCGGCATTTCGCTTAGGGTGCCGACGCCGGTTTTCCTTGACGCAAAACATCAGAAGGGCCAGCGATCATATAATGGATACTATCAGCCTTATTGCCCTGCTTTTCGTGCTCGCCGCAGCCTTTAGCATTCTCAATCACCACACGTTTCGCGTTCCAGCGACAATCGGTGTCCTGATCTTTTCGCTGCTGGCATCCCTGCTGGTTGTGGCTTTGAACCTGCTGATTCCGGACTATGATCTGCAGGCTCTGTCGCGGTCTATGCTGGGGATCATCAATCTACCCGTAGCGCTTCTGAACGGTGTGCTATCACTTCTTCTCTTTGCGGGAGCCATGCAGGTTGATGTCGGGCACCTGCGTGCCAAATTGATGTCCGTGACAGCCCTCTCTGTCCTTGGAACGGTGTTGGCTGTGGTCCTTCTGGCGGGTGCAGTCTGGAGTATTTTGCCCCTGATGGGCCATGCCGTTCCGTTTTCATGGTGCATCGTGCTCGGTGCGATTCTCGCACCCACAGATCCGGTTTCGGTCGTGGGCATGCTGAAGCGTCTGCGACTTCCGGGACCACTTCAGGCAGTTTTCGCGGGCGAGAGTCTGTTCAATGACGGTGTGGGAGTTGTTATTTTTGGTGTGACGATCGGGTTGGCGACCGGAGACAGTCAGGGTCTGGCCGCTTCTGCGATTGTGCTCAGCTTTTGCCGTGAGGCGCTTGGTGGTGGTCTGTTAGGTGCCATGACCGGATGGATCGCGCTGCGTGTACTCAAGGAGCAACGGAATCCGCATATCGATCTGCTGACGTCATTGGCCCTAGCGACCGGAACCTTCAGTATCGCCAGCCATCTTGGCATGTCAGGCGCGATAGCTGTCGTCGTGGCTGGATTGTGTTTTGGAACCAGCTATAGCGATTCCGTTTTCGATGAAGCATCCCGCCAGAACCTCGATGTCGCGTGGACCCTTATGGACGAAGTGCTGAATGTCCTGCTATTCATGCTTATCGGTTTTGAAATTCTGGAGATCACGCCGCGTCTGTTTACCATGATGGCGACGCTCATGGTGATTCCGCTGTCTATTGTCGTGCGCGCACTGAGCGTGTTGTTCTCCACTCTTCCGATTCATCTCAGACAATGGGAACGGGGCCGTGTTCTTGGTATCCTGACCTGGGGTGGTTTGCGCGGTGGCATCTCGGTCTCACTGGCGCTTGGATTGCCTCCAGGTGAATTGCGCAATCTGTTGCTGCCTGTCTGTTACGGTGTGGTGGTGTTTACCACCATCGTACAGGGACTGACCATGGAATGGGTCGTCCGCAGGCTTTACCCATCATCAACATCCGGGCCAGAATGATTTCTCATGAAACATGCGGCGACAAAATGCCTGTAGGTCAATCAGTCAGCGTCTGCCGACTGCTGCCCTAAGTCGTAAGGCCTCGTAGATCGGGGTATCTCCGCATGCACCTGCCACCACCATTGCTGAGAAGCTTCCGCACAGGAGCGGTAATACAAGATCGGATGATCCAGTCATTTCCATGACGAGGATAATGCCCGTCACGGGTGATCGAACGGATCCTGCGAACATTGAAGCCATGCCAACAATCACGAACGGCGCAGTCGCCAGTGCTGTGTCCGGGCTCAGTATTTGTGCGACAAAGCTGCAGGCCAACCCTGATAGTGCCCCCAAGGCAAGCATAGGCGCGAATAATCCGCCAGGTGTCGCGGCAGCATAGGAAACTGCCCCGAATACCAAGCGGAAAACGAACAGGAGGGGAATAAGATGCCAGTTTATCGTATTACTTATTGCGGCCTGGGTGATCCAGTCGCCTCCACCCGCCAGATGGGGATCAAGCCATACGACAAGTCCGGCCAGTCCGCCGATTAGGGTGGCTCTGGTGTATATGCTGACAGGCAGACGGTCGGCAAGGCGCAGTGCTGCAAGAATTGTTCGGTTGTATCCGACTGCCAGTAGGCCTGTCATGAGACCAGTCATGACAAAGAATAACTGCTTCGCAACTGCTGTAGGTAGAACCGGATAAGATGCGATGAAATCGGGCTGACTGCCTAGAATGCCACGACTGAACATAATGGCTGAGATGGACGCTCCGAGCGCTGCGCAGACCATTCTCGCCTCAAATTGGCCCACCAGTTCTTCCAGGACAAAAACGGCACCTGCGGCTGGCGCATTGAAGGCCGTTGCAAGACCTGCTCCCGCGCCAGCGGCAAGAAGGGCACGGCAGTCTGCACGTCCCAGTGAGAGCCGTCGTGCGATCGCATCGGCTACTGCGGCTCCCATCTGTACGCTAGGCCCTTCGCGTCCCAGGGCCAGACCACTCCCAATCGCCAGTAGACCGCCGACGAATTTGACCGGGATGAGTGGCCATGACGCCGGGCCGGTAATGCCCGATAGCACGGCTTCGACATGAGGAATGCCGCTGCCTGCCGCCAGCGGTGCAAGGCGGCGTACCATTTCTACAGCTGTCAGAGCTGCCAGGGCAACGCCGACGACCAGAAAGAAGCCTCCCCACGGCGAACCATGCAGAAACCGAGGGGCCATCTCCGTTCGCGTGAATTCCAGCCACTCCAGAAACAGGCGAAAGGTTCCGCAGATCGTACCGGTTGCGATACCGATCAGGATTGACGCTGACGCGAGGAAAACCAGACTGCAGGAACTGTCGGTTCGTTCTGAGTGCGGTGTTCTATCTGGCACCTGCTGTAGCACGGCGTCTTCTTTCGTTGACTGAGGTTCCCCGGCTTCGAATGCGACATCTGCGATCCGGGTCGCTGTTCATGAGGGACCCGTTTCCGGGCTCGGAGCAGTTTTTTTCTGAATCTCCTTCTGCTCGGTCTTTTCCATGAAACCTGTAGCAAGGACGGAATATAGTGGATGGGGGCAGATCATTCGCGACACTCCGAACGCCAGAAATGCGGTTGCCAGAAGCGCCAGCGTGACCTGCTGGTTATCGCATATCTCCATCACGATGATCGTCGCTGTGAGCGGAGATTGGGCAACGCCACAGAAATATGCCGCCATCCCAAGCAGAACGACAGCACCTGGAGAGGTATGGGGTAGGAACTGTCCGATCCACCCGCCCATGCCAGCACCGATAGCTAGGGACGGTGCAAACATGCCGCCAGGTATGCCAGAACAAAAGGTGATTAGGGCCTGTTAGACCTTGAATGACAGAACGGACTGCATAGCTGTTTATGATGAGCATGATGCAGTCTGTTTTTTCCGATACCGCATGGTCCGTCTGGGAGCCTTTGATCGAGGAGGTCCGCCCGAAGGGCAAGACCCCGCCGAAGAATCTTCGACGGACGATATCCGCGATTTTCTGGCGCCATCAAAACGGCGCGAAGTGGCGCGCCCTGCCATCTGAGTTTGGTCCCTGGTGGATTGCCGCACAGTTGTTCATTCGCTGGTCGAAGCTTGGGGTGTGGGAGCGCCTCTTTGAAAAGGTCAAAGACAGGGATCAGGCCCTCGGCATGGTCTTTCTCGATGGCACGACGATCCGTGCCCATCACAAGGCAGCCGGAGCGGCTAAAAAAGGGGGCACAGAGAACGCCGAAAGGATCGTGAGGCTCTTGGCCGCTCACGTGGAGGATTTGGCACCAAGGTCTGTGTAGCTGCGGACAGTCATGGCAGGGCACTGTCCTTCACGCTGTCACCCGGACAGGCGCACGAACTGCCGTGTGCCTACGCCCTGCTTGACGCTCTGCCACACCCACCAATCTATGTCGTTTGCGATCGTGGGTATGCTTCAAATAAATTCCGTGAAGATCTTTGGAACCGTGGATCTCGTCCTGTCATCCCGCCAAGGAGGAATGATCCAGAAGTCGCCTGTCCCAGATGGGCTTACAGACACCGGCACCTGGTCGAAAACCTGTGGGCAAGGCTCAAGGAGTGGCGGGCTGTCGCGACCCGATACGAAAAGAAAGCCGCGTCCTTTCTCTCTGTCATCCTCATCGCGGCTACAGCAGACTATATCAAGGCCTAACAGGCCCTAGTATGGAGAGGTATTTCAGGAAAAAGAAGGAGGCTGGATAATGGAGGGTGCCGTCTATGATTCCTCGCGCCTGGAGATAGCCCGTACCATAGGTCGCCCCGTCAGAGACTAGGCCGATCAGGGCCAGAAGCAGACCACATAAAGCGGCAAAACCGAGAGGGAAACGTGCCGCAAATGGGCGAAGTGATCCTGGCAGTCCCTTGGAGAGGCGAATGACACAACGCGCGAAAAGGCCGCCCGCCAAGCCACCACTCACGCCACATACCAGAACAGCCAGCCACGCGACACCGACGGGGATAGAGGTATTGGCACGACCAAAATATGTATAATTTCCCAGGAGGGCGATTGCGGTAATCCCGGAAAAGATGATGACGGTCAGTGTCCGGCCCGACGATTTCTGTTCAAAGGAGTGGGCAAGTTCCTCAATGGCGAAAACAACGCCTGCGAGAGGTGTATTGAAAGCCGCCGCCATGCCTGCGGCCCCACCTGCCAGGATCATGCCATGCCGGGTGACATCGTTGTGCTGACGCATGGCCCGCGAGAAAGCGTGCATGATGGATGCCCCGATCTGAACGCTGGGTCCTTCGCGACCAATCGATGCACCGCAGATCAGCCCGAGGCAAGTCATCAGGACCTTGCCTAGCGCAATGCGCAATGTCAGAATTTTGTCCACCAGCATGAAATTATGCATGTGCAATGTTGCGATTGTCTGGGGAATGCCGGAGCCTTGGGCACCATTGAACAGTAGGCGCGTCAACCAGGTAATGGTGATCATTCCAAGTGGTGCAATCAGAAGCATAGACCAGGCATTCAGGGCGACAATGCGGTAACGAAGACCGGCTGCCGCATCTCCCAGATGGGCAAAGATCACCGAAATAATACCGATCAGCACTGCCCCAGAGCAGTACATGAATGTTCTCTGCCATTTCAGTGTTCTGACACGAGCCAGGCGACGAAGGCGACGGGTACGTCTGGAGCGATTTCCACCTTCAGTGGACTGGCGGCCAGCCGGAACTGCACCACGATATGACAATGTCGGGAAAACGGCCACGGTAGGGAAGTTCCACACTGTGATGCAGGAAATGAGGCATATACCATATGTTCATATGCGCCCACTCGGAACCCATACCGGGAAGACGGCTGATATTCACCCTTAAAATCTATGGGACTGCTACGTAGGCTCAGGACTCATAGCCAGAACAAGACGGTTGCGGCGAGGCAGACTGCCGAGAAGAAGACGGTCGGGCATCTGTCATAGCGTGTTGCGACCCGTCTCCAGTCCTTGAGCCTGCCGAACATGATCTCGATACGGTGGCGTATTTTGTATTTCCGTTTGTCGTATTTGACCGGTTTTGCACGAGATTTTCGACCAGGAATACAGGGTTTGATCCCTTTCCCCTCCAGGGCCTCTCTGAACCAGTCAGCGTCATAGCCCCGGTCTGCCAGCATCCATTCGGCTGGTGGCAGACTGTCCAGAAGGGCAGCGGCACCAGTATAATCACTGATCTGACCTGCTGTCATGAAGAAGTCGAGCGGACGTCCGTTCCGGTCGGTGACAGCATGCAGCTTCGTATTCATCCCGCCTTTGGTCCGCCCGATCAAACGGCCTGAGCCCCCTTTTTTAACCGCAGGCTCGAAGCCGTGCGATGTGCCTTGAAATAGGTCGCATCAATCATGATTGTCTGAGGCTCTGCCTTGCCAGTAGCCAGTCCCTCCATCATGCGGATGAATACCCCCATAGCGCTCCAGCGCTTCCAGCGGTTGTAGAGCGTCTTGTGTGGACCGTATTCCCGGGGCGCATCACGCCAGCGCAGACCATTTCTGTTCACGAAAATGATCCCGCTCAACACACGACGATCATCAACGCGAGGTTTGCCATGGCTCTTCGGGAAAAAGGGCCGCAGACGATCCATCTGCTCCTCCGTCAACCAATACAGGTCACTCATTTTCAGTCTCCTCACAGAGGCTGAATCAGATTTCCGCAATCATATCAATGGGTCCTGAGCCTAGCACTACAGTTGCATTTTGTGTCGTGAGTGAGCGCGGATAGCACTGGCCTGATGCGTTCGTCGAAAGACGGACCATCTGAGGATGTGAGAGACGGGTAGTCTGCGTTGTGCAAGTTTTACGACGAGGCGCCTGATCTCCTGAATGGACCAGCGGACAAGGACTGTCGTGTTCTGAGTTGTGTTTTTTTCGGTTTCAGTGAGTTTGCCTGGTAACGGACACTGGCCATGACGGCATAGGCCAGCATGACCAGAGAGACGTGCCGATGCCAACCATGCCAGGAGCGGGTCTCGTTATGATCAAGACCAAATTCGTTTTTGGCCGTCTCGAACCCTTCTTCGATCCTCCAGCGCGTCCCTTCAACGTTCACCAGTTCCTGCGTGGTTGTCTCTTTCGGGCTCCAGGTCGTAAAATAGGCAAGGTCCCCGTCAGCGATGTTTCGGCGGATCAACAGGCCACGTGTCCATGGTCCGGCTATAGGGCAGTCAAATTCTTCAGCATCCAGATCAGCAAGCGGAAGATACGCCCAGTCATAAAGTCGCTCACCTTTTGTGCCGTGCCCCGCTGACAGACGACGCCAGGTCTGGTCTGGCAGTCCTGCTGCAATATCTTTCGCCTCTCCGGCAATCAGCGGTTCCGTTGCCCATGATCCGAACCAGTGATTGCCCTTGACCCCAAGCACATATCCAATTCCTGCCCGGCGAAGCGTGCGTTCTACGTCGCCCACGCCATACATGCTGTCTGCTGCAACCCAGCGGAACGGCACACCGGCCTCAATACTTCGCTCAATCATCATCGAGGCTAACGCCGGTTTGGTTGCAAACACCACGTCATCGGGAACGTGGGCCCGCTTCAGACGCTCAGGCTTTGATGTCCAGTCTTTCGGGAGATACAGGGCGCGGTCAATAAAGGCATGCCCCCGTTCCGAAACATAAGCGCCAAACACACCAATCTGGCAGTTCGTGATCTTGCCGGCAGATCCCGTATACTGCCGCCCCACACCGCAGGACGCCTGACCCTTCTTCAGAAAACCGGTCTCATCAATGACCAGCACGCCCTCTTCAGTGCCCAGATGCTCAATCACATAATCCCTGACGACGTCACGAAGGGCATCGGCATCCCAGTGCCCGCGTCCCAGAAGCGCCTGCTGCCGCCATGGACCAGGATCTCCTGCGGCTTCCGCTCGCATCCATCCCGTCTTGCGTGGTTCATTGCCAATCAAAACATCAAGAAAAGCACAGGCCGAATCTACGACACGTTTTTGCGTGAACAGCGGCGCCATCCGATCCTTGGCGGACCGAAGCGAGCGCGCCCATAATTCCAGCGTCTCTTCAACAGACGTACCGCCACTCATCATATCCTGAATCATGGTTACCCATAGATTCAGAACTCAACACAAAATGCAACTGTAGTGCTAGGGGACAGATACGTCATGGCAGCGCCACGACCACGTAACGCCGTGCGACCAGCAATATAGGGATCCAAAGCATCGCTCTCGAGCATTGAGCTAGGACTGTGTGGGATCAATCCGAAAACGATGGTGAAGTGGTGAGAGGTCAGGTAAATCGTCCCTTCTGCGAAACGCGGCCGGGCGGCTTACCCCCCCCAGAAGGACGATTACGCGCCCAGTCGAAGGCTTTGGAAAGACTTCATCGGCTTCATTCAGTGGAGGGGCAGCACATGAAAGAAGGCAAAGCACGGGTCGAGTTGGGCGACGGGCTCGTGCAATACATGATGGTAGCCGATGAGACCATGCGCGCACTGTGGGTAGCCGATAACCCGTTAGTGAAGGCGTTGCTGCAGTACGACGCCTATTTTCGGCACGACTTGTGGGAGCACGTATCGCCGAAGCCGACCCGCGCCTTTATCCTCTTCCTCAACGCCTATCAGATGTTTCTCGGCGCAGCACGTATGGCATTAAGTGGTCATCCGGCAGCGGTTTTTCCACTTGTGCGGACCGCACTCGAATCTGCTAGCTATGGTTACCTCATGGAGCAGCAACCGGCCCTCGCCGAGGTCTGGGGCAATCGACACCGCAGCGAGACCGACAAGAGGGCCTGCCGCAACGCCTTCACCTTCGATAAGGCGATCAAGGGTTTAGTCTATACCGGTCCGGATATTTATAGGCTTGCCAAAGAAGCCTACGAGAGCACGATCGACTACGGCGCGCACCCCAATCTGAAGGGCGTTTTTGGACATGTGTCGATTAACGAAGATCGACCGGACGGTATGGTGGCCGTCATCCATACCAGCCTATACGGCTCAGGTCACCACGAGACGATCCGTGGTATCTGCGCCTGCCTCGACTTCAGCTTTGTCATCATTGGCATTATTACGCTGTCCGGCGAGACAGTGACCACGAAACTGCAGGATGAGTTGCACGCATTGAACAATATCAAGGAAGCGGCAATCGCCGCCTATCAGTCTGCGCGATAGTTCGTCAGCTGTTCCTGATTCGATGGCGCCTCCGGCGGGTGAGGGTAGCAGAAGATGGGGCAACAATATGGAGGGTTCGAAAAACCTTTGATTGACTTCTCTTGTGCCTGATTTCAGGTTTTTAGCGTGTTGACTGCTGCTTCCCTGGTCTAACTTTTACTCTGGGTTTTGAGCAGAGCGATGGTTTCCTGCTCTGGATTGCTACGCGGCGGCGTTAATCCGCTCCAAGAGGAGAAAGCGGCGCATATTATAGACGATATTGGCCAGCCCGACCCTCATGGTGGCCCGCGTTATGCCTACGGTTCGGACGAACAGCCCCGTCTGTGATTTCTGATCGGCAAAGACATGCTTGACACGCGACCGGATAACGGACTTTCCTGCGTTGGATCTCTGGATATGGCGTGGCATAGGCTTGAGATGCGGCTTTTTCCTGTGAACCTTCGAGACAAAGCCCTGCTTTTCCATGAAGTCCTCATTGGCTTTTGAGCGGTAGGCTGTGTCTGCCCAGACCGTTGAAGCTGTATTGCTTTTATCAAGCAGGCCCTCCCTCAATCGCGCGCCATCACTGGCGGCGGCATCTGTCGTCTTCCATTTGCGGATCAGCCGAAATTTCCGGTCGATGGAGATGTGCGATTTATAGCCAAAGAACGGGATGGCCAGATCTGTTGCAGGGATACTCCCGTCCTCCTGTCGCTTCGCTTTCGTGAACTTCAGGGTCCAGCGCGCATGCCTGTCCTTGTGGGACAGCTTTGACGGCTTGTCCTGCCAGTCCTGAGGGATCCGTCCTTCACGCAGATCCGCCTTCTCCGCATTGGTATTGCGCTGCTTCGGAGCCGCTACCAGCGTGGCATCCAGGATCTGGCCTGACATCGGCAGATAACCAGCGTTACGCAGGGTTGCGTCAAAGCGATTGAACAGACCACCAATCGCACCAGCCTGGGTCAGACGCTCTCGAAACAGCCATACCGTTCTGGCATCAGGTACACGGTCCGACAGCCCCAGACCTAAAAAGCGCATGAAGGAGAGACGGTCGTTGATCAGGTATTCCGTCCGTTCATCGGACAGATTGTTGAGTGTCTGGATCACCAGGATCTTGAACATCAGCACCGGATCAAACGGTGGACGCCCGCCTTTGCTCCCGTCTGAATAGGCCAGTGCTTTGTCCAGTTCCGGGCGGAACACCTCAAAATCCACAGTCCGGGAAAACGCTTCGAGCTGGTCGCCAAGACCGCTTAACCGAGCAAGCCGCTCTTCAACGTCAAAAAATCCCGCCTGTTTCATAGCGCCATTCCTCCAACCAGAACCAGAAAAATGGAATCACAGCGTAGGCCTCAATACCAAGAGGTTTTTAGAACCCTCCAGTTCGTAGAGACCAGCAACGACATTATTTTTACAATGGAAAGCTCGGTCCGTACGGCGCGTATCGCGGTCTATACGTTGCTTAAACTACCAAAACAGGTTCCGGATATCAGTCCGACGCAGTATGATATCCGGACAATATTCAAAGCGGCCAGAGCGATCAATAATGGGGAACCATTCCCTGGTGAGCGGTTGTTGCACCGCCTTCTTGATAAAACCTATTTCTCTCATATTCTGCCACCTCTACCGAAGAAAGAAGAGGCAGATGGCGATGATTTTGGAAACGATCTGTCCGGCTTGTTTGGAAAGGGGAGTGAGGCCCTGCACAAAGTAACAGACTGGCTGGAAAAATTTCGCGCTAATCTGGGGTGGAAACGAACATAAAGGTAGGTCTCCGTAGCGGGAGGACAATAGTCTGATATCCTGGCGACACCCATGGCCAGGATATCTTCTGGTGATCCTGACACATATATTCGGACTCAACGTTAAATTACGTGCGGGCTTATGCGACTGACGAGAAAAGAGACACAGGAACAAACCCGTCATCGTCTGATCACGGCAGCCAATGTTGCAATCGCGACCGAGGGCGTTGCGGCAGCATCCATTCGGCGTATCTGTGACATGGCGGGTCATTCTCAGGGTGCGTTCTACTCGAATTTCAAAACCAAGGATGACCTGCTTCTAGAGATCATGCGTGCGCATATCGAGGAAGAAGCCATGGTGCTTCGTACACTCGTCTCGGGAGCGCGCGGGGCCGACCTGAATCTGACCCTTGCGCAGCTGTCGGTGCGCCTTGCTGAACTGGCGGGGCAGCCACAGTGGTCCCTGCTTTCGATCGAATTACAACTTCATGCCCAGCGGGATAGCCAGTTCGCGGCCCGCTACAATGATTGCAAGTCGGCCTGCCACGCCGTGTTCTCAGCTCTCCTTGAAGAACTGACCCATTTATATGGATTGCATCTTATACTCCCGGTCCGGCAGGTCGCCATCGGGCTCTACGCTCTCTGGTCAGGTCTGATTGTGCAGGGTAGCGTGGCCGGGGCCTTTCCTCGCGATCAGATATTTCTCGCGTTTTTCAGGTCGGTCACCGGATGCCCGGCAGAGACAACACAAACTATGGACGCCCTGTCCTGATGAGCAGTTGTTCAGATGGAGGGTTCGAAAAACCCTCTGGTATTGAGGTCTGCTCTGTGATTCCATTTTCCTTGCGTTGATTGGAGTATGGATCATGAAGCAGACGGGATTTTTTGACGTTGAAGAGCGGCTTGCCCGCTTGAGCGGGCTTGGTGATCAGCTCGAAGCATTTTCCCGGACTGTGGATTTTGAAGTCTTCCGCCCTGACCTGGAGAAGGCTCTGGCGTATTCTGACGGCAGCAAAGGCGGACGACCGCCATTTGATCCTGTGCTGATGTTCAAAATTCTGGTGATCCAGACGCTCAACAATTTGTCTGATGAGCGGACGGAATATCTGATCAACGATCGCCTCTCCTTTATGCGTTTCCTTGGTCTGGGACTTTCAGATCGGGTGCCGGATGCCAAAACGGTCTGGCTGTGTCAAAAGCGTCTGACCCAGGCGGGTGCGATCGATGGGCTGTTCAACCGCTTTGATGCCACCCTGCGCAACGCCGGGTATTTGCCGATGTCAGGCCAGATCCTGGATACCACGCTGGTAGCGGCTCCGAAGCAGCGGAACACCAATGCAGAGAAAGCCGATCTTCGGGAAGGACGTATTCCTGAAGACTGGCAGGACAAACCCGCAAAGCTGTCGCACAAGGATCGTCATGCGCGATGGACACTGAAGTTCACGAAGGCGAAGCGGCAGGATGATGGAACCATGCTCTCCAGCGATCTCGCCATCCCGTTCTTTGGCTATAAATCGCATGTTTCCATCGATCGAAAATACCGGTTCATCCGGAAATGGAAAACAACGCATGCCGCCGCCAGTGATGGCGCGCGATTGAGAGAGGGGCTGCTGGATAAAACCAATACAGCCTCAAGTGTCTGGGCTGACACGGCCTACCGCTCAAAAGCCAATGAAGACTTCATGGAAAAGCAGGGCTTTGTCTCCAAGGTTCATCGCAAAAAGCCGCATCTCAAGCCTATGCCCCGGCATATCCAGAAATCGAATGCAGGAAAATCCATTATCCGGTCGCGTGTCGAGCATGTCTTTGCCGATCAGAAGTCACAGACGGGGCTGTTTGTCCGGACTGTCGGTATCAGCCGAGCCACCATGAGGATCGGGCTCGTCAATATCGTCTACAATATGCGCCGCTTCCTCTTCCTCGAAAGATTGAACGCGAGCGCATAGCCATCCAGCGGAGGACAACTCCCAATCTGCTCAAAACGCAGACCGGAGGCCATCGCAAAAACCGTCAATCAAATCGCCAAAACCCAGAAATTACCGGCCAAGCACATCAATCAGGGGTTCTTCGATTCCTCCAGGTCGGACGGCTGCGGCGACTGGAACGGATGGGCCTTGCCCATGAGGTCGGGGTCGGACAATGGCGGCTGGAGGAAACGGCAGAAGTCACCTTGCGCGAGATGGGGCAGCGCAATGACATCATCAAACGCATCCACCGTGGTCTGAGTGAACAGGGGATCGAACGGCCCTCGTCGTCATGGGTGCTGGCCGGGGAAGACCCGGCCGAGCCGGTGATCGGACGTCTGGTCGCGCGCGGTCTGGATGATGAACTGAAGGGGAGTGCCTATGCGGTGATCGACGGCGTGGACGGGCGCACGCACCATGTCCATCTGCCATCACTGGAAGCGGCCGGCGACGTGCCGCACGGTGGGCTGGTTGAACTGCGGACCTATCAGGATGCGAAGGGGCAGCGACGGGCGACACTTGCGGTGCGGTCCGATCTGCCGATCGGAGAGCAGGTGCTGGCGCGGGGCGCGACATGGCTGGACCGCCAGCTTGTCGCTCGCGAACCGGTGGCGCTGGGAGAGGGTGGTTTCGGCGCGGAAGTGCGTGACGCGCTACGCCAGCGCAGCGCTCATCTGGTCGAGCAGGGGATCGCACAGCAGGACGGAGCGCGCGTGCGCTATCCGCGTGGCATGGTCGCCTCCATGCGGGCGCTGGAGATGCGGGACGTGGCCGGGCGTCTGGCGCGCGAAACCGGCCAGCCCATCCAGAGTGCTGAGGCCGGCGAGTACGTCACTGGAACCTACCGACAGCGGCTGACCCTCGCTTCGGGGCGCTTTGCTATGATTGATGGCGGCCTCGGGTTCCAGCTTGTTCCCTGGACGCCATCGCTGGAGAAACAGATCGGACGTCATGTCTCCGGCGTCGCACGGGAGGACGGGGGCGTGGACTGGTCGTTCGGCCGGAAGCGGGACATGGGGATCGGGCTTTGATCGCCCGCTTCGCTGGCCAACTTAGTATGGTAACGTCAGCATACCGGGCATCGGGATGAAATTGGGGAGACGGCTGACCCGTGTCATCCACGCCATTAACGCGGGGAAAGGCCTTACGTCCACACTGCCCTCGTGCGCAACCGAGAGGTAAGGAAAGACTGCACAGTCGGCGATTGTAGGATGGCTTGATGCCAGCCACTCTCGGCTTTCCAGATGTTTGTTGAGGATTGGAAGAATCTTGGTGCTCCAGTGAAGGGCGGCCTCCATGTCGAGATCGACACCGAACTTCCTGATCAGACGTGCGGCATTCGGCCCATTGCGGATCTCACAGGCTGCAACTGACAGCCACCCGACAATGTTCGCCTGAACGCGTCTGTCATCGGGTCACCATCGCTGGTCGGACAGACTGCAAGCCAGATAGACGAGAATGGCCTGAGAATCCCGGACGACCGTCTCGCCATCGACGAGAACCGGTACTTCCTGAAATGGATTCAGGTCCGTAAACAACGAGCTGTGTTGCTCATCTTTGGAAAAATCAACTGGCACAAGGTCAAGAGGAATGCCGGTAAGGGCTGCAAACAGGCGCACCTTGTAGCAATTGCCGGATACATCGAGATCATAGAGTTTCATGACTGAGTCTCCTGACGATGGACTGACACTTTGAGAATGAAATGATCCCGGAATCAGGAAACCAGACCGATCGGTCTTAATGGAAGAATAAAGATGAAAGCATCCTATGACGATATCGTGATTGCTGCGCGCGAACTCTTCCGGGAACGGGGATACACCGGCGCTTCGATGAACGACCTGGCCGAGCGGGTCGGTCTGAAGAAGTCCAGTCTTTATAATCGTCTTCCAAGTAAGGAATCGCTCGTCGTTGATGTTCTCGAATTGACCCTGAAGGAAACTTTTGAAGGGCTTCCCGATCCGGCAGTCGACTGGATGCACACTTATCGAGAACTGATCGACCGTATTGTCGCAGTCTTTAGCGAGCGTGGACGATGTGTAGGCTTCCACCTGGCTTTCGGAGTCCCGATTGACACGTCAGAGGCGAAGACGGCTGTCCGGGATTTCGTAATTGCATTGCGCGCCCGAATGGCGGAAATCCTCGAAAAGGGTGCGGTTGATGACCCTATGCGGGCAGCCACGGACGCCCTGACACGTTTGCAAGGAGCTACATTCTGGCTGGCGGCCCTCGACGAAATAGAACCGCTCAGACGGGAAGCGGTCGGTGTTCTGGCTTCTGTGGGGATATCAACGCAGGCCTGATGTCCGTCTGGGCAAAAGACCTCTGCGCGTCAGACAACGATTGTGCTATGAGTGACTCCATAGAACGTCATGGATAAACGGGGTCGTCATGTCCGAATACAAGATGCAGGAGCGGCAGCACTATGCATGGGCCAGCTTTGAGGCGGTCCGCGTTGCTGGCGAGCGGGCACGGGAAGCCCGGACAGCGAGCGGCGAGATCATGACCTATGTCCAGAAGGGATGGGTTGTGCGCGAATTTCCCGGCGGTCGGGTTGAACGTCTTGCACCGCTGGAAGAGTTCCGCGACGAAGATTTTCCCTATCCCGCGTGACACGATTACTGATTTACGCAGGACCGAACGGCTCCGGAAAAAGCAGTCTGCGGGTTGGCACGAGCGTTGACATTGAGCCGGTCGACATCGTCATTGACCCCGACCAGATAGCGCGGGGGATCAACCCAGGCAGCCCGCGCGATGCAGACAGGGAGGCCGGACGGCGAGCCATCGAGATATTCAACGCGTCGCTGGCCGCCGGGAAGTCGATTTCTCTCGAAACGACATTATCTGGCCGTTCCGTAATCCGTCGCATCACGGCGGCGCGGAACGCCGGGTATCATATCGAGCTGAGATATATTGCTCTGGCGTCGGTCGAAATGAATGTTCAGCGCGTCAGGGCACGTGCTGCGGGTGGTGGACATTTCATTGAACCGGAAGCCATTCGCAGACGATATATTGGCAGTCTCGCCAATCTTCCGACTGTTATTGGCCTGTCTGACCGTGTTGTCATCTCCGATAATTCAGGCGTTATGCCGGAGCCTGTGCTTGAAATCGAGAATGGTCAGATTGTGCGTCGAGGTATGACTATGCCTGCATGGCTGGTCAGCACATGTCCGGACTTCTGCCGTTAGTGCGTTTTGTCGCCAAGACCAGACACGCTGTTGGAATGGGTTCTGGTAACGCTTGCGCCGACAATTTTACGCCTCTTTGCGCCGGGCCGCGCAGGTAGGGCGGAAAACATTGAATCCGGTTAAGTGTCTTCGTTTCCTTTCTTCCATGGGTTTCTATGGAGGAAAGCACTATGTCCGGATCACGGATTTTATGGGGGCAGGTGAGCGTCGTCCTGCTCATGATCATCCTGTCATGGTGGATGGCGACGCAATGGGTGGCGTGGAAACTGGGCTTTCAGCCCCAGCTTGGTCAGCCCTGATTCACGCTTGCGCATCATTGGCCTGTCTACTGGCCCCCCATGGTTTTCTGGTGGTGGTATGTCTACGACGCCTATGCCCCGGATATTTTTAATCAGGGCGGGTGGATCGCCGGTAGTGGCGGCGTACTGGCTGTTGTGGCAGCGGTCGCGCTTTCCATTCGTCGGGCTCGTGAGGTAAGACGGGCCGCAACCTATGGAAGCGCACGCTGGGCCAGCCGTGAGGAATTGCAGCAATCCGGATTGCTCGATCCCGATGGGGTCATTCTCGGGCAGTATGGACGGGATTATCTCCGTCATAATGGTCCTGAACATGTCCTGTGTTTCGCGCCGACCCGTTCCGGTAAGGGGGTGGGGCTTGTCATTCCGACCCTGCTGACATGGCCGGGATCAGCCATCGTCCATGATATCAAGGGAGAAAACTGGCAGATCACCGCAGGTTTTCGGGCGCGTTTCAGCAGCGTGCTCCTGTTCGATCCGACCAATCCTGCCTCTGATCCCTACAACCCCCTGCTTGAAATCCGGCAGGGGGAGTGGGAGGTACGCGACGCCCAGAATGTCGCGGACGTGCTTGTCGATCCCGAAGGATCGCTTGAACGCCGGAACCATTGGGAGAAAACATCACACTCTCTGCTGGTGGGCGCCATCCTCCATGTTCTGTATGCGGAGAAAGACAAGACGCTCTACGGTGTTGCCAATCTTCTGTCTGATCCGAAACGCTCAATTGAAGCCACGCTTGCTGCGATGATGCAGACGAAGCATCTGGGCAAGGATGGCCCGCATCCGGTGGTTGCATCCGCCGCCCGTGAACTGCTGAACAAATCTCCCAACGAACGGTCTGGTGTGCTCTCCACCGCCATGTCGTTTCTTGGCCTGTATCGTGATCCGGTCGTCGCGAAAGTCACTTCGCGTTGTGCCTGGCGGATTGCGGATATTGTCAAAGGGCGTCGTCCGACCACGCTTTATCTCAGCGTGCCACCCTCGGATATCAGTCGCACCAAACCGTTGATCCGTCTGATGCTGAACCAGATCGGGCGCAGACTGACAGAGGATCTGAACGCGCATAAGCATAACCATCGCCTGCTGATGATGCTGGACGAATTCCCGGCGCTCGGGCGGCTTGATTTCTTTGAAAGCGCTCTCGCGTTCATGGGTGGTTACGGCATCAAAGCTTTTCTGATCGCCCAGAGCCTGAATCAGATAGAGAAAGCCTACGGTCAGAACAATTCGATCCTCGATAACTGTCACGTCCGGGTCAGTTTTGCCACCAACGATGAACGGACTGCCAAGCGGGTCTCAGATGCATTGGGCACTGCCACGGAAATCAGGTCACAGAAAAACTATGCCGGGCATCGCCTGTCACCCTGGCTGGGGCATCTGATGGTTTCGCGGCAGGAAAGTGCCCGCCCGCTTCTGACGCCAGGTGAAATCATGCAACTTCCACCAACCGACGAGATTGTCATGGCGGCGGGGACGCCACCCGTTCGTGCGAAGAAAGCTCGATATTATAGTGATGCCCGTTTCCGGGAGCGCGCACTGCCACCGCCCCAACCAGGAACGATATCAGCACCGACCGCGATACAACCGGATGACTGGACCAGACGTCCCTTGCCCGAGACGGTGGTGCATGGTGCCGCCCCCCCACTGTCAACGCAGGAAGAAGAAACGCCTCTGGGGGCCGGTCACAAGCGCACACCGGACGCCGATCCGAGTGATATTCCACCGCGTACGGAGAGGGATGACACGCGGAAGCAGACGAAATCACCCGAAGCTGGCAATCGCACGACACGGTGGGACCGGGACTTTATGGATCTTCAGAAGGTAGCGCGGCTGGCCGCCATTGACCGTGATGATGGGATGGAGATCGGTGGACCATGAAACGCTCCCGCAAGAAGCAGCAGATGACGGTCTATCTCGATCCCGATCTGTTCAAAGCTGTCAGTGATACGGCCACCCGTCGCCGTCAGTCCGGCTCCCTCGTGGTCGAGACGGCTCTGTCTGTCTTTTTCTCTCCTGAAGAGGGGACCGGACAGGCCGCACTGACCCGACGGCTGGACCGTGTCGATAAACGCCTGTCCCGACTGGAGCGCGATACCGGGATCACCGTCGAGACATTGGCCCAGTTCATCCGTTTCTGGATGATCATGACGCCCGCCTTGCCCGAAAGCTCGGCTGCTGCTGCACGGGCGCAGGCGGCCGAGCGTTATGAAGGCTTCATCGAAGCGCTCGGCAGGCGTCTGGCGACAGGCCGACGTCTATATGAGGACGTTCTTCCTCCTGACGCACAAGTCAGTGCTAGCACTACAGTTGCATTTTGTGTTGAGTTCTGAATCTATGGGTAACCATGATTCAGGATATGATGAGTGGCGGTACGTCTGTTGAAGAGACGCTGGAATTATGGGCGCGCTCGCTTCGGTCCGCCAAGGATCGGATGGCGCCGCTGTTCACGCAAAAACGTGTCGTAGATTCGGCCTGTGCTTTTCTTGATGTTTTGATTGGCAATGAACCACGCAAGACGGGATGGATGCGAGCGGAAGCCGCAGGAGATCCTGGTCCATGGCGGCAGCAGGCGCTTCTGGGACGCGGGCACTGGGATGCCGATGCCCTTCGTGACGTCGTCAGGGATTATGTGATTGAGCATCTGGGCACTGAAGAGGGCGTGCTGGTCATTGATGAGACCGGTTTTCTGAAGAAGGGTCAGGCGTCCTGCGGTGTGGGGCGGCAGTATACGGGATCTGCCGGCAAGATCACGAACTGCCAGATTGGTGTGTTTGGCGCTTATGTTTCGGAACGGGGGCATGCCTTTATTGACCGCGCCCTGTATCTCCCGAAAGACTGGACATCAAAGCCTGAGCGTCTGAAGCGGGCCCACGTTCCCGATGACGTGGTGTTTGCAACCAAACCGGCGTTAGCCTCGATGATGATTGAGCGAAGTATTGAGGCCGGTGTGCCGTTCCGCTGGGTTGCAGCAGACAGCGTGTATGGCGTGGGCGACGTAGAACGCACGCTTCGCCGGGCAGGAATTGGATATGTGCTTGGGGTCAAGGGCAATCACTGGTTCGGATCATGGGCAACGGAACCGCTGATTGCCGGAGAGGCGAAAGATATTGCAGCAGGACTGCCAGACCAGGCCTGGCGTCGTCTGTCAGCGGGGCACGGCACAAAAGGTGAGCGACTTTATGACTGGGCGTATCTTCCGCTTGCTGATCTGGATGCTGAAGAATTTGACTGCCCTATAGCCGGACCATGGACACGTGGCCTGTTGATCCGCCGAAACATCGCTGACGGGGACCTTGCCTATTTTACGACCTGGAGCCCGAAAGGGACAACCACGCAGGAACTGGTGAACGTTGAAGGGACGCGCTGGAGGATCGAAGAAGGGTTCGAGACGGCCAAAAACGAATTTGGTCTTGATCATAACGAGACCCGCTCCTGGCATGGTTGGCATCGGCATGTCTCTCTGGTCATGCTGGCCTATGCCGTCATGGCCAGTGTCCGTTACCAGGCAAACTCACTGAAACCGAAAAAAACACAACTCAGAACACGACAGTCCTTGTCCGCTGGTCCATTCAGGAGATCAGGCGCCTCGTCGTAAAACTTGCACAACGCAGACTACCCGTCTCTCACATCCTCAGATGGTCCGTCTTTCGACGAACGCATCAGGCCAGTGCTATCCGCGCTCACTCACGACACAAAATGCAACTGTAGTGCTAGTATGGAGAGGTATTTCAGGAAAAAGAAGGAGGCTGGATAATGGAGGGTGCCGTCTATGATTCCTCGCGCCTGGAGATAGCCCGTACCATAGGTCGCCCCGTCAGAGACTAGGCCGATCAGGGCCAGAAGCAGACCACATAAAGCGGCAAAACCGAGAGGGAAACGTGCCGCAAATGGGCGAAGTGATCCTGGCAGTCCCTTGGAGAGGCGAATGACACAACGCGCGAAAAGGCCGCCCGCCAAGCCACCACTCACGCCACATACCAGAACAGCCAGCCACGCGACACCGACGGGGATAGAGGTATTGGCACGACCAAAATATGTATAATTTCCCAGGAGAGCGATTGCGGTAATCCCGGAAAAGATGATGACGGTCAGTGTCCGGCCCGACGATTTCTGTTCAAAGGAGTGGGCAAGTTCCTCAATGGCGAAAACAACGCCTGCGAGAGGTGGAGGGATCGAAGAACCCCTGATTGATGTGCTTGGCCGGTAATTTCTGGGTTTTGGCGATTTGATTGACGGTTTTTGCGATGGCCTCCGGTCTGCGTTTTGAGCAGATTGGGAGTTGTCCTCCGCTGGATGGCTATGCGCTCGCGTTCAATCTTTCGAGGAAGAGGAAGCGGCGCATATTGTAGACGATATTGGCGAGCCCGATCCTCATGGTGGCTCGGCTGATACCGACAGTCCGGACAAACAGCCCCGTCTGTGACTTCTGATCGGCAAAGACATGCTCGACACGCGACCGGATAATGGATTTTCCTGCATTCGATTTCTGGATATGCCGGGACATAGGCTTGAGATGCGGCTTTTTGCGATGAACCTTGGAGACAAAGCCCTGCTTTTCCATGAAGTCTTCATTGGCTTTTGAGCGGTAGGCCGTGTCAGCCCAGACACTTGAGGCTGTATTGGTTTTATCCAGCAGCCCCTCTCTCAATCGCGCGCCATCACTGGCGGCGGCATGCGTTGTTTTCCATTTCCGGATGAACCGGTATTTTCGATCGATGGAAACATGCGATTTATAGCCAAAGAACGGGATGGCGAGATCGCTGGAGGGCATGGTTCCATCATCCTGCCGCTTCGCCTTCGTGAACTTCAGTGTCCATCGCGCATGACGATCCTTGTGCGACAGCTTTGCGGGTTTGTCCTGCCAGTCTTCAGGAATACGTCCTTCCCGAAGATCGGCTTTCTCTGCATTGGTGTTCCGCTGCTTCGGAGCCGCTACCAGCGTGGTATCCAGGATCTGGCCTGACATCGGCAAATACCCGGCGTTGCGCAGGGTGGCATCAAAGCGGTTGAACAGCCCATCGATCGCATCCGCCTGGGTCAGACGCTTTTGACACAGCCAGACCGTTTTGGCATCCGGCACCCGATCTGAAAGTCCCAGACCAAGGAAACGCATAAAGGAGAGGCGATCGTTGATCAGATATTCCGTCCGCTCATCAGACAAATTGTTGAGCGTCTGGATCACCAGAATTTTGAACATCAGCACAGGATCAAATGGCGGTCGTCCGCCTTTGCTGCCGTCAGAATACGCCAGAGCCTTTTCCAGGTCAGGGCGGAAGACTTCAAAATCCACAGTCCGGGAAAATGCTTCGAGCTGATCACCAAGCCCGCTCAAGCGGGCAAGCCGCTCTTCAACGTCAAAAAATCCCGTCTGCTTCATGATCCATACTCCAATCAACGCAAGGAAAATGGAATCACAGAGCAGACCTCAATACCAGAGGGTTTTTCGAACCCTCCATCTGTATCGATCATTATTGCACGGATTGTATGGTATATGGTCGAATGGAATATCATCGAATGTATGGAAATTCCATCCCATGTCAGCATACCCCTATCTCGCCCACTGGAAAGAAGAGATCAGCCGGAGTCCGAACGCGATTTACATGACGCTGGCCGATGCCCTGGCGCTTTCCATCCGCAAGGGCGACCTGAGGGAAGGCGACAGGTTGCCACCACAGCGCACGATCGCGGAGTATCTCGGCACCAATCTGACGACCGTGACCCGGGCCTTTACCGAGGCCCGCCGACGCGGCCTGATTGACGCAACGGTCGGCCGAGGAACCTTTGTCCGTGTCGGCGCGGGGGAAAGCCACTGGCGCCATACGGGACCGGCTGTGGTGGATCTGACCATGAACCTGCCACCGATCCCGCAGGAATCACCGCTTCAGCGGATCATCCAGAGCGACATCGCAGCCATCCTGAAACAGCAGGATCTGAACAGCCTGATGTCCTACCGGGTGACGGGTGGCACACAGGAAGAACGCCAGCTTGGCGCGAAATGGATCGCGCCCGTCATCGGTCAGCGGCGAACGGATGAAATCCTTGTCTCACCTGGTGCCCAGAGCGCTCTGGCGGCCACTGTCAGCACCCATACCCAGCCGGGCGATGTGATTGTCACCGACCGTATTGCCTATCCCGGCATCCGGACCATCGCGGCGCAGTTCGATCTTATTCTGGTCGGCGTGGACAGCGACATGGACGGGATGATGCCGGACCAGCTCGATCGCGTCTGCGCCGAACATCATCCCCGGATGCTCTACTGCATTCCGACCATCCACAATCCCACCACGGCCACGATGTCCCTGCAACGACGCAAGGATATCCTGAAGGTTGCCCAGCATCATCATCTGCATATTGCCGAGGATGACCCCTACAGCCTGCTGATGGACAATCCGCTACCGGCGCTGGCAGCACTCGACCATAGCCGTGTCAGCTACGTGGCTACCCTTGCCAAGACGCTCAGTCCGGGCCTGCGCATCGCCTATGTGGCCCTGCCCAATGCGGACATGACCCGACGGGTCGCGGCGGCCATCCGGGCCATTGCGCTCACCAATGCCGGTCTGCTCAGCGCGCTGACGGCGCGGTGGATGCAGACAGGGCAGGCGCATACGATCCTGCACGCCATCCAGAAAGAACTGCGCCTGCGCCAGTCCATTGCCCGCAGGGTGCTGGGGGAGGGGCATTGCATGAACCCCGACGGGCCGCATGTGTGGCTGAAACTGCCGGACTGGTGGGGCAGTGCGGATTTTGTGGCCTATGCCCGCAGGCGGGGACTGGCGCTGGTGCCCAGCACCGTTTTCACCATCAGTGGCGAGCCGCCGCAGCGGGCCCGGATTGCATTGGGCAGCGCACCGGATGCTGCAAGCCTTGAGGAATCCCTGCATGGCGTGCTGTCGGTCCTGCAACACAAACGCTCACCCGGCTTTGCCGATATTGTGTGACCTGCGCGCAGTGTCTGGAATCGATGGGACCATCTGATTCCGGGGCGCGCCATGCGGGCACACGGAAAAACAAAAAGGCACTTCATTCACGACTGCGTGATTATAAAATCAAGCTAAAACAGACCTTTATGGATACACCTTACGATTGTATGGTTGTCGTATATTTCTTGTATGCCTCTGTCGTGGCAGGATGGCGGCATGTAATCTGATTTGATCCGTTTGTACCTTTTTCATAAGGCATACAATATTTTGGCTCTCTGCCATCCCGTGCCACGTTTGCCTCGGCAACGCGGTCAGTCCCGGCTCCCTGCCGGAGACCGCAGCACACGGGAGAGATACCATGCCGAAAGTCGAACACGCTCCGTACAAAGACGGCGACTGCTTCGTCAATTATGAAAACAAGGTTTTTGAGGACGTCAAAGCCCAGCCCGGCGAAAAAGCCCTCATCACCTTCCACACCGTCGCCAATGAAGGCTCGGTCGGGTTCGTCAACCTGCTGCAGGCCACCCGCCTGATCCGCAAGGGCTTCGAGACGTCGGTGCTGCTATATGGACCGGGTGTCACCCTTGGTGTGCAGCGCGGCTTTCCCCGTCTGGGCGACGAAGCCTTTCCGGGGCACATGAACTGCAACAAGCAGATCGCAAAAATCCTTGAGGAAGGCGGAAAGGTCTATGCCTGCCGCTTCGCGCTTCAGGCCCTCTACGGCTACGGCGAGCAGAACCTGATCCCCGGCATCACGCCGATCAACCCGCAGGACGTGCTCGACATCATCCTGCTGGCCCGGCGCGACAACGCCTTCATCCTCAATACCTGGACCCTCTGAAGGCCGAAGGGAGGACCGCAAGCCATGTCCCGTATCGTTCGTGCCGCAGCCATCCAGATCAGCCCCGTCCTTGGTGACGATGGTCTGGGAACTGCCCGGAAAGTCTGTCAGGCCATCCGCGAGGCCGCCGAAAAAGGCGTGAAACTGGCGGTCTTTCCCGAAACCTTTGTGCCGTACTATCCCTATTTCTCGTTCATCCAGCCGGCTTTCCGCTTCGGTGGGGAGCATCTGGCGCTTTACGAACGCGCCGTCGTCATTCCCGGTCCGGTCACCGACATGGTGGCCGAGGCCGCGCGCCAGACCGGCATGGTCGTGGTGCTGGGCGTGAACGAGCGCGATTTCGGCACGCTCTACAACACCCAGATCATCTTCGACGCCACGGGTGAAATCCTGCTCAAACGCCGCAAGATCACGCCCACCTACCATGAACGCATGGTCTGGGGGCAGGGCGATGGCGCAGGGCTGAAAGTGGTGGACAGTGCCGCCGGTCGCATTGGCGCACTGGCCTGCTGGGAGCATTACAACCCGCTCGCCCGCTACGTGCTGATGACCCAGCATGAGGAAATCCATTGCGCCCAGTTCCCCGGTTCGCTGGTAGGGCAGATCTTTGCCGACCAGATGGAAGTCACTATCCGGCATCATGCGCTGGAATCAGGCTGCTTTGTGGTGAACGCCACGGGTTGGCTGACGGAAGAGCAGATCAAGGAAATAGCCCGCGATCCCGCGCTGGAAGGGCCGCTGCGGGGTGGGTGTTTCACGGCCATCGTCTCGCCCGAGGGCAAGCTGCTGGGCACGCCGCTGACGGAAGGCGAGGGGATGGTGATTGCCGATCTCGACTTCGCCCTGATTACCAAGCGCAAGCGGATGATGGATTCCGTAGGGCATTACGCCCGGCCCGAACTGCTCAGCCTACTTCAGGACCGGCGGCCCGCCCGCACCGTTCATTACGTTGGTGAAGCCAATCCGGTTCCCACATCTACAGATGAGGCTGCGTCATGACCATTCCGACGCTCGGTACACTTTCTGGTCGCAAGCTCGTTACCGACCTGCAATCCTTCGGACTGCAGATCGGTGAGCAGACCGGCGGCATTGCCCGCAAGGGAGGTGCCGGTCCTTCGGATCACAAGACGATTACCATTGCAGGCCAGACCGTCATGGTCCCGGTCTATACATCTGGCGCGCGGCATTCACCATTTCAGGCCAGCCCGCCGGACCAGAGGGGCGCCAGCACGCTGCTGCGCGACGGTCAGGCACTGGGTACGATCCATTTTCCGGCCGCCCCGCGCTTTTATGGGCTGAGCACGGCGGACGGCATTCCCTACTGGAAGATCGCCCTGCTGCATGGCCGTGACACGCTGGCGACCACGGTGCACCAGACGTGCATCCGCTATGCCGACCGGCGCACGTCCTGCCAGTTCTGCGCCATTGGCCAGTCGCTGGAGGCCGATCGGACGATCGCTTACAAGACACCGGCGCAGCTTGCCGAGGTCGCCAAGGCCGCCGTGGAACTGGACGGCGTGCGCGACATGGTGCTGACCACCGGCACGCCCAATGTGGTTGATCGGGGTGCTGCCGTGCTGGCGGAATCAGCCCGTGCCATTCGGGCGGCTGTGGATCTGCCGCTTCAGGTCCAGTGCGAGCCGCCGCGCGATCACGGCTGGTTCCAGCGCCTGCGCGACGCCGGGGCCGACAGCCTGGGTATGCATCTCGAAGCCGCAACACAGGCGGTGCGCGAGAAGATCATGCCCGGCAAGGCCACGGTCAGCGTGGATCGCTATATGGACGCTTTCGCCAGCGCCGTGCCGGTCTTCGGGCGCGGGCAGGTCAATACCTACATTCTGGCCGGTCTTGGCGACAGCGCCGCAGATATTCTGGCTCTGGCCGAACGCCTGATTGCGCTCGGGGTCTATCCCTTCGTGGTGCCGTTCGTGCCGATTTCCGGCACACCGCTGGAAAATCACGCGCCGCCTTCGGCCGATTTCATGAAGTCCGTGCTGGCCCCACTGGGGCGCATGCTGCGCGAGGCGAACATGAAATCCACCGACATCCGCGCCGGGTGTGGCCGGTGTGGCGCCTGTTCCTCCCTTTCGGCGTACGAATAATGACAGCGATCCTCGAAGGCGTGGACGACCGCCCGTTCATCCCTACGGAATATGTCGTGCGGCTGGTCCGCACGCCGTGGGAACGGGCTGGCTACCATGCGCTGCGCCGCGACGTGTTCTGCACCGAACAGCAGGTGTTTGCGGATGATGACCGGGACGCAATCGACGCGGTTGCCATTCCCATCATCGCGGCGTGCTGCATGGCGGGCATGCCGGACCGGGTGGTGGGCGCCGTGCGCATCCATGAAGCCGAACCCGGCGTCTGGCGCGGCTCCCGTCTGGCCGTCCATGAAGACCATCGCAGGCTGGGACGGATCGGCGCGGAACTCATCCGCATGGCGGTCAGCACGGCGCACGGGCTTGGGGCCACGCGGTTCCTGGCCCAGGTGCAGGAACAGAACGTGCTGTTCTTCCGTCGCCTGCACTGGAAAAGCCTCGGGGCCATGACCCTGCATGGGCTGCCACATCACGACATGCAGGCCGACCTCTCACGCTATCCGGCGCATGGGCTGGACCAGACCTGGCTGCTGCGCCCGCAGCCTCGTAACCGGCAGGTGGCATGATGGCACACGAACTGACGACACTGCTGCGCACGCTTCGACACGGTCGGGCCCTTGCGGGCAAACAGGATATTGCCGAAACCGTCGCAATTCTTGGTCGTGATACAAGCGATGGTATCCGCCTTGGCGATGACTGTGCCGCCATACCGGATGGCGATGGCTATCTCCTGCTGGCCAGCGAGGGGTTTCAGGACAGCTTCGTGCGCGCCATGCCATGGTTTGCCGGGTATTGCGGCGTGATGGTCAATATCAGTGACATCGCGGCCATGGGCGGTCGCCCTGTGGCTGTGGTGGACGCGCTGTGGAGCGATACGTCCGAGGCGGCCGCGTCCATCCTGACCGGTCTGCATGAAGGTGCGCGCACCTATGGCGTGCCGGTTGTCGGCGGTCATACCAACATGCGCAGCACCCATAATTCGCTGTCGGTGGCGATCCTTGGCCGTGCCCGTCATCTGCTGACCAGTTTCGATGCCCGACCGGGCGAAGTCCTGATCGCCGCCATCGACCTGCGCGGCCGCTGGCACGACCCGCACCCGTTCTGGGATGCGAGTTCCGCACTGTGTCATACTGAGGGGGCGGCACGCCTTCGGGGTGATCTCGATCTCTTGCCCGGCATTGCCGAGGACGGGTTAAGCCGCGCCGCCAAGGACATCAGCATGGCCGGACTGCTGGGCACCGCCCTCATGCTGGCAGAATGTTCGGGTATCGGCATGACCATCACGCTCGATGACATTCCACGTCCCGACGATGCACCAATGGAACGCTGGCTGTCCGCATTCCCCAGCTATGGCTATCTGCTGACGGCCCGGCCCGAGGCGGCCGGGGCAGTCATGGCCCGCTTTCATGGGCGGGGCATAGCGGCTTCTGTCATCGGTCAGTGTGACAGCACGCAGCGGCTGGATGTCACATGGGCGGACGAGAAGGAAACCTTCTGGGATCTCGCCCGGATGCCTCTCATGGGGTGTACGCCATGAGCCTCTCCATCGGCATCCTGACCCATTCGACCAATCCGCGTGGCGGCGTGGTGCATGGCATGGCGCTGGCCGAAGCCCTGTGCGACGCAGGCCACGACGCCACGCTCATCGCGCCGGATGTAACCGGGGCCGGTTTCTTCCGCACGCCCCGCTGCGCCACAAACTGTATCCCGGCCGTGCCTGAGACCGACCTGCCAACGCTGGTGGAACGCCGCATTGGCGAGATCCGGGACGCCCTGCGTAGGCAGCATTTTGACGTGCTGCATGCGCAGGACCCGATCAGCGCCAATGCACTGGCCGAACTGGTGGAAGAGGGGCGGATACCGGGCTTTGCCCGCACGGTCCACCATCTTGACCATTTCACGCACCCGGTCCTTGCCGCGCGGCAGGAACGGGGGATCAGGGCGGCGACCGAACTGTTTACCGTCAGCACAATGTGGGAAGATGTCCTGCGCAACGACCATGGCCGCGAAGCCCCGGTCGTGGGCAACGGGGTTGATCCCGTGCGCTTTTCGCACGTCCCAACCGCGCATGATGCCGCGTTGCGGGCGCGGTATCATCTGCCTGCCGACCGTCACCTGATCCTGTCCGTGGGCGGGATCGAGCGGCGCAAGAACACGTTGCACCTGCTGGAAGCGTTTGTGGCCCTGCGCCGCGAACGGCCGGACGTGCATCTGGTTGTGGCGGGCGGGGCCTCGCTGCTGGATCATTCCGCCTACCGCACCCGGTTCACGACGTATCTGCGCGAAAGCGGTGCGGCCGATCATGTCACCATCACCGGGCCGGTTGCGGATGAGGACATGCCCGCCTTCTACCGGCAGGCGGACGTGCTGGCCTATCCATCCGTAACCGAAGGGTTCGGGCTGTGCCCGCTGGAAGCCCTGGCTTGTGGCACGCCGGTCATCGTGCCGGCAATCGCACCTTTCACGGAGCATTTTTCAGCAACGGATGCGCTGTGGTGCCAACCGGCGCACCCCGACACCTTGTTCATGGCGTTGCGCGACGCCCTGCGCGTCGAAAGCCGTGACCATTTCCGGGTCAGCGGCCCCGCAACGGCCCGCCGTTTCGACTGGGGCCATGTCGTCAGTCGGCACCTCCCCGCATATCGGTGTCTGGCAGCGCGGTCGCGCACCGATGCCCTTGCTTCAGGAGTTCTTTCACCATGCCCGAAATGACCTTTCGTGTGCGCTGGCCCGATGGGAAGGAGACTGACTGTTACTCCCCCTCGCTGGTCATAAGGGACCACTTCACGCCCGGTCAGGATTATCCGGTCCGGGCGTTTCTTGAAAAGACGGACACCGCCCTGACGGACGCCAGCGAGCGGGTTCGCGCCCGCTACGGCTTCCCATGCAGCCGCGCCCTTGGCCAGCTTCAGGCCATAAGGCAGGCCAGTGCGCCTTTTCTGAACCAGTCCGACGCGCAGGTGCGCGTCCTGTCTTTCAGTTATTGAGACGAAAAGAACGACCATGACACAGAACGAGAAAAGCATCCCCGTCATCATCGTGGGCGGCGGACAGGCCGGGCTCTCCATGAGCTGGTATCTCTGCCGCGAGAAGGTGGAGCACATCGTCTTTGAGGCAAAGACGGCCTGCCATTCGTGGGATGATGAACGCTGGGACAATTTCTGCCTGGTCACACCGAACTGGCAGTGCGAACTTCCCGGTCATCCCTATAAGGGGAAAGACCCGCACGGCTTCATGGTGAAGCAGGAAATTATTGACTACGTGAAGGGCTTTGTCGCCTCCTTCAATCCGCCCCTGCGCGAGCACACTGCCGTTACCTCCATCACCCGCCATGAAGGTGGTGGCTACCGCGTGGTAGCAGGTGGTGAGACGTGGCACGCAAAGCATGTTGTCATCGCATCAGGCGCATATCAGGATGCGGTCATCCCCGGCTATGCCAGCGCGATCGATCCCGCCATCCATCAGGTTCACTCGCAGGATTACCGCAACGCGGCCCAGTTGCCGGAAGGGGCTGTGCTGGTCGTGGGTAGCGGCCAGTCCGGCGCGCAGATTGTCGAGGACCTGTTCCTTGAAAAACGCAAGGTCCATCTCTGTGTCGGTTCCGCCCCGCGCGTGTCGCGCTTCTACCGTGGCCGCGACGTTGTGGACTGGCTTGCGGACATGCACTTCTACGACCTTACGGTGGATAATCACCCTCTGCGTGACGGTGCACGCGACAAGACCAATCATTACGTCACGGGCCGAAATGGAGGCCATGATCTTGATCTGCGCCTCTTTGCAAAGAAGGGCGTTGGCCTGCATGGCACGCTGGAGACAATCCGCGATGAAGTGGCGCACTTCGCGCCGGATCTGAAGGAAAACCTTGATGATGCGGACAAGACCAATGCCGACATCAAGAAATCCATTGACGCCTACATCGCCCGTGAAGGGATCACGGCTCCGACCGAAGCCCCTTATGTGCCTGTGTGGGAGCCCGATGGCAGTAACACCCCGCTCGACCTGAAGGCTGCCGGGATCACTTCGATCCTCTGGTGCATCGGCTTCCGCCCGAACTATCGCTGGATCGACGTGCCGGTCTTCAACGGGGCCAACAAGCCGGTCTGGCATCGCGGCGTGACCGATGCGCCGGGCTTCTACTTCCTCGGCCTGCCATGGCTGCACACCTGGGGATCGGGACGGTTCTCCGGTGTTTCGCGTGATGCCGCGTGGCTGGCCAGCCAGATCACCGGCAAAGACGTGCCTGTAGCCTGAACGGAGTAAAGCGCCATGCTTCCATGGACAACATATGAGGCGATGTATGACGCGGCCACAAGCCAGCCAGAACAATTCTGGCTGGAGGCGGCGCAACGCATCACATGGAAGCAGGCACCTGTGAGCGCATGCAGGACACGGGCGGATGGCTGGCATGACTGGTTCCCCGACGCCACGCTCAACACCTGCCATAACGCCGTCGACCGGCATGTAGCGGACGGACGCGGCGGGCAGGCGGCGCTGATCTGGCATTCCTGCGCCACGAAGGAACGGCAGGTGGTAACCTACCGGGAACTCCAGGGCAGGGTGGCCGGGTTTGCCGGCGGCCTGCGCGCGCTGGGGGTGGAGAAAGGCGACCGCGTCCTGATCGCCATGCCCACCATGATCGAAACCGCCATCGCCATGCTGGCCTGTGCGCGGATCGGGGCGGTGCATGTGGTGGTTTTTGCGGGTTACGCCGGACCTGAGCTGGCTCGGCGGATTGATAGCGTGGCGCCGAAAGTCATCATCATCGCCAGTTGCAGCTTTCAGGGGCAAACCACCATACCATCCCAACTCGCCCTGAATGAGGCGCTAGCCGAAGCCGAGCATAAACCCCAGGCCTGCGTGATCGTGCAGCGAGCGACCTGCCCGGCTCAGCTTCTGCCGGAACGGGATCACGATTTCCATACGCTGGAACAGTCCGCGCCGGCAGAGCCGGTCATGCTGAGATCTGAAGATCCCCTGTATATTCTTCATACATCCGGCACGACAGGTCATGCGAAGGGCATCGTGCGCGACAATGGCGGGCATGCCGTGGCCCTCGCCCTGTCCATGGAGCTGATCTATGGCTGCGAACCCGGCGATACGTTCTTCACGACATCGGATCTGGGCTGGGTGGTAGGCCATTCCTACGGGGTCTATGCACCGCTGCTCAGCGGCTGCACCAGCGTGATCGTGGAAGGCGGCGCATCGGCTTCCGCCATCCGCGCGCTTTGCCATGAGCACGAGGTGAAATGCCTGTTCACCACACCCACCCAGATGCGCCTCATGCGGCAGGAAAGCCGCAACCTGTCAGGGGCCATCCTGCCTGCACTGGCCCGCATTTTCGTGGCCGGGGAGTATGCGGACCCGACATTGCTGGAGTGGGCACGATCCTATTTTTGCAAACCCGTGGTCAATCATTGGTGGCAGACCGAAACCGGATGGAGCATCACCGCGCATTTCTTTGGCCTGCCCGAGCGTGAGCCGGTTGCGCTCATGAACGACATCGGGCGGCCTGCACCGGGATTCCGTCCGGAAATCATGCTGTCCATACCCGGTGAACAGTGCGGCGAAATTGTCCTCTCCCTGCCGCTGCCACCCGGCTGCCTGGCTGGCGTATGGAAGGATGGAGCGATCCATGTTCCTGCAGCTTACCTGGACGAGACCGGCCAGTATTATCGTACCTTTGACGAAGGTATGATCGAGGCCAGCCGCGCCGTGCATATGCTCGGGCGTTCCGATGACGTCATAAAGGTCGCAGGTCGGCGGATTTCGGGCGTACAGATCGAAAAGATCATCGCCGCCCATCCAGAAGTTCATGCCTGTGCCGTAGTGGCCACCCCTGATGAACTGAGAGGCCAGCGGCCTGTCGCCTATGTAGTACCTAACTCCGGCGTAGAAGGCAGACCTTCTTCCGAGGAGATAATCGGACGGGTCAATCACGCACTCGGTCGCTGGATTGGTCTTAAGGAAGTCCGCTTCGTCAAACATCTGCCAACAACGGTTTCAGGAAAGATCACGCGGAAACGCCTGTTGGTATCTTAACGTTATCAGGCTCGTACCAGATCATTCTTACGGAAAAATGGTGAGCTCAAACAGACAGTCCGGAGACTCTGCACTTATCAATATGTCATGGTTAAAGGATTATTAGAAAGACGACAGAATGGTAACTGAAGGCGTCTTCAAAAATCAAAAAAACAACAGATGCCTACATCTATCAGACAGTGCGAATATTCCAACAACAAAACCGTTTAGCAGTCTGCATTTATTGAAATTTTATATTTCTTATAACTGCGACTGAATCAGGATTTGGGGAATTACCCATGCAACCATCTCACGATATCGCGCTGCTTCTTGCACGCTTCCAGTTCGCCTTTACCGTAGGCGTCCATATTGTTTTTCCTGCCTTTTCAATCGGCTTGGCAGCCTATCTGGCCGTACTGGAAGGATTATGGCTTAAAACCGGCCGTGCGGCCTATCTTGATCTCTATCGATACTGGATCAAGATATTCTCGATCGTCTTTGGGATGGGCGTCGTCTCCGGACTGGTCATGTCGTATGAATTCGGCACGAATTGGTCGGTCTTCTCGCGGAAAGCCGGGCCTATTACAGGTGTCCTCCTATCGTATGAAGTCATGACAGCCTTCTTTCTCGAGGCGGGCTTCCTAGGGGTCATGCTCTTTGGCATGAACAAGGTGGGACGCGGCCTGCATTATGCAGCAACATGTTGCGTCTCGGTCGGCACACTCATCTCGATGACATGGATCCTGGCCTCAAACTCATGGATGCAGACGCCGCAGGGATACACGATTGATGCTGCTACCGGTCGCTTCATACCTGCGGACTGGCTTGCCATCATTTTCAATCCCTCTTTCCCTTTCCGGCTTGTGCATATGGGTCTGGCGGCCTTTCTTTCGGTTGCCTTTATAGTAGGGGCGACAGGGGCGTGGCATCTGCTCAAGGCACGCCGTGCGGGCACCCAGGCAAGCGAACCAGTGCGCCTGATGTTTTCCATGGCGATGTGGATGGCAGCCTTCGTTGCCCCTCTGCAGGTCCTCGCCGGTGACGCCCACGGGTTGAACACGCTCAAATACCAGCCGGTTAAAATTGCTGCGATGGAAGGGGACTGGGAGTCAGAAGCACGTGCCCCTGAACTACTGTTCGGTATTCCCAACATGAAAACCGAACATACGGATTATGCCATCAGGCTGCCGCTGGCCGGGTCGCTCATCCTGACACACAGCCTGAATGGCAAGGTACCGGGCATGAAGGATTTCCCGCGTGACCAGCGTCCGCCTTCTCCCGTGATCTTCTTTTCCTTCCGCATCATGATTGCGCTGGCGATG